>JANLQS010000148.1:0-6362 GCA_031367995.1 Sphingomonas sp.
GGTCGGGCTGCTGCGCTCGGCGGTGCGCCAACATCCGCGCGACTATGCCTTGTGGGTCGGGCTCGGCAATGCGCTGAGCGATCATGCCCGCGGCTATACCCCCGCCGCGGCCTTCGCCTTTGATCGCGCCGCGGAGCTTGCTCCGCGCGTGCCCGCGCCGCGCTTCTTCCGCGGGCTGGCGATGATCCGCTCGGGCGAGGTCGAGGAGGGCGCTGCCCAATGGCGTGCGCTGCTTGCCGACGCCCCCGCCGACGCCAGCTGGCGGCCGATGGTCGAGGATGCCTTGCTGGCGATTGCTGGCGGCCAACCGCTGCCCGCCGCGCCTCGGCCCTAGCTCAGGCGGGAACGAACGGCAGGTCGAGTGCCTCGGCCACCGCTTCGTGGCGGATTTTCCCGCCCGACACGTTCAACCCCATCGCCAGGTGCGGGTCCTCGGCCATCGCCTTTTCAGCGCCGAGGTTGGCGATCCTCAGCGCGAACGGCAGGGTCGCATTGTTCAGCGCGAAAGCGCTGGTCCGCGCCACCGCGCCGGGCATGTTGGCGACGCAATAATGGATCACCCCGTCGATCGTGTAGACCGGGTCGTCATGGGTCGTCGGCTTCGACGTCTCGAAGCAGCCGCCCTGGTCGATGGCGATATCGACCAGCACGCTGCCGCGCTTCATCGTCTTCAGCATCTCGCGCGTGACCAGCTTGGGCGCCGCCGCGCCGGGCACCAGCACGGCGCCGATCACCACTTCGGCCTCCTTGACCGCCTGGGCGATCGCCGCCTTCGACGCGAACGCGGTCTTGATGGTCGAGCCGAAGTGCATGTCGAGCTCGGCCAGCCGGTCGTTGTTGATGTCATAGATGGTGACGTCGGCGCGCTGGCCGGTGGCCATTTGCGCGGCATTGATACCGGCCACGCCGCCGCCGAGAATCGCGATTTTCGCGGGGGCCACGCCCGGCACGCCACCCAGCAGCACGCCGCGCCCGCCCTGTTCCTTTTCGAGGTAGTGCGCGCCGACCTGAATCGACATCCGCCCGGCGACTTCGCTCATCGGCTTGAGCAACGGCAGCGCCCCCGAGCGACTGGTCACCGTTTCATAGGCGATGCAGGTCGCGCCCGATTTCATCAGGCCCTCGGCCTGCGGCTTGTCAGCGGCGAGGTGGAGGTAGGTGAACAGGATATGGCGCGGCTCGAGCATCGCGATCTCGCCCGGCTGCGGCTCCTTGACCTTCACGATCATGTCGCTTTGCGCGAACACCTCGGCGGCAGTCGGGAGGATCTTGGCGCCGACCTTTTCATAGGAGGCGTCGGAGAAATCGATGCCCATCCCGGCCTTGGTCTCAATGTTGACTTCGTGCCCCGCGGCAATCAGTTCGGCGACCGAGGCGGGGGTCAGTCCGACGCGATATTCGTGATTCTTGATTTCCTTGGGCACACCGACGCGCATGACAATTGCTCCATGATGGGATTTGGCTGCCCTATAGCCGCGCCTCGGACCGATTGCAGCGCCTTTTTGGCGGTGCTAGTGCGGCCCGCCGCGCTGTCCGGCGCTTCGAGGGTTTCTGACGCATGAGCATTTCCCCTACCGGCGTCGCCGAGGCCGTATCGCCGGAGGCCCAGCCGCGAGCGCATGTCCAGGGATCGCTGCCCAAGCTCGCCGTCGGCGCCATCGGCATCGTCTTCGGCGACATCGGCACGTCGCCGATCTATGCCTTCCGCGAGACCTTTGCCGGGCACCATACGCTGCGCCCCGACTCGCTCCACATTTTCGGGGTCCTGAGTCTGATCTTCTGGTCGATGATGATCATCGTCTCGATCAAATATGTCACGGTCATCATGCGCGCCGACAACAAGGGGGAAGGCGGCAGCCTCGCCTTGCTGGCGTTGATCAACCGATCGGTGACCGGCGGAGAGAAGAAGAAATGGACCGCCGGCATCGTCATGCTCGGGGTGTTCGCCACAGCCTTATTCTATGGCGACAGCATGATCACCCCGGCGATCTCGGTGCTGTCGGCGGTCGAGGGGTTGACCACCGTCCAGCCCGGCTTCGCGCCTTACGTCATCCCGACCGCGATCGCGATCCTCGTCGGGCTGTTCGCCATCCAGTCGCGCGGCACGGCCAAGGTCGGGCTGCTGTTCGGGCCGATCATGCTATTCTATTTCGCCACGCTGGCGGTGCTCGGGGTGATGCACATCCTGACCTTCCCGGCGGTGCTCTACGAGATGCTCAATCCGTGGAACGCGGTCGAATTCTTCCTCGACGAGCCGCTCCCGGCGTTCATCGGCATGGGCAGCGTGGTCCTCGCCGTGACCGGGGCCGAGGCGCTTTATTCGGACATGGGTCATTTCGGCCGTAACCCGATCCGCGTGTCGTGGCTGTTCTTCGTCATGCCGGCACTGCTCCTCAACTACATGGGGCAGGGCGCGATGCTGCTGGCGCAGGATCCGGTCCAGGCGCTGGAAACGGTCAAGAACCCATTCTTCTTTCTCGCCCCCGAAATGTTCCGCCTGCCTTTGGTTATCCTCGCCACCATGGCGACGATCATCGCCAGCCAGGCGGTCATTTCGGGCGCCTTCTCGGTTACTCAGCAAGCGATCCAGCTGGGCTTTATCCCGCGCCTCAGGATCACCCACACCAGCGAACATGCCGCCGGGCAGATTTACATCCCGATGATCAACTGGACGCTGATGATCATGGTCATCTTCCTCGTCGTGACCTTCAAATCCTCGTCCAACCTCGCTGCCGCTTATGGCATCGCGGTGACCGGCGCGATGCTCATCGACGGGGTGCTGATCTCGGTCGTCTTCACCACTTTGTGGAAATGGCCGTTGTGGAAGTCGCTGCCGCTGCTGGTGCTGTTCTTCACCATCGACATCCTCTACTTCGGCGCCAACCTGCTCAAGGTCCCGGCCGGCGGCTGGTTCCCGCTGCTGGTCGGCGCCATCGCTTTCACTTTCCTCACCACCTGGGCGCGTGGGCGCAAGCTGATGATCGACCGCATGGCCGAGGCCAGCCTGCCGATCGAGGTGTTCATCAAGTCCGCTGCCGCCTCCGCCGCGCGGGTCCCCGGTACCGCGGTGTTCATGACCACGTCGATGTTGGGCGTGCCCCACGCGCTGCTGCACAATCTCAAGCACAACAAGGTGCTGCACGAGCGGATCATGCTGCTCACCGTGCGCATCGAGGACGTGCCTTATGTGGCGCTCGAAAAAAGGATCGAGACCAAGGATTACGGGCAGGGCTTCTTCCGCGTCATCCTGCGCTACGGCTTCATGGAGGAAATCAACGTCCCCGCCGAACTCACCAAGATCGAGAAATGCGGCCCGTCGTGCAAGATGATGGACACCAGTTTCTTCCTTGCCCGCCAGACCCTGATCGCCTCGTCGCGCCCGGGCATGGCGATTTGGCGCGAGAAATTATTCGCCTGGATGCTGCGCAACGCCGAAAGCGCGATGGAGTTCTTCAAGCTACCCACCAATCGCGTCGTCGAACTCGGCAGTCAGGTGGAGATTTAGGAATGTGCCCCTGCGAAGGCGGGGGCCCAGTCTGGATCCCTGCCTTCGCAGGGATACAAGCACCGGCTCGCCGGTTGCCTACCCCATGGAAAATATCGCCATTTGGGTCGCGCCTATCGCCACCACCGTCGCCGCGTTGATGACCGCGTCCAATCTCGGCAGCCGCATCACCGGTTGGGGCTTCGGCGTGTTCCTGATTGGCTCGATCGCCTGGCTGGTCCTGGGCCTGTCGACCGGCCAGCCGAACCTGGTGTGGCAGAACGTCATATTGTCCCTGCTCAACCTGTTCGGCATGTGGCGCTGGCTCGGCCGGCAGGTGCTGATCGAGGAGGGCGGGGAGCGTGCCGCGGCGAGAAGCGAGGCGCTGCCCGGCGAAACCCTGTTCCCCGCTTCCTTGCTCGGCAAGGCCAGGTTGGTCGGCGCGGGCGGCCAGCCGCTCGGCAACAGCATCGACGCGATGATCGGGCAACGCAGCGGGGGCTTGTCCTATCTGGTCATCGCCGAAGGCGGGGTCGCCGGCGTCGGCGAACGCTTCCGCCGCCTCGACTGGTCCGCCGCCAGTATCGACGGCGAAGCGATCCACATCTCCGCATCAACCGTCGATGGCCTGCCCGAACTCGCCGCCGACGACTGGCCGGGCCGGTGAGCGGCGCGCTGATCGTCGCCGCCGACTTCGCGCCCGCCGATTTCGCCGCGCTCGACATGCTGCGGCGCGCTCATTTTCCTCCCGAACGCAATTTGCTGCCGGCGCATCTGACACTGTTCCACGCTTTGCCGCCGTCGGCCGAAGCCGAGCTCAAGCGTCACCTCGCCCGCCTTGCCGCCGATGCGGCGCCCGCGGCGATGCTCGATCCGCCCTACAGCCTCGGGCACGGCGTCGCCTTCCGCGTCCGCTCCCCCGGCCTCGACGCCCTTCGCGCCCACCTCGCCGATCATTTCCACGGCAGCCTGACGGCGCAGGACGCCGATGGCTGGCGCGCCCATGTCACCATCCAGAATAAGGTAAAATCAGCGGACGCGCAGGCCCTGCTGGCCGATCTGCTGCGCGATTTCCGCCCCCGGCCGCTGGGCATCGCCGCGCTCGCGCTTCACCGCTACCTCGGCGGCCCGTGGCAGTGCCTTGGCCGTTTTGCGTTCAGGGGCGCCTAGCTCAAATCGCCGACGGCGTTGCAGTTCAGATCGAATGCCGCCATCCCGGCCTCGAGCACCGACGGCAGCATCGGCATGTCCATCAGCGCCTCGATGATGTTATTTTCCTCGCCGGCTTCTTCGAGCGCTTCCTCCCAGTCGGCCGCCTCATAGGTACCCTGGCCGACCCAGCAGAACGCCAGCACTTCGGCCAGCTGATCGTCGGCGAGATCCTCGAACGCCGCGGTCAATTCCTCCTCGACGCTGTCGTTGATCGAATCGTCGAGCACCGACAGCGCTTCGCCATCCTCGCCATCGACATTCTCGGGCGCCTCGCCGCCGTCATAGTCGGTCGGCACCTGCGCTTCATATTCGCGGGCGCGCAGGATGATGCGGCACAGCATGTCGATCGGGGTTGCGGGTTCCATGTCGGCTTCGTCTCCTGTTCATTCGACTGAACGAGGGCGCCGCCGCGCGGTTCCGCCAGCGCCCTTGGACTTGATTGACGCTGTCGGGCCGTGACCCTATAGGCTCGCCCGCGTCCCCTCGCGGACAGCCCGGAATCATCGCCGGCGGCCCACGCGGCCGTCGGCCTGTGGGGCGGAGTAGCTCAGCTGGTTAGAGCAGCGGAATCATAATCCGCGTGTCGGGGGTTCAAGTCCCTCCTCCGCTACCAAACGCGCCACCGCTCAGCGCGCCCAGGCCAGCACGAAATCGCCCTCCGACCTCAGGCTTGCCGCGTCGCCGTCGAACAGCACGCTTTCGCCCGGCTTCACCGTCTCGCCGCCAATCTCCATCGCCGCGTCGACCGGCAGCACCTGGAGGTCGCGGGTGTAGGGGAGGGCGGGGGGCGACTGGTGGCACCAGGCGCAGCCGAACGCGCCTTCGTCGGCCAGCACTTCGGAGCGAGCGCGGTCGATCGGCCCGTCGAGCGGGTTGTGATGCGGCCGCGGCTTGGCCACCGCCCGCGCTTCCTCGAGGTGCAATGGGCGGTCGCGGCCGTAGTCGTAGAGCCTGAAGGTGACGTCGGCCGACTGCTGGATTTCCATCACCACCAGCCCCGGCCCGAGCGCATGGACCGTCCCCGCCGGATTGTAGATGAAGTCACCTTTACTCGGCCGCCGCCAGTCGATGTCGTCGACGATCGATCCGTCCTTGGCGTCGGCGATCAGCGCGTCGGCGGTCATCACCGTCCTGGTGCCGATGCCCAGCTCGGCGTCGGCCCCGGCGCTGAGAACCACCCAGCATTCGTCCTTGCCGCTGGGAAGGCCCATCGCCCTGGCCTCGGCATCGTTGGGGTGGACCTGGACCGACAATCGCTCGCTGGTAAACAGATATTTGACCATCACGCTGAGCGGGCGGTGAGCGGGCGCCTCGAACCAGATTTCGCCGACCTTGCGCGCCGGGTCGGCGCCGTACTTGGGGTCGATCCCGATCACGCCCCAAGGCTTGTCGACGATGCGGGTCGGGAGCCGGGTGATCATGGGCGTTCGTCCTACTCCATCCGGGCCATCATCTCCGCCATCGGGATGAAAGCGAAGGCGACCGACGAATCCGCCAGCCCGTACGGCAGGAACAACAAATCGCCGACCCGCATGGCTCCACAGGTATAGACGACGTTGGGGACATAGCCGTCGCGGTCCTGGTCGAACGCCGCCAGGATCGGCTCGCGCGAGCGGGCGAGGATTTTCGACGGGTCGTCCTTGTCGAGCAGGATCGAGCCGATGGC
>JANLQS010000155.1:0-3735 GCA_031367995.1 Sphingomonas sp.
CAGCATCAGCGCCGAGAAAGCGAGGTTGCGCGACAGGGCCAGGCGACGATGAACCAAAGCCAGCAGCGGCACGGCGTAGACCACCATGGCGCAGGCGATGTCCCACCACTGCCAGCGGTCGCGCAGGATGCGGGCGAGATAATCGCCCTTCTGAGCCCACGCGAACCAGCCGGTGGTGAGGCCCCCGCCGGCCTCTGTCCGCCACAATATCATCGCCGCCGCCGGCAGCGCCATGGCACTGGCGTGATAGGCCGCGCGCAACGCCGCCTGCCACCAGCTTAAGCCGCGATCGTGCTGCCGCACCGCTTCGGCCGAAAAGCACATCAGGCCGAGCGTCCCCCAGCCGAACGTGTGGGTGAAGAAGACGATGAAGCTGATCGGCACGAACAGCAGCGCGCGCAGCCGCGACTTGCCCTTGCGCCCGAGCCGCAGCCACAGCCCGAGCCCGAGCATCGCCAACGCCATCGACAAAGCGAAATTGACGAACCCGAACAGGAACGGATGACTGAACGCCAGCGGCAAGGCGAAGGCGACCGTCGGCGGCAGGCGGTTGTGGACTTCGCGCGCCACCCACAGCATCCCGGCCACCGTCAGCGGCGGGATGAGCATGACGATCAGCTTGGTCGCCGGCTCCAGCCCGATCAGCCTGGCCAGCGGGTTGACCAGCAGGTCGACGCCAAGGTTGCCGATCGGCAGCCAGCGATATTGATACCATTGGCCAAGCGCCGCGCTGCTGTCGATGTCGAGCGCGACGCGGAACCGCCCCATATGGCCGAACAGATCGACCAGCGGCGGGATCGGCGGATAGAGCAACGGCACGAACGCGATGAGGATCATCGCCACGACGAACGGCCGACTCTCCCACCACGGCCGCGGGGTTCCAGGCGGCAGCGGTTCGGGCGCGGCCTCGTGCGCGACGAACGGCGCGGCGAGCAAGGCGTCGGTGACGCTCAAGCGCGGTCGCGCCGCCCGAGCAGACGCAGCCGCAGAGCATTGAGCTTGATGAACCCCTCTGCGTCGCGCTGGTCATAGGCGCCGGCATCGTCTTCGAAGGTCACGACCTTTTCGCTGTACAGGCTCATCGGCGAGCGCCGCCCGGTGACATGGACGCCGCCCTTGAACAGCTTCATCCGCACTTCGCCCTCGACCCGTGCCTGGCTATGGTCGATCGCCGCCTGCAGCATCTCGCGCTCGGGGCTGAACCACAGGCCGTTGTAGAGCAACCCCGCATAGCGCGGCATCAATTCGTCCTTCAAATGCGCCGCGCCGCGATCGAGGGTCAATTGCTCGATCGCGCGATGCGCGGCGTGGAGGATCGTCCCGCCCGGGGTTTCGTACAGGCCGCGCGACTTCATCCCGACGAAGCGGTTCTCGACCAGATCGAGGCGGCCGATGCCGTGGCGTTTGCCGAGCGCGTTCAACCTGGTCAGCAGCATCGCCGGCGACAATGCCGCGCCGTTGACCGCAACCGCGTCGCCGCTCTTGAACTCGACCGTGATCTCTTCGGGCAGGTCGGGCGCGGCGACCGGATCGTCGGTTCGCGAATAGACATAGTCGGGCACCTCGGCCCACGGGTCTTCCAGCACCTTCCCCTCGCTCGACGTGTGGAGCAGATTGGAGTCGGTCGAGAACGGACTTTCACCACGCTTGTCCTTCGGCACCGGGATCTGGTTCTTCTCGGCGAAATCGATCAATGCGGTGCGGCTGGTCAGATCCCATTCGCGCCACGGGGCGATGACCTTGATGTCGGGCGCGAGCGCATAATAGCCGAGTTCGAACCGCACCTGATCGTTGCCCTTGCCGGTGGCGCCGTGGCTGACGGCATCGGCGCCGACCGCCCGCGCGATCTCGATCTGGCGCTTGGCGATGAGCGGCCGGGCGATCGACGTGCCGAGCAGATACAAGCCCTCGTAGAGCGCGTTGGCGCGCATCATCGGGAACACATAATCGGCGACGAATTCCTCGCGCAGATCGTCGATGAAGATATGCTCGGGGCGAACCCCCATCAGCTCGGCCTTGGCCTTGGCCGGGCCAAGTTCCTCGCCCTGGCCGAGGTCGGCGGTGAACGTGACCACCTCGCAGGCATAGGTCTGCTGCAGCCATTTCAGGATCACGCTGGTGTCCAGCCCGCCCGAGAAAGCCAGCACCACGCGGCGAATCGTATCGGCCATTGTCACTCCGCTGAGGCTTGCAAACGCGCCGCGCGCCTTGCCACCGCCGCCTTCGCCATTCAAGCGCGATACAGGAAGCGGCGAGTAGGACTGGATCAATAAATCATGAGGAGCTTCCAATGATTCACAAGTTGATCGTCGCCGCTTTGGCGACCGCCGCCGCTGTTCCACTGATGGCCCAGGCCGTCCAGGTGGCGCCCGTTCCGCCCGTCGTTCACGTCGCCCCGGTGTCGCCGATGCGCATGATGATGGCCGACAAAGTGATGACCCGGGCCGAGGTCCAGGCCATGGTCCAGGCCCATTTCGCCAAGGTCGACGCCAATCACGACGGCTTCGTCACCCAGGCCGAAATGCAAACTGCCCACGCCGGCATGAAGATGCGCATGCATGAGGGCATGGGCGATCATGCGATGGGCGGGCAGATGATGGGCGATCACGCCATGCGCGACCCCAACGTCGCGTTCGACCGGCTCGACACCAACAAGGACGGCAAGCTCAGCCGCGACGAGTTCGCCAAGGGCCGCGAGCTGCGCATCGAGCAGCGCGTCGTCATGAATGGCGACGGCAAAATGGGCATGGGCGAAGGCATGCGCATGCACGGCATGGGCATGGGCCGGATGATGGGCGGCAATATGCTCAAGATGGCCGACGCCAACAAGGACGGCCGCGTCTCGCTGCAGGAAGCGACAGCGACCGCGCTCCAGCATTTCGACCGCGCCGACACCAATCGCGACGGCCGGCTGACCCCCGACGAGCGGCGCGCCGCGCACAAGATGATGATGCAAATGCACAAGGCGGGCTAATCCCCTTCGTCTTGCGGCAGTGAGGGCCCGGCGGTTGCGCCGGGCCCTTTTTCATGCACAGTCCGCTCCAATCACTGAGGAGACAATGTCATGGGTCTGATCGTCCGTCGCGCCGCCTTGTTCGCCACCGCCATTTCGCTCCCGCTCGCCGCCGCCCGCGCCGACGAGGGAATGTGGACGTTCGATGCCTTCCCCGCCGCCAAGATGCGCGCCGATTATGGCTGGGCGCCCGACCAGGCGTGGCTCGACCGGGTGCGCGCGTCGGCGGTGCGGCTGACCGGCGGCTGTTCGGCCAGCTTCGTCTCCGGCGAGGGATTGATCCTGACCAACCACCATTGCGTCGCCGGCTGCCTGCAGGACCTGTCGACGGCCAAGCGCGACCTCCTCAAGGCCGGCATCGTCACCCACGGCCGGGCCGAAGAAACCTTGTGCCCGGGTCAGCAGGCCGAGGTGGTCAGCGCGATCCGCGACGTCACCGGCGAGGTCAAGGGCGCGATCGGCGGCGCCACCGGGATGGCCGCGGTCAAGGCGCGCACCGCCGCCATTGCGGCGATCGAGGCGGCCGGCTGCACCGACACCGCCAAGACCCGCTGCCAGGTCGTCCCGCTCTACGGCGGCGGCCAGTACAAGCTCTACACCTATCGCAAATATAGCGACGTGCGGATCGTCTGGGCGCCCGAGTCGCGCGCCGAGCAGTTCGGCGGCGATCCCGACAATTTCAACTTCCCGCGCTATGCGCTCGATGCCAGCTTCCTGCGCGC
>JANLQS010000157.1:0-3480 GCA_031367995.1 Sphingomonas sp.
CTCATACTGGCGGTTGGCGGGGTCGAGACGGATCATCTGCCCTTCGCGGCGGAAGGTCTTCAACGTCGCCTGCTCGCTGTCGATCAGGGCGACGACGATTTCCCCGTCGCGGGCGGTCTCGACCCGCCGGATGAGCGCGAAGTCGCCGTCGAGAATGCCCTCGTCGACCATCGAATCGCCCGACACCTCGAGCGCGAAATGCTCGCCCGGGCCGAGCAAGGCGGCGGGCACCGCGAAGCCCTCGGTCCCCTGCAGCGCCTCGATCGGCGTGCCGGCGGCGATGCGGCCATGCAGAGGGATCTCGATGACGTCGTTGGCGGCCGCCGGAAGCACAATGCGCGGCGCCGGCGGCGCCGCTGAAGCCCCGGCCGGCATCGCCGCGTCGGGCATGCGCAGCACCTCCAGCGCGCGGGCGCGGTTGGGCAGCCGGCGGATGAAGGCGCGTTCCTCGAGCGCCGATATTAGCCGGTGGACGCCCGACTTGGACTTGAGATCGAGCGCCTCGCGCATCTCGTCGAAGCTCGGGCTGACCCCGTCCTTGGCGAGCCGGTCATGGATGAAGCGGAGCAACTCATTCTGCTTGGCGGTGAGCATAATAATCTCCGTCATGGGAACGAACCCAGAACGTGTAGGCAACGCCGGTCGGAACGTCAAGCCTCGCCGCGAACCAAGGCGACGAACGCCGCGAGCAGCGCCACGCCCTGCTCGCTGGCGACGCTCTCGGGATGGAACTGGACCCCGTGCGCCGGTGCGGTGGCGTGGCGCATGGCCATCACCGTCTTGTCCTCGCTCCACGCGTTGGCGATCAGCGGCGGCAGGGGCCGCGCCACGGCCAGGGAATGATAGCGGGTTGCGGCAAATGGCGACGGCAGACCGGCGAACAGCCCGCTGCCGTCGTGGCGGACGCTGGCGACCTTGCCGTGCATCGGCGGCGTCCGCTCGACCGCCGACCCGCACGCCTGCGCCAGCGCCTGATGGCCGAGGCACACGCCGAGCAAGGGCCTGCGCGCCGCGATGCAGGCGCCAGCCAGCGCGACCGCGATCCCGGCCTCTTCGGGCCGCCCCGGGCCCGGCGAAATGACGACCCCGTCATAAAGGGCGTCGAGCGCCTCGGCGACGGTCAGCGCATCGTTCCGCGCCACTGCGACTTCGGCGCCCGCCTGCCGCAGATAATCCGCCAGCATGAAGGTGAAGCTGTCGACATTGTCGATCAGCAGCAGCCGGGGCGGGGCCACCGCCGTTTTTAGTTGCTCGCCTGGGTCAGGCGCAGCTTGGCCGCCGCGATCGCCTTGTCGTCGCGGCGCACGCCGACCTCTTTCTTGACCGCGCTGAGGAATTGTTCGGCCAGTTCCTGACCCAATGCCTGCTGGAACGAGACCTGGACCTGGCTGATCAGGCTGGGGTTCGATCCAGCGTTGCCCGGGGTAATCTTGACGTTGCGGACGATGTAGAAGCCGCGCTGTTGGGGGTCGGCTACCATCCGGCTCTTGCCCTCGCCAAGCGCGAACAGCATCTTGACCGGGGCCGCGATATTGGCGTTGGCGCGGGCGATGTCGATCCGTCGCGCGGTCAGCGGGCGAGGCGGCACCGCGCCCTTGCCGGCTTCGGCGGTGGCCTGCGCCAGCGGCACACCGCGCGCCACCTTGGCGGCGATCCCGGCGGCGCTGGCGCGGGCCAGCTCGGCGGCTTTTTTCTGCACCCAGTCGGCGGTCACGCGATCGCGGATGTCAGCCAGCGGAGCCGGCGCTGCGGGCACGATGCGGCCGACCCCGACCAGCACATAGCCCTTGCCCCCGGTCATCTCCTCGACCACCGGATCGTCCTGCTGGGACAGCTCGAACCCGGACTTCAGCGCCGGCAGCATCTCGGGCGCGAACTTGAACGCGGGGTCGCTGCGGGCGGTGCCGGCGGCGGTGATCGGCGGCGTGTCGGTCAGCGTCAGGTGGAAAGCCGCGGCCGCTTCGGGCAGGCTCGATCCGTTGGCGATCAGATCTTCGACCTTGCCGACCGTATCGGACAATACATTCTTGCGCTTTTCGGCGCTCAGCTTGGCGACGATATCGGCGCGCGCGGCGTTGAACGAGGCCGCCGTCGGCGCCTGGATCGCATCGATCTTGACGACGTGCCAGCCAAGGTCGGACTTGACCGGCCCGATGACCGCGCCCGAAGGCGCCGCGAATACCGCCGCGGCAACCTGCGCGCCCGCCAGATTGGCGAATTCGGCGCGGCTCTGCGGGCCGACGCTGACGTCCTCGGCACTGAGCCCGGCGGGCGCGGCGGCGGCGGCGAACGGCGCGCCGCCGCGGGCGCGCGCAGCGATGCTGTCGGCCAGCGCCTTGGCCGGGACCACGGCCTGGCTGATGACCCGCTTCTCGACTCCGCCATAGGTGGCGGCGTTGGCCTTGTAATAAGCGGCGATTTCGGCCTCGCTCGGCGGCGGCACGGTGACGGTATCGGCGGCGATGACGGCCATTCGCAGTACCCGCTGTTCGGGCACGGTGTAGCGCGCCTTGTTCTGGTCGTAATAGGCCTGGAGGTCGCCGGCGCTGGGGCTCAGCCCGGGTTTGAAGGCGTCGGTCAGGACCAGCGCCACCTCGCCCTGGCGCTGCTCGAGCAGCATCGACGCATACGGCGTCGCCACGCCGACCGGAATGCGGGCATTGACCGCGACCGGCGGAATGATCAGCCGCTGGACGATGTCGGACGCGATCAGGCGGCGGATCAGCTGGTCGGTCAGGTGCTGCTGCCCAAGCCAGTTCTGATAGGCCTGGTCGCTGAACTTGCCGTCCAATCCGCGCGTGCCGGGGATCTTGGCGATTTCGGCGTCGATCAGCCGCTTCGACAGAAGCACGTCCTGCTTTGTGGCGAAGGCGGCGAGGACCCGCTCGTTGATCAGTTGGTCGACCAGCGGATCAAAGTCGCCGGCCAGCGTTGCCGGGGTCGCTTCGGGTTGCTGCTTGCGGCGTTCGCTCAGCGCCCGACTGAAGATGTCGCTGAGGTCGCGCTCGGTGACCTGCTCGGACCCGGCGCTGGCCAGGGTCCCGCTGCCCAGCCCGAAATTGCTCGACCGCATGCCGCCGACGTCGATCAGCGCGAAGCTCGCCACGATGGCCAGCAGGAACAAGATCATGATGGTCGTGCCGATCTTGGACTTGGACAGGCGCCGGAATGCAGACAACATGGGATTCACGCTCGCGCTTTGACTTATGGGAAGGCCGCTTTAGGGGCGTCACAACGCGGCGGCAAGAAGCCGCCGGGTAATGAGCGAAGGGGCGGGGCATGCGGCGCAAGCTGGTGGCGGGAAACTGGAAAATGCACGGACTCGCCGCGGATCTGGCCGAGGTCGCGGCGATTGCCGAAGCCGCCGCCGCTCATGACGCCGTCGATGTCGCTGTGTGCCTGCCGGCGACGTTGATCGATCGCGCCGCCCGGGCCGTCCCGGGGTTCGCCATCGGCGGGCAGGACGTCCATTCGGCCGCG
>JANLQS010000041.1:0-52808 GCA_031367995.1 Sphingomonas sp.
GAATCGAAGCGCCTCGGCGTCAAGAAGTTCGGCAGCGAAGCTGTGCGCGCCGGCAACATCATCGTCCGCCAACGCGGCACCAAATGGTATCCGGGCGACAATGTCGGCCTGGGCAAGGACCATACGTTGTTTGCCCTGACCGACGGCCGCGTCGCGTTTCGCGACGGCAAGCTCGGCCGCAAATACGTCCACGTCGAGGCAATTATGCCGGCGGCGGCGGAATAGGGGATTGGTCGCTGACGGGCCGCTCCCAGAGGGGGCAGCCCAGGTCAGGTCCACTACGACGGACTTGAAAAGGGAGAAGAGGGCAGCCCCCTCCTCTCCCTTTTTCTATTGGTCCTCATCTTCTCCCGAAACTGTCACGAAGCGGGCCTAGGGGCGCGCTCGGGGAAAGGAGGGAAAGATGTTCGCCCGTACCGAGAGACTGTTGCTGAGACCGGGGTTCGCCGAGGATGCGGAGGCGCTTGCCCGCGCCATCGGCGACGAGACGATCGTCCGCAACCTCGCCACCGCGCCATGGCCTTATGGCAAGGCCGAAGCCGCCGCCTTCCTCGCCCGCCCACACGATCCCGCTCTGCCGAGCTGCCTGATCTATGAGCGGACCGACGGCGCGCCGCTGCTGGTCGGCGCCTGCGGGCTTGGCCGGCGGCCCTCGGGCACGGTCGAGATGGGCTATTGGGTCGCCCGCCCGCACTGGAATCGCGGCATCGCCACCGAAGCCGGGCTGGCGGTCATCGCCATGGCCCGCGCGCTGCGCCTGCCGCGGCTCGAAGCGTCGGTGTTCCTCGACAATCCGGCGTCGGCCCGGGTGCTGGAGAAGCTCGGCTACCGCGCCACCGGCCTGACCGCGCCGCGCCACAGCTGCGCCCGCGGCGAAGACACCCCCGCCAGCCTTTACCGCCTGCAGCTGGTGAGCCGCGACCAGGCCCTGGCGGCCTGATTTCTCCCCAGCAAAGCTGGGGAGGGGGACCAGCGAAGCTGGTGGAGGGGCAATCGCCACCCATCCACCAACGGCAGGGAGGCTAAGCCGCGCGTCGCACCTTGCGCCCCGGTCCGGCGACCGGCGCCGTGGCCTCATAGTTGGCGATGAGCTGGCGGTCGTCGATCGTCCACGGGTGGAATTTGGGCAGGAAAAAAGCCGCCCAGGCGCCGAAGATTCGGCGGAACATGCCCGGTCGCACCCACGCATACCACAATATGCCGGCCCACGCCTTGACGCCGGTGATCCCGTCCTGACGCAGCAGCTCGAGCGCACCCGTGGTGCGGTCGACGACGAAGTTGCGGGTGACGAACAGCATCACCCTGGCTTTGACCTTCCACCTCTTGGCTCGCGGCCAGTCGCGGGTCGCGTGAAGCCAGGTGTCGTAAGCGACGCCCTTGTGCTCGATCTCCTCGCTCGCATGCCACCGCCACAGCTCGGCGGTCGCCACGTCGGCGCCCGCCAGATGACGCGGGTCGGCCAGCAGTTCGTGCGCCAGGATCGCGGTGAAATGCTCCAATGCCATGGTCGCCGCGAGACTGGCGATCGGCGGACGCGTCTTGGTCAGCTCAAGCCGTTTATGGACCTGCGCTTCCAGCTTGGTGAGGTCGTATCCGGCGTCGGCGGCGCGGCGGTTGAACGCCAGATGCTCGCGGCTATGGACCACTTCCTGCGTCGTGAAATTCTTGATGTCCTCGGCCAGCTTGGCGTCGGTGCCGTCACGGAACTTGCGCACGCTGTCGACGAAGAATGCCTCGCCCTCGGGAAAGGTCGCCGACAGCGCATTGTACAGCGCGCTCGCATAAGGGTTGCCGCCGTGCCACCAGCGCGGGGTCGCCTCGCCGCGCCCGAAGCGCCGGTCGCGCGGGGTGATGATCAGGTTCGCCGGCGTCACCGAGGCGGCACTTGTCTGTGTCAGGGTTGCGGCGCTCATCGATCCACTCCAAGGACTGTCGGCATCAAAAACTGGGTCTTGCTGACATAAATGTCAATAGTCTTGCAATCTCGTAAACGCCTGTCCCCGGACGAGAGTCGCGCCGCCGCGGTCGGCGCCGCGCGGGCGCTGCTGCGCGACGACGGTGTCGCCGCAATCACGCTGAAGGCGGTTGCCGCCCGGATCGGTCGGACCCACGCCAATGTCCTCCACCATTTCGGCTCGGTCGCCGGCCTCCACCGCGCGCTGGCCGAGGATATTGCCCATCAGGTGGCCGGTTCGATCACCGGATCGATCGGCCGCATGCGCCGCGGCGAGGCGCGGCTACGCGACGTCATCGAGGGCATGTTCGACGCGTTCGACGAGCAGCGCGTCGGCGAATTGATGGCGTGGGTCGTCCTCACCCGCCAGCGCGAGGCGCTCGAGCCGGTCGTCGCGGCCATCGCCCAGGTCGTCGGCGACATCAGCGAACCCGGCGACGAGCGTCCGCTCGACCAGGCCACGCTCGGCCTCGTCCTGCTCGCCATCGGCGACAGCCTGGCCGGCGCCGAAGTCGCCCGCGCCTGCGGCCTGCCCCGAACCGCCGCCCGCGACATCGCGGTGAGGCAGGTGATCGCTGTGCTGGCGGGGAAGGTCCGGGGCGAGGCGTAGTCCGGACAGCGCCAAGCCTACCCCGCGAGGATCGCCGCGGCGGTTTCCTCGATGGTGCCGGCGACCAGCAGCGAATCCCCGCCGACGACGCCGACCTTGGTCTGGCCGTTCTCGTGCGTGCGGAGCCAGGCGACATTCTCCGCGACGACCAGATAGTCGCCGCCGCGCGACTTGAGCATAATGAACTTCATGGGACGCCGTCTCCTGACGGCGGCCGGTCTAGCGGCCCAAGATGTGGTTCGCGTTAACGCGTCACGGACCCCGCCCTTCGCTTTCGCCGCCGCTTCGCCTAAAGGCGCGCGATGCATTTTCTCGACCAGGCCAAGATCTTCATCCGCTCGGGCGCCGGCGGCCCCGGCGCGGTCAGCTTCCGGCGCGAAAAGTTCATGGAATATGGCGGCCCCGACGGCGGCGAGGGGGGCAAGGGCGGCGATATCGTGTTCGAAGCGGTGGCCGGCCTCAACACGTTGATCGATTTTCGCTATACCCAGCATTTCCGCGCGCCTCGCGGCAAGGGCGGCTCCGGCTCCAACCGCACCGGCGGCGGCGGCAAGGATCTCGTCATCAAGGTTCCGGTCGGCACCCAGATCCTCGCCGACGATGAGGACCGCAGCCTGCTCGCCGATTTCACCGCGGTCGGACAGCGCATCCACTTCCTCAAGGGCGGCGACGGCGGCCGCGGCAACGCCAGCTACAAGACCTCGACCAACCGCACCCCGCGTCAGCACGGTACCGGCTGGCCGTCGGAGGAAATGTACGTCTGGCTGCGTTTGAAGCTGATGGCTGATTGCGGGCTGGTCGGCCTGCCCAATGCCGGCAAGTCGACCTTCCTCAACCGCACCACCAATGCCGTCGCCAAGGTCGGCGAATATCCGTTCACGACATTGAAGCCGCAGTTGGGCGTGGTCCGCCACAAGGGCCGCGAGTTCGTCCTCGCCGACATTCCCGGGCTGATCGAGGGTGCCGCCGAAGGCGCCGGCATCGGCGACCGTTTCCTCGGCCATGTCGAGCGCACCCGTGTGCTGCTCCACCTGGTCGATGCCGCGGGCGACGATCCGCTCGCGGCGTGGCGGGTCGTCCGCGGCGAGCTCGCCGCTTATGGCGCGGGGCTGGAGGCCAAGCCCGAGCTGATCGCCTTGTCGCGCGCCGACCTGGTCGACGCCAAGGACCTCGCCAAGCTCGCCAAGAAACTCGCCAAGGCCGCCGGCCACGACCCGTTCGTCATCTCCGCCGCGACCGGCGACGGGGTCGAGCCATTGCTCGACGCCATCCTCGACACCCTCGGCGAGGTCGCCGAGGCGGCCGAGGAGAGCGAGCCCGCCAGCGACTGGTCGCCGCTTTGAGGCTGGCGATCACCGGCGCCACCGGTTTCGTCGGCGGCCGCCTGCTCGACGCGGCGCTGGCCGCCGGCCATGAGGTTCGTGCCCTCACCCGCCGTCCGCAACCGACCCGCGCCGGCGTAGAATGGATCGACGGCGCGCTCGACCGCCAGCATAGCCTCGACCGTCTGGCCGACGGCGCCGACGCGCTGATCCACGTTGCCGGTCTGATCAACGCCCCTGACGCCGCGGGCTTCGAGCGCGGCAATGTCATCGGCACCGGCGCGGTCCTCGCGGCGGCCGAGCAGGCCGCCATCCCCCGCTTTGTCCACGTCTCCTCGCTGGCCGCCCGCGAGCCGCAGCTGTCGCTCTACGGCGGGTCCAAGGCGCGCTCGGAAAGCCTCGTCGCCGCCAGCCCGCTCAATTCGGTGATCGTCCGCCCGCCCGCCGTCTACGGCCCCGGCGACCGCGAGACGCTGGAGCTGTTCCGCATGGCCGCGCGGGGGCTCGTCCTGCTCCCGCCGAGCGGCCGCCTGTCGCTGATCCACGTCGACGACCTCGCCGCTTTGCTCCTCGCCCTCGCCGCGCCCAGCGCCTCGGCCGGCCTGACGATTGAGCCCGACGACGGCCATCCCGGCGGCTGGAGTCACGGCGAATTCGCCGCCGCGCTCGGTCATGCCGTGGGGCGCAAGGTGCGAACGGTCTCGGCCCCGGCCTTGCTGGTGAAGCTCGCCGCCCGCGTCGACCGGATGATGCGCGGCGCCGCGGCCAAATTGACCCCCGACCGGGCCGCATATTTCTGTCATCCCGATTGGGTCGCCGCCACGAGTCGCGCCGTGCCACCCTCGCTGTGGAGTCCGCAAATCCCGACTCTGTCCGGTCTCGCCGACACCGCCGCCTGGTACCGCGCCGCCGGCTGGCTTTAAGCGGTGACCACCCGGTCAGGCCTTGACCGAGTCCCAGATCAGCTGGCCGACGACGGCCGCGGCGGTGATGATCATGCCCCAGAAGAAGAAGGTGTAGCTCCAGTACAACCACTTGTACTTGTTGTCGCGCAGGACATGTCCATGGTCCCACAGATCGCCGGTCAGGCGGCGATAGGTTTCCTCTTCGCTCGACAGGACGCGCATCATCTCGTCGACATATTCCTCCCGCGGGCAGTCGATGTAGCTGCCGAAGAACAGGATGTTGACCTTGTCGGCGGGGATCGGCGCGGCCGCCTTGCGCATCCGGTTGGGACGCACCGTCAGCACGCCGAAAATGGTGGCAATGAACGAAAACATCGTCAGCACCAGCAGCGGCGTGCTCGCCTTGCCCTGGGCAATGTCGCTGATCGACAAAGAGAAGACGACGAAGCTGGCGCCGAGCAGGATCGAGGCCTTGCTGTCGGCCATCCCGGACAGGGTGATGTTGGTGCTATTGGCAGCCATGATGAGGTTGTGCACCTCTTTGGGGAACTCATAGCCGGGGTCGCCGAGTTTCAGCTTTGTGTCGGTCATCGTCACTCCCAGGCAAGTGCCGCGCATCAGAATATGCTTCGGGCCTTAGCGCAAGCCCTGTCGTGCCGCCGCCTCTTTACCGCCCCAATCGATTGCGAAAGCGCAGCCTCCCGACTAGGACGCCTGCCATGACCGACCGAGCCGACACCGACGCCAGGGTGAAATCCCTGATCGAGCCGTTCAACAAGAAGGGCATCGCGGTCGTGGACTCGACCCGCTTTGCCCAGGATCTCGAGTGGGACAGCCTGACGGTGCTCGATTTCGTCGCCACCATCGAGGATGAGTTCGACATTCTCATTACCATGAACCAGCAGGCCGAGATCGAGACGGTCGGCCAGCTGGTCGACGCGGTCGAAAAATTGAAGGGTTGAGCGGCTCCGTGAGCGACCTGTTCTCCAAGTTTGACGCGCTGATTGAAACCCGCGAGCGACTGCTCTCGACCGGCCTGACCGATCCCTTCAACCTGGTCATGGAACGGGTCCTGTCGCCGACCGTGGCGGTGTGCAACGGGCGCGAGACGATCCTCCTCGGCACCTACAATTACATGGGCATGACGTTCGACCCGGATGTCATTGCCGCGGGCAAGAAGGCGCTCGACGATTACGGCTCGGGCACCACCGGAAGCCGGGTGCTCAACGGCACCTACGCCGGCCACAAGGCCTGCGAGGAAGCCTTGAAGACCTTTTACGCGATGGACCATGCGATGGTCTTTTCGACCGGCTATCAGGCCAATCTCGGGATCATTTCGACCATTGCCGGCAAGGAGGACTACATCGTCCTCGACATCGACAGCCACGCGTCGATCTACGACGGCTGCGCGCTGGGCAACGCCAACATCGTCCCGTTCCGCCACAATGACGTCGATGCGCTCGAAAAACGCCTCAAGCGGTTGCCCGAAGGCGCCGGCTGCCTGGTCGTCCTCGAAGGCGTCTATTCGATGCTCGGCGACCTCGCCCCGCTCAAGGAAATGGTCGCCGTGTCCAAGGCGCACGGCGCGATGGTGCTAGTCGACGAGGCCCATTCGATGGGCTTCATCGGTGAGAATGGGCGCGGCGTCGCCGAAGCCCAGGGCGTGATCGACGATGTCGACTTCATTATTGGCACGTTCTCCAAGTCGGTCGGCACGGTCGGCGGCTTCTGCGTCTCCAACCACCCCAAGTTCGAAATCCTCCGCCTCGTTTGCCGCCCCTATGTGTTCACCGCCTCGCTGCCGCCATCGGTCGTCGCCACCGCCGCGACCTCGATCGCCAAGCTGATGCACGGCGCGGACAAGCGCGCCCATCTGTGGGAAAATTCGCAGAAGCTCCACGCCGGTCTGAAGGCGCTCGGCTTCCAGCTTGGCACCGACACGCCCCAGTCCGCGATCATCGCCGTCATCATGCCCGACCTGGAGACCGGCGCGGCGATGTGGGAAGCACTGCTGAACGAGGGACTCTACGTCAATCTCGCCCGCCCGCCGGCGACCCCAGGCAACATGACGCTGCTGCGTTGCTCGCTGTGCGCAGAGCATAGCGCCGCCCAGGTCGACCAGATCCTCGGCATGTTCGCTGCGGCAGGCCGAGCCACCGGCTGCATCGCCTGAGGCCCGGGGGCTTTCGCCCGGCGAATCGGAGGGGTAGACTGGCATCATGATGTCGGGGGACGAACAACGGTTCGATTGGCGCCGTGGTGGCGCGGCCGCCGGCGCGCTTGGCGCGGCCCTCATCCTGCTGGGCATGGTATGGCTGGTGGCGATGTCGAGCCAGGCCCGGGACCGCGCCCTGGCCGGCGAACGCCATGCCTATGATGTCGCGCTGCTGACGCGCACCCTCGACGCCACCATCTCCCGCTCCGAAGCCGCGCTCGGCCGCTTCGTCCTCGACGAAAAGGTCGAGACCTCGGGCAACATCTACAACGCCCAGTGGCGCCTCGCCGGTCAGCAGATCACCGAGCTGTCGCGGGTCTTGCGCACCGAATCCGACCAGCGCCCGCGCCTCCTCGTCCTCCAGCAATTATATCAGCGCCGCGGCGACGAATTCGCGCTCGCCGCGCGCGCAACTGTCATGGGCAAGGGCGCCGGCGGGACCGGCTATTATTACGCCGCGGCCCAATCGAGGACTGGCCCCGCCCTGCGCGCCAAGCTTGCCGAGATCGCCGATGCGGAGAAGGATTCGCTCGCCAGCCGCATCGCGCAAACCAATCTGTTCGCCGCCGAGGCAGACCGGCTGATCGACTTCCTCAGCTGGCTCGGGCTGATCGTCGGCGTGCTGTCGATCTTCCTCGGCGCGGTCGCGGTCGTGGCGCTGCGTCAGAACGCCGCAGCGCGCCGCGTCGCCGAAAGCGAGGCCGAGCGCGCGCTGGCGCTCGAGCAAGCGGTGGCCGAGCGGACGCAGGAACTGAGCAACGCCAACGAGGCGCTTAAGGCCGAAGCAGTCGACCGCATGGCGGCCGAGGCGCAACTTCGCCAGGTCCAGAAGATGGAGGCGGTCGGCCAGCTGACCGGCGGCATTGCCCACGACTTCAACAACATGCTGGCGGTGGTCGTCGGCGGCATCGACCTTGCCCGGCGGCGTCTCAACGGGCCGCGGCGTGAAGTTCAGATGCACCTCGCCAATGCCATGGAGGGGGCGACCCGCGCCGCGGCCCTGACCCGCCGCTTGCTGTCGTTCGCCCGCTCCGAGCCACTGCTGCCCGAGCATGTCGACAGCGCCAACCTGGTCGGCGCGATGGGCGATCTGCTCGACCGCACGCTCGGCGAGCGGATTCAGGTGACCACCGAACTCGATGGCGATGCCTGGCCGGTATTCGTCGATCCGCACCAACTCGAAAACGCCATCCTCAACCTCGCCGTCAACGCCCGCGACGCGATGGACGGCGATGGCAAGCTGGTCATCACCTCGAAAAATGTGACGATGGCCGCCAATTCGGTCGGCGACATCCGCGCTGGCGAATATCTTCGGATTGCGGTCCAGGACCGCGGCTGCGGCATGACCGCGGAAGTCATCGACCGCGCGTTCGAGCCTTTCTTCACCACCAAGGCGGTGGGCAAGGGTACCGGGCTCGGCCTCAGCCAGATCTTCGGCTTCGCCCATCAGTCGGGCGGCGAGGTCGGCATCGAAAGCGAGCTCGGCAAGGGGACGACGGTGTCGATTTATTTACCGCGCACCGATGCCGAGCCGGCGGCCAACGTCCGGGTCCATCCCGCCGTGCAGCGGGTCGAAAAGGACGTCATCGTTGCTGGCGCGCGGATCCTCCTGGTCGAGGACGATCCCCGGGTTCGCACCGCGACCGTCGGTGCGCTTGAGGATTTGGGTTATGAGCCGGCGTCCTGCTCCGGCGGTGCCGAGGCCATGCGGCTGTTCGCGGCCGAAGATTTCGACCTCGTCATCTCCGATGTCATCATGCCCGAGATGACCGGCCCCGAGCTGATCCGGGAGTTGCGCGCGCGTCGCCCGGATATCGCCGTGCTGTTCGTCACCGGCTACGTCGGCGATGGCGAGGGCGACGAACTGGTCGGGTTCGAGCTGTTGCGCAAGCCGTTCACGGTCGGTGCCCTGGCCTCGGCGGTCGCCGGGGCGCTGGCCCGGGCGCCTAGCGAATCGCGCCCGATCGGAGGAGCCGCGGCAGCAGGCTGAGGGCACCGAGCAACGGATGCCGCCGCTGCCACGGTGTCAGCGCGATCTTGGTCCCGGCGTGGCGGTTGATCTTCCACACGATGTAATCGGCGCCGCCGGCATAGGTCGCGCTGGCCTTGGCCAGCCGCAGCACCGACAGCGCCTTGCCTTCGATCCGCCGCCGCGCCCAGCCGCCGCTTCGTGCGCCCGCCGGAATGGCCGCGATCGCCGCGTCGCCGAACCGCTCGTAGCGCTCGGGGTCGGCATCGACGACCGATCCGCTGCGCCCTTTGCGTTCGGCGCGCAGCTCGGCGGAATAGGTCAGCGCGAACGCCCGCCGCCACCAGTCGAGCGTAGTCTCGCCCGCGATCCGCCCCGCCGCGGACAGCAAAGTCGGCGCCGCCCGCGCCACCGCAGCGACGATCTTGGAAACCGCCGCTCTGTCCGCCGCCCACACCAGCCGCGACGGCTGCGCGAACCGCGCCCACACCGACACGTTGCGCGTCTCCGGCCCGTTGAGGCGGCCGAAATCGGCCTCGCTGAGCACCGCATATTTGGCCGCCAGACCGTCGTGCTGGATCGGGAAGACGTTGGGCGGGATGAGGGCATTGGCCCGCGCCAGCCACGCTTTGTCATAGGCCGCGCGATAGTCCGCCACGATCAAATAGAAATCGAGCATCAAGTCGTCGAGCGCCTGCTCGCGCAGGCACGAGCCGTAGAACAGCACCGCGCGGGACGCTGTCCCATGCCGGTCGGCGATGGCCTTCGCCAGGGCGGTCACCCGCGGATCGACCGGCAAGGCCAGTTCCTGCTCGACAAGCGCGGCCAGGCGATCGGTCATGCGAATGCGCTCAGGCGGCGAGGCGGACGAACGACAGCGGGTTGGCGCGGCGCAGCAGGATCGGCTTGCCGATGCCGGTGCGGAACGTCTCGCCGTCAAGGATGACCTCGCTCGATTCACCCTCGATCGAGATTTCGTCGGCCTCCTCGATATGGACGCCGGCGAGCTTGGTCCGGCCGAGCCGCCCGACGAGGCTGGCGAAGAAGGCCCGGAGCAGCGAAATCGGCATCTGCTCGACGGCCACGAACTTGAGCACACCCCGGCGGCCGCCGCCGGCATGGACATCGCTCGACAACAGGATTCTTTCCAGCGTGGTGACGAACATCAGCGCGAAGCGGCCGCTGACCCGCCCGGCGCGATGAGTCGTGACGCTCATCTGCGACGGCTCGGGCGGCAGGAAGCTGGCGCGAACGCCGAACACCTGGCGCAGCACGACGGCGAAGGCGGTGATGACGTGGCTGACGCTGTTGGGCAGGCCGAGCGGATAGATGCGGTGGCGGCAGTAGAGCATGATGTCGGCCAGGCCGGCACCGCCCAGGAACATGCCGATGACCGGGCTCGATCCGTCCATCCCGCCGGTCAGCGCGATCAGTTCGCGCGCGACGATGTGCGGCGCGAGATCGTGTTGGGCAAGCGCGAGCAGCCGTTCAAGCGCCCGCACCGGGTCGCCGCCGGCGCCAAGGTCGAGCGCGATGAGATTGGTCTTGCCGCTCGGCAGCACCGCGACCGGCGGCGCGGCGGCGGAGAAATAGTCGCCATTGTACATTTCGGTCAGCGCCGCCTGGACCGTCCCGTCGCCGCCGTTCATGACCAGTAATTTGGGCTCGACCCGGGCGATGACCGCCATCGCCTCGCCGATCTGGTCGGCGTGCTCGACCTCATAATGGAAGATGTCGGTATGGGCGTCGCAAAAGGCCCGAATGCGCGGCAATTGAGCGATGTTGCCGGTCGACCGGGGGTTGGACAGCAAGGCGATCCGCGGGCGGCCCATCAGGCGTCCGGCCGGCGCCGGCCGGCCTCCCCGAGGCGCCATTCCGCCCGCGCATGGCGGCGGCCGACCACGGGGCAAGATTTGCACATGAAATCCGTTTCCACTGGGCTATAGGACTGACGCGGCGCTGCTCGCCCCTCGCAGAACCGCCAGCTGGCGTTGTCCGGTCGCTTTGCGGCCAAATCATGGTGCAGGAACGACGAAAAGTGGGACGATTGCCGCTGATCGACCGCTATCTCGCGCGGACCATCACCGTTCCCTTGGTCGGAACGCTGGTTCTGGCCGCCATGCTGCTGGTCCTCGACAAGATGCTGCGGCTGTTCGATTTCGTCATCAACGCCGGCGGCCCGGTCAGCGTCGTGTGGCGGATGCTGGCGAATCTGCTGCCCGAATATTTCGCGCTCGGCATCCCCATCGGCCTGCTGCTCGGAATCCTCCTCGCCTTCCGCAAATTGGCATTATCCTCCGAACTCGATGCCCTGCGCGGCATCGGCATCGGCTATGGCCGGCTGCTGCGAATCCCCTATGTTTTTTGTGTCGGCTTGCTGCTGCTCAACCTGGCGATCGTCGGCTGGCTCGAACCATTTTCGAAATATCGCTACGAAGGGCTGCGCTTCGACCTGCGCTCGGGCGCCCTCGGCGCGGCGATCAAGGTCGGCGAGTTCAATACCTTCAGCAAGCGCATGACGTTGCGTATTGACCGCAGCGAGGACAAGGGCACCAAGCTGTTCGGCATCTTTACCGCGCTAGACGACAAAACCGGGATGCAAGTCACCGCCACCGCCGACGAAGGGCGCTTCCTGTCAACCGACGACCCGGACACCATCATCTTCCGCTTGCGCCATGGCCGCTTGATCCAGGACAGTCCAAAGTTCGCTTCGCCGCGGACGCTGGCGTTCGACAGCTATGACCTGCCGATTAAGCTGCCGGCGATCGAATCCTTCCGCGGGCGCGGCACCGACGAGCAGGAATTGACGATGCGGGAGGTGTTCGCCCGCGCCTATGGCAACGCCAATGCGACGGCGGCCGAGCGACTCGGCGCGCGCGGCGAATTCCATTTCCGGTTGGTCGAGATCGCCATGATGCTGATGCTCCCGCTACTGGCGGTCGCACTCGCTATCCCGCCCAAGCGGTCGTCGAGTTCGCTAGGCATCTTTGTCGGGATCGTGATGGTGGTGACCTATCACAAGATCAACCAATATGCGCTCGGCGCCGGGACCCAGGGACGAATTATGCCGGAACTGGCCCTGTGGCTGCCGTTTCTTGGCCTCATGGCGTTGATTGGCTGGATGTATCACGTCGTCGCCCATCGCCCCGGCGGTCAACCGATCGGCGCGCTTGAGGCCGGGTTCGCCAGGCTTGCCAGGCTGCTGCGTCATCTGGTTCCGCGCACCGACCGGCGCCCGGCGGAAGTGGCCGCGTGATCAATTTCGACTTCCTGCCGTCGCGCCAGATCACGTTCTACATGGCGCGCTTGTTCCTGACCCGCACTATAGCCGTGCTGATCGCGTTGGTGCTTGTGCTGATGACCCTCGACCTGCTCGGCGAATCGAGCAAGATCCTGGCCGTGCCGGGCAATGGCGAAGCCGAGCTGTGGTATTACGTTTCGCTGCGAGTTCCCCTTCTGGTCTCGCGCTTCCTGCCCTTCTCCGTGCTGCTCGGGACGCTCATCGCCTTCACTTCGTTGAACCAGCACAGCGAGGTAGTGGCGATGAAGGCCGCCGGCCTGTCTGCGCACCAGATCCTGGCGCCGATGATCATTGCCAGCCTTGGCGTGGCGATCGCCTCGTTCGCGTTTAACGAAACCGTCGTCGTCCGCGCGTCGCGCGCCGTGTCGGCGTGGAGCAACGCCGATTACCGCCCGGTCCCGCCCGAAAGCGGGTTGGTCACCAATGTCTGGCTGCGCAACGATGACGATCTGGTCCACGTCGACCGGATCGGCGGTGGCGGCGCCAATATCCAGCTTGGCGGTGTAACCATCTACGAACGCGAAGCCGGCGCGCTGGTGCGGACGATCAATGCCGTCCGCGCCGACCGCGATGCGGCGGGCGGCGGTTGGCGTCTGCGCCAGGTGAGACTCTACGACGCCGCCGCCAATGTCGTGCGCCGCTATCCCGAGATGAAGGCGCTGGAGGGCATCGAGCCGTCGCGCTTCACCCTCGCCAAGGTCGTGCCGGCGGAGCGCGATTTCGTCTCGCTTCGCCAGGCGATCGACGAGCTCGAGGCGGCCGGTCGCCCGGCGGACGAGGCCAAGACTGGCTGGTGGCACAAATTGTCGGGCCCGCTGTCGACCGTGCTGATGCCGTTGCTGGCGGCGATGGCGGCGTTCGGGCTGGCGCGCTCGGGCCAGGTGTTGTTGCGGGCGACGGTCGGCATGGCGCTCGGCTTCACGTACTTCGTGGCTGATAATTTCAGTCTCGCGCTGGGCAATGTCGGCGCTTACCCGCCGGTGTTGGCGGCGTGGGCGCCTTTCATCCTGTTCCTGTTGATCGGCGAAACCGTCCTTATCCGCACCGAGGAGTGACGTCCGCCGAACTGCTGGGCGCAGTTCGAGGAGCGTCACGCATCAGGCGCGCGTCCCCGATCGCCACGAACTGGCGGTCAGCCGACCGACCAGCCCGCTGAGTCCGCGATAGCTCGCCTCATGATAAATCGATCCGGCGTCGAGTTCGGCGCACAGGCGGCGATGAGCCTCGCCCAGCGCATGATAAGGCAGGCCCGGCAGCAAATGGTGCAGCGCGTGGTAGCGCAGGCCGACCGGCGCCCACAGCGCCGGCAGGGTGCCCGGCGGCGGCACGTTGACGCTATCGAGATATTGCTCGGTGACGCTCATCGCCTCGCCGTCATTTTCCCAAAGGTGGGCGACCAGGGTACGGACCTGGTTGAGGAACATTACGCCCGACGCGACACCGACGAAGATCAGGAACGCGGCCAGCGGGATGACATTGGCTGCGACCAGCACGAGGATGCTGATGGCCCACACGCTGCACGCCGCCTCCAGCAGCAGCCAGTCGCGGCGGAACTCGCCCTCCGGGGCTGGGCGGCGGAATTGCGGGTTGATCTGCAGCCCCGAGTAACGCTCGACCACCACCCGCCGCAGCCGCGTCGACAGCAATGATAGCGGCGTCAGCAGTGCAAAACGAAGGAACAGGCCGACCGGCGCGAGCAATGCGGCGATCAGGAACAGCGGCAGCGTCCACGGCCTCATCAGCGCCAGCGGCAGATATTCCGGATCGTTGAGCGTTCCATAATAGGATTTGGCATGGTGCTGGTTGTGCACGCCTTCGTAGAGGAAGGACGGCACCAGCAGCGGGATCCCGACCAGCAAATTCCACAGCAATCGGAACCCGCGAATGGCGTTCTTCTTGATATGGGTCAGCTCGTGGATGAAGCTGCCGGCGCGGTACAGCGCGAGGATCGCGACCAGCGCGGCGGCGAGCTTGAGGGGCGTCGCCGTAACCATGATCGCGGCGGTCAGGCCACCATAGCCGAGCAGCGCCGATCCCAGCAAATCCGCCCAGTACACCGCCGCTTTCGGCTGATTGAGGTCGCGCGTCAGGCTGGCCGCCGCCTTGAGCATGGCCTTGTCGTCGCCGCGGCGGGTCGCCGGGCGGGACGGAGCGGTGGTCGCGGCCTTTGCGGCGGCGCGGCTGTCGATCGCGATTTCGTTCATAAGTCCTTGTCCGCCTTCGCGGTTTGCAGGAGATAGTGGCGCATCTATGGCGATTCAAATGGCCCAGGCCCGATGAACCTCGGCTGGCGCTTGTCGAATGCCGGGGTCGGGGCTAGCCCTGCAGCCATGACCACATCCCCCCTTGTCATCCGCTTGGTCGAGTCCAAGGCCGACCGCAAACTGTTCGTCGATTTCGCGTGGCGCGTTTATCGCGACGATCCGGCGTGGATCCCGCCGCTCAAGGACGAAGTTCACGGGCTACTCGATCCGAAGAAGAATCCGTGGTTCGGCCATGGCCATGCCGCGCTGTGGCTGGCGACGCGCGGCGGCGAGACCGTCGGCCGGATCAGCGCACAGGTCGACGACCTCGTTCAGGTGCATATGGAGCCGGGCCTTGGCCAATGGGGAATGTTCGAGGCGCTCGACGGGGATGCCGCCGCGGCGCTCATCGCCGCCGCCGAGCAATGGCTGCGCGGCGAGGGGATGACCAAGGCGCTGGGGCCGATCTCGATTTCGATCTGGGACGAGCCAGGACTCGAGATTTCGGGTTTCGACCAGCCGCCGGTGGTGATGATGGGCCATCACCGACCTGCCTATCAGGGGTGGATCGAGGCCGCCGGCTATACCAAGGCCAAAGACCTCAACACCTATGAACTCGATATCACCAAGCCGATGCAGCCGCTCGTTCGCCGGCTGATCGAGAATGGCGAGAGAAACCCGCGGATCCGCCTGCGCGACGTCGATAAGTCGCATTTCGACAGCGAGGCGAAAATCATTCTCGATCTGCTCAATAACGCCTGGTCGGACAATTGGGGGTTCGTGCCGCTGACCGACGCCGAGATTGCCTACGCCGGCAAGAAATTGAATCCGATCATCTATGAGGATCTGGTCCGCATCGCCGAACTCGACGGCGAGCCGGTGGCGTTCATGATCACCTTGCCCGACATCAACGAGCTGATCGCCGACCTCAACGGAAAGCTATTCCCGTTCGGCTGGGCGAAGTTGCTGTGGCGCTTGCGCAAGCCACGCACCAGACGCGTCCGCGTGCCGCTGATGGGGGTGGTCAAGAAGCTCCAGTCAAGCCGTCTCGCCGGGCAACTGGCGTTCATGTTGATCGATTCGATCCGCGTCGCCTGCGTCGATCATTACGGCGTCACCCACGGCGAATTCGGCTGGATTCTGGAGGACAATCAGGGGATGACGTCGATCGCCGAACTGTCCTTTTCGAAGATCAACCACGTCTATCGGATTTACGGCAAGGCGCTCTAGCCAAGCTCGACCATCACCGGCGCGTGGTCGCTCGCTTTCTCTTCGGCGCGCGCGCATTTGTGAACCGCCGCGCCGAGCAACCGGTCGGCGGCCTGCGGGCTGCACAGCAGATGGTCGATGCGAAAGCCGGCGTCCCGCGGCCAGGCTCCGGCGGTATAGTCCCAGAATGTGTACAGTCGCGGCTCGTCCGGGTGGAATGCGCGCAAGGCGTCGGTCCAGCCCTGGTTGACGATGGCTCGCCACGCCGCCTGGCTTTCCGGCTGGAACAGCGCGTCATTGGCCATCGCCCGGCGCGAAAAGGTGTCGCGATCCTCTGGGATGACGTTGAAGTCGCCGGCCAGCACGGTCGGCCATTCGGCGGCAAGCAGCTCTGCCGCATGAGCACGCAGCCGCGCCATCCAGCGCAGCTTATAGTCGAATTTTTCGGTGCCGACGGGATTGCCGTTGGGGAGGTAGATTGAGGCGACGATAATGCCGTCGACCTCGGCCTCGATGTAGCGGCTGTGGCTGTCGTCGGGATCGCCGGGCAGGCCGACGCGACGAAGCACCGGCGCGGCGCCCCGGGCGAGGACGGCGACTCCGTTGAAGCCCTTCTGCCCGTGCCACACCGCTTCATAGCCGGCGGCGGCGATGTCGTTGACCGGCAGCATGTCGTCGGCGCACTTCAATTCCTGAAGGCAGGCGACGTCGGGCTGCTCGCGCTCGAGCCATTCGATCAGCCGCGGCAGGCGCGCGCGAATGCCATTGAGGTTGAAAGTGGCGAGCTTCATTCCCGCCGCGTCACTAGACCGAGAAGCTCGATCCGCAGCCGCAGCCCGAAGCCGCGTTGGGGTTGGTGACCTTGAATGCCGAGCCGCCAAGGTCCTCGACGAAATCGACGCAGCTGCCATCGACCAGGCCCAGGCTGACCGGGTCGACGACCAATGTCACCCCGTCGTTGAGCGCGCGCACGTCGTCGGCCTCGATCTCGCCAAGCGCGAACTTGTAGGAGAAGCCGGCGCAGCCGCCGCCATCGATCGACAGCCGAAGCACTGCGGCCTTGCCCTGCTTGGCGGCGATCGCGGCGACGCGGCGCGCGGCGCTGTCGGTCAGGCTGATCTGGGTGTCGGTCACCACCGCAAGATAGGGGCGGCGGGGCGCAAGGACAAGCTTAGCGCTGCGGTCCGCCAAGCGCGACCGCGTCCATCGAATGGGTCGCATTGCCCTTCTGCTGCATCGCCAGCAGATAGTCGTTGGACTTCATGAACGGGATCGGGTTGACCGCGCGGCCGTCGATGCGGACTTCGTAATGGAGGTGGCTGCCGGTCGAACGGCCGGTCGAGCCCATGCGGCCGATCTGCTGGCCGCGCGTAATGTGCTGGCCGGCGCCGACGAGGATCGCCGACATGTGACCATAGCGGGTGGTGATGCCCTTGCCGTGGTCGACCTCGACCAGATTGCCATAGCCGCCGCTGTTCCACCCGGCGCGCAGAACGGTGCCGTCGGCGGTAGCGTAGATCGGCGTCCCGATCGGACCGGCAAGGTCGATCCCCGGGTGCATCGCGGCCCGGGCCTGGAATGGATCCGAACGAATGCCGAAGCCCGAGGTGAACGCGACCGCGGTCTTGATCGGCTTGTCCGATGGAACCGCGATCGCCCCGTCGGCGAGGCTTTCGAGCTTCTTCCAGCTGGTGAACAATTGCTTGAACGTCGCGTCGCCGCTGGTCACCGGCTCGAACGGCCCGCCCTGCGACAGGCGTTGCGGGGTGATGCCGAGGCGCTTGAGTTCGCGCGCGCTGGCTTCGTAGCGGGCGTCAAGAGCGCGGACGGTGGCCTGGGTCTGGATCGCGGTGAGGTCTTCGGCGCGCGACAGCTTGCCGGCGATTTCGGCGGGCAGCGGGGTCAAGCTGGTGGTTTCGGGCAGCGTGGCGAGATCGATATCCTTGCCGGACAGCATGGCGGCAATGAGGTCCTGGCGATGTTCGATCTGGCGGGCGCGAAGTTCGGTGGCGGCGGCCAGCCGAACCATGTCGGCGGGCACGGCGCTGGCGGCGGAGCCGGTCAGCAATCGCGCGGTGGCGTAGCCCGACCAACCGACGAGGACGAGGAGGAGGAGGGCCATCAGCGCCTGGACCGGCGCGGTCAGGCGGATGCGGCGAAGGTGACTGCCGTCGTGGAAGAACAGGTCGCGCTTGCGAAGCACTCCGTTGGCGGCGGTCAAACTTGTCATCCCGGTAAACGCTCCCAACCTCGGGCCCGGCGCCAAAGCGGCCCAGATCCAATCCCGTCTGTAGTGGAGCTCCCCAGCCCCTTCACCCGACACAGCAAATTGCCCATGCGTGTCGAGAGCAAGGAACCTGACGCGGACTGGTTAATGAATTCAACCTTCGGTTCCCGGACAAGGGATGAACCGTCCACACCTTGCGGTGAACCGAAGAATTGACTTGCGTTAGGTTAATACAATTCCCGGAAATTAATGATGCGCGGGGCCTTCCCCTCTCGGCGAATCCTTTGTGCAGGTGCGAAATAGGCCCTTGTCGAGGCGTGGTTTTCGCTTAGTCTCGTGGGCGGGCCACGCCGTCCCAACGCGGCGCGCGCTCTCTGTAAGGGGAGAATGAATGACCAAGCCTGCAACGCGCCCCGCGCGTCCCTATTTCTCGTCCGGCCCGTGCGCCAAGCCGCCCGGCTGGGATCCTCAGAAACTCGACACCCGGTGCCTTGGCCGCTCGCACCGCAGCGCGCTCGGTAAACAGCGCCTCGCTCATTGCATCGCGCTCATGCGCGACATGCTCGAACTGCCCGACAGTCACCGCATTGGCATCGTCGCCGGGTCCGACACCGGCGCGTTCGAAATGGCGATGTGGTCGATGCTCGGAGCAAGGCCGGTGACGACCCTGGCGTGGGAAAGCTTCGGCGAAGGTTGGGTGACCGACGCGGTCAAGCAATTGAAGCTCGATCCAGCCGTGATCCGGGCCGACTATGGCCAGCTTCCCGACCTCGGCCAGGTCGATTGGTCGTCCGACGTCTTGTTCACCTGGAACGGCACGACATCGGGCGTCCGCGTCCCCGATGGCAACTGGATTCCGGTCGATCGCGAAGGCCTCAGCTTCGCCGACGCGACCAGCGCGGTGTTCGCCTGCGATATCCCGTGGGCCAAGGTCGATGTCGGCACATTCAGCTGGCAGAAGGCGTTGGGCGGCGAGGGTGGGCACGGGGTGCTGATCCTCGGCCCGCGTGCGGTCGAACGGCTCGAAACCTTCGTGCCCGACCGGCCGCTGCCCAAGCTGTTCCGCATGACCAAGAGCGGCAAGCTGATCGAGGGCATCTTCAGCGGCGAAACGATCAATACGCCGTCGATGCTGGCGGTCGAGGATGCGATTTTCGCGCTCGAATGGGCGAAGTCGGTCGGCGGATTGCACGGCATGATCGCCCGCACCGCCGCGAACGCCGCCGCGCTCGACCGGATCGTCGAGGCGCGGCCGTGGCTCGATTACCTCGCCACCGACCCCGCCGCGCGCTCCAGGACCAGCGTCTGCCTCATCGCCGAAAACGCCGACGAGGCGCGGATCAAGGCCATCGCCAAATTGCTCGAGAGCGAGGGCGTGGCATTCGACATTGCCGGTTACCGCGACGCCCCACCCGGCCTGCGCATCTGGTGCGGCGCAACCGTCGACTCCGCCGATATCGAAGCGCTCGGGCCGTGGCTCGACTTTGCCTGGGAGCAGACCAAGTGACCGTCAAAGTCCTCATTTCCGACGCGATGGACCCGCGCGCCGCCGAAATTTTCCGCCAGCGCGGCATCCACGTCGACGAGATCACCGGCCAAACGCCCGATCAGCTCGCCGCGATCATCGGCGGTTATGACGGTCTCGCCATCCGCTCCTCGACCAAGGTGACGAAGGCGATGCTCGCCGCCGCGACCGTTTTGAAGGTCGTCGGCCGCGCCGGCATCGGCGTCGACAATGTCGACATCCCCGCCGCGACGGCGCGCGGTGTGGTGGTGATGAATACTCCGTTCGGCAATTCGATTACCACCGCCGAACATGCCATCGCCTTGATGTTCGCGCTCGCCCGCCAATTGCCCGAGGCCGACGCCTCGACCCAGGCCGGCAAGTGGGAGAAGAACCGCTTCATGGGGGTCGAGGTGACCGGCAAGACCCTCGGCCTGATCGGCGCCGGCAACATCGGCTCGATCGTCGCCGCCCGCGCGCTCGGCCTCAAGATGAAAGTCGTCGCGTTCGACCCGTTCCTGACGCCCGAACGCGCGATCGACCTTGGCATCGAGAAAGTCGAGCTCGATCAATTGCTCGCTCGCGCCGACTTCATCACTCTGCACACCCCGCTGACAGATCAGACCCGCGGCATCCTCAGCCGCGAGGCACTGGCCAAGACCAAGCCCGGCGTGCGCATCATCAACTGCGCCCGCGGCGGCCTGATCGACGAAGCCGCCTTGAAGGACGCGCTCAATAGCGGCCAGGTCGGTGGCGCCGCGCTCGACGTGTTCGAGACCGAGCCGGCCAAGGCTTCGCCTTTGTTCGGGACGCCCAACTTCATCTCCACCCCGCACCTTGGCGCCTCGACCAGCGAAGCGCAGGTCAATGTCGCCATCCAGGTCGCCGAGCAGATGAGCGACTTCCTCCTGCTCGGCGGGGTCACCAACGCCATCAACATGCCTTCGCTGTCGGCCGAGGAGGCGCCGCGGCTGAAACCCTACATGGCGCTGGCAGAAAAGCTCGGGAAACTGATCGGGCAGATCGTCGGCGAAGACGTCAAATCGGTCGCGGTCGAGGTCGAGGGCGCCGCCGCCCAGTTGAACCAGAAGCCGATCACCGGCGCCGTGCTCGCCGGGCTGATGGGCACCTATTCGCAGAGCGTGAATATGGTCAACGCGCCGGTGCTGGCCAAGGAGCGCGGCCTCGATGTCCGTGAAATCCGCCACGACCGCGAAGGCGATTACCACACTTTGGTCGCGGTCGAGGTGGAGACCGCCAAGGGCCCGCGCAGGGTCGCCGGCACCCTGTTCGGCAACAGCGGCCCGCGCCTCGTCGAGCTGCTCGGGATCGAGGTCGAGGCGGAGCTTGACGGCTCGATGCTGTACATCGTCAACACCGACGCGCCCGGCTTCATCGGCAAGCTCGGCACTGCCTTGGGCGAAGCCGGCATCAACATCGCCACCTTCAACCTCGGCCGCCGCAAGGCCCGCGGCGACGCCGCCGCCTTGGTCGCGGTCGACGGCGAGGTCAGCCCGGCGGTGGTCAATATCTTGTGCGACCTCGACGGCGTCAGAAAGGTCGTCGCGCTGAAATTCTAGGCGGAAAGGCGGATAGCGACCGCTCTGACAACAATGCTACACGCCAGCCTCCGGCTAACGAGGGTGAGGTTTCCCATGCAGCATAGTCCGCAATCGCGCCTTGAGCGGCGCAAAGCCTACGGTGTCCACACGATCGCCAGGGAAGTGAAGGGATTCAACGGATGGCTGGCGGTCAACATCACCAACATCGTCGGCACAATGTGGTGCGCCTACGCTTTCACGATCCTCGCGCTGGTCAGCCTGCCCGACGCGATCCGCGGTGGCCGGGGTCCGCTGATCGCGTGGATCGCGCAGACGTTCCTGCAACTGGTCCTGCTGTCGATCATCATGGTCGGGCAGAAGGTCGCGGCCGCGGCATCAGACAAACAGGCCTACCAGACCTACGAGGACGCCGAAGCCCTGCTTCAGATCAGTAACGATATCCACGTCTTGCTCAAGCAGAACACCGAATTGACCGAGCAGATCGACAGGTTCCTGCAAAGCGGGGGAAGCGACGGCCAACCCTTGGGAAGGCGCTGACGCTGCTACGCCTGAGTATCCGGCACGACCCCGCCCGATCTCGCGACCTCCGATTGCGGGCGGACGAACACTTGGAAAAGTTGCGGGTGGCGCTTGCGGATGCTTTTTTCGAGGCGATGGATCAACGCCTCGACTTCGCGCAGCTCGAGCGCCTCGTCGAAGCGCAGACCGAGCGTCGCGATAACCTGATCGGGGGCGAGCTGCGAGGTCATCACCGACACCACTTCGTCGACGCACGGATCCTGCGCGGCGGTGTCGCGGATCGCCTGGCTGAGCTCGGGCGAAGCGCGTTCGCCGATCAAAAGGTCTTTGGTTTCGCGGCCGAGGATGATCGCCACCAAGCCGAGCAGCACGCCGATCAGGATCGACGACAGCCCGTCGATCCACGGCGCCGCAAGCGTATCGGCGAAATAGGTGCCGGTGGCGGCGATCCCGATCCCGATCAGCGCCGCGCTATCTTCGAACAGCACCATGAAATTGGTCGGGTCCTTGCTGGCGCGCACCGCCTGCCAGAAGCGCTTGCCGCGCCGCGACTGGCGGAACAGTTTGAGCGCAACCCACCACGATATCCCCTCGAACAGGGCCGACAGGCCGAGCACGATATAGCTGATCCATGCCCGCTCGATCGGCTCGGGGTGCCGCAGCCGCATCACCCCCTGGTAGAGCGACGCGCAGGCGCCGACCGCGAAGATCATCAGCGCCACCACGAATGCCCAAAAATAGAGTTCGCGGCCGTGACCGAGCGGATGCTCGTCGTCGGCTGGGGCGGCGGCGCGGCGCTGTCCGTAGAGCAGCAGTAGTTCGTTACCGCTGTCGACGAACGAGTGGATTGCTTCGCTGATCATCGCCGAACTGCCGGTAAAGACGGCCGCGACGGTCTTGGTCAGCGCGATAAGCAGGTTGCCAACGAGCGCGGCGATGATCGCGGGGCGGGAGGAGCGTTCGGGCATTGACCGGACAACAAGCGTCCGCGCGCTTCGTTGCGCCGCTAGACGTTTCGCGCCCCAACCCATAGAGGCTCCGCGAACATCCTGGAGGATTCGACTTGGGTAACGTCACCGTCATCGGCGCGCAGTGGGGCGACGAAGGCAAGGGCAAGATCGTCGACTGGCTCGCCAGCCGCGCCGACATGGTCGTCCGCTTCCAGGGCGGCCACAACGCCGGCCACACGCTTGTCGTCGGCGACCAGACCTACAAATTGTCGTTGCTCCCCTCGGGCATCGTCCGCGGCACGCCCTCGGCGATCGGCAACGGCGTCGTCCTCGACCCGTGGGCGCTCAAGGCCGAGATCGAGAAACTGTCGGCCCAGGGCGTGGCGATCACCCCCGACGTGCTGATGATCGCCGAGACCTGCCCGTTGATCTTGCCCATTCACCGCGACCTCGACGCGCTGCGCGAGGATGCCTCGGGCGCGGGCAAGATCGGCACCACCCGCCGCGGCATCGGCCCCGCTTATGAAGACAAGGTCGGCCGCCGCGCGATCCGCGTGTGCGACCTCGCCCACCTCGACCAGCTCGACCCCCAGCTCGACCGGCTGTGCGCCCACCACGACGCCTTGCGCGCCGGCTTCAACGAGCCGCCGGTCGATCGCGCCCGGCTGATGCGCGACCTCGCCGAGATTGCCGGCTTCGTCCTGCCCTTCGCCCGCCCGGTATGGCGCGACCTCGACGAGGCCAGCCGCCGCGGCAAGCGCATATTGTTCGAGGGCGCACAGGGCGTTTTGCTCGACGTCGACCACGGCACCTACCCGTTCGTCACTTCGTCCAACACGGTCGCCGGGACGACCGGCCCGGGCAGCGGCATGGGGCCGTCGGCGGCCGGCTTCGTGCTCGGCATCGTCAAGGCCTACACCACCCGCGTCGGCTCGGGTCCCTTCCCGACCGAATTGGAAGATGCAACCGGCCAGCGTCTCGGCGAGCGCGGCCATGAATTCGGCACCGTTACCGGCCGCAAGCGCCGCTGCGGCTGGTTCGACGCCGTGCTCGTCCGCCAGTCGGCGGCGGTCAGCGGCATCACCGGCATCGCTTTGACCAAGATCGACGTCCTCGACGGCTTCGACCGCATCAAGATCTGCACCGGCTACCGCATCGGCGACGCCGTATATGATTATTTCCCCGCCCACGCCGCCGACCAGGCCCGGGCCGAGCCAATCTACGAGGAAATGGATGGCTGGGACGGCACCACCGCCGGCGCCCGCAGCTGGGCCGACCTCCCCGCGCAGGCCATCAAATACATCCGCCGCATCGAAGAACTGATCCGTTGCCCGGTGGCGCTGGTCAGCACCAGTCCCGAGCGCGACGACACGATCCTGGTCCGCGACCCCTTTGCCGGCTGAGCCGCCGCGCACCGCCCCCCCTTTTCATCCCGGGATGAGCCGCTAGTCTCCCCCGCTGATCGATCGAAGGGGCAGTCATGACCAAGCAAGCATTGTATCGGACCGGCGCGGCGATTGCCGCATGGCTATCGGTCGCGGCGGTCGCCCAGCCGGTGACCATCGTCCAGCCGGGTGCGCCTGGGAATCCGGGCAAGCTGCTGACCGCGGCCGAGGCGGCGCGCATCGCCAACACCGGTTTCACCGCCGCCGACGTTGCCTTCATGCAGATGATGATCGTCCACCACCAACAGGCGGTGACCATGGCGACGCTGGCGCCGTCGCGCACCAACAACCCGCAAGTGCTGACCGTCGCCAGCCGGATTACCGCGTCGCAGAAGGACGAGATGCAGTTCATGCGCGACTGGCTGACCCAGCGCGGCGCCGCCATCGCCATGCCGGCGATGGATCATGGCGCGATGGCCGGGATGGCGCCGGCCATGAAGGGCATGGCCACTCCCGCCCAGATGGTCGCCCTGGCCGCCGCGAAAGGGACCGCCTTCGATCGCCAGTTCCTCGAGCTGATGATCGCCCACCATCGCGGCGCGGTCGACATGGTCGACACTCTGCTGCGCCAGCCCGGTGCTGCCTTCGACCCCGTCCTCTACCAGTTCGCGACCGACGTCACCAATGAACAGACCGCCGAGATCAAGCGTATGGACACCCTCCGCGCGACCTTCACCGGCGATCCGCGCGTCGATCTGAAGGCCGGCCTCACCAATGCCGGCGAAGCGATTTCCAACCTCGAGAAGATCGCCTCCTTGCCCAAGCCCGCCGGCTTCTTCGATCCCGCCAACCCGGCCGGCCTGCCCTCGCCCAAGGCGAAAAAGGGTGCCAAGCCCGGCGACGCACCGAGGCCCGGCGACGCCAAGGCCGACGGCGTCGAATGGTCGGAGCGCGGGCCCCTATTGAGCTTCGCCCAGACCGACATGGCGTTCGCCGGCGACCGGCTGTTCGTCGGCAATTACCACGGCTTCAACATCTACCGCCTCGGCGCCAACGGCGTCCCGGTGCAAATCAGCTCGGTCGTCTGCCCCGGCGGCCAGGGCGACGTGTCGGTGGTCGGCAATTTGCTGCTGATGTCGGTCGAACAGGGTCGCGGGCGCACCGATTGCGGCCTGCAGGGCGTCACCGAGGACGTCAGCCCGATGCGCTTCCGCGGCCTGCGCATCTTCGACATTTCCGACATCACCCGTCCGCGCCAGGTCGGGCAGGTGCAGACCTGCCGCGGGTCGCATACCCATTCGGTGGTCAAGGGTCCCGAAGGCGACGGCAAGATTCTGGTCTATAATTCGGGCACTTCGGGCGTTCGCAAGGGCGAGGAACTGGCCGGCTGCGTCGGCAATATTCCCGGCGACGACCGCACCGCCTTGTTCCGCATCGACATCATCGAAATCCCCGTCGCCAATCCGGCGGCGGCGCGGATCATCGCCAGTCCGGCGGTGTTCGCCGACGACAAGACCGGCCGCATCGCCGGGCTCAACAAGGGCGGCAAGCTGGTCGACGAGGGCCAGGACACCAGCGTCACCGACCAGTGCCACGACATCACCGTTTTCCCGACCCGCAAGCTGGCCGCCGGCGCCTGCTCGGGCAACGGCATCATCTTCGACATCGCCGACCCGCGTCATCCCCGGCGGATCGACGTCGTCAGCGATCCCGGCTTCGCTTACTGGCATTCGGCGACCTTCAACAATGACGGCACCAAGGTGCTGTTCACCGACGAATGGGGCGGCGGCGGGCGGCCGCGCTGCCGTAGCTACGATCCGCGCAACTGGGGCGCCGACGCCATCTACGACATCGAAGCCGGCAAGCTCACCCGCAAGGGCACCTACAAGCTTTCCGCGCCGCAGTCGGAGCAGGAGAATTGCGTCGCCCACAACGGCTCGATCGTCCCCGTCCCGGGGCGCGATATCATGGTCCAGTCCTGGTATCAGGGCGGCATCTCGGTGTTCGACTTCAGCGACAGCAAGCAGCCGACCGAAATCGCCTACTTCGACCGCGGCCCGATCGACGCCACCCGGCCGAGCCTCGGCGGCTATTGGTCGAGCTATTTCTACCGCGGCCGCATCTACGCCACCGAAATTGCCCGCGGGCTCGACGTGTTCGCGCTGAAGCCGAGCGCCAGCCTCTCCGCCAACGAGATCGCCGCCGCCGGCCTCGCCAACCAGGGCGGCGTGTTCAACCCGCAGCAGCAATATCCGGTGCAATGGCCGGCTGAACCGGTCGTCGCCCGCGCCTATATGGACCAGCTGCGCCGCGCCGGCACGCTCGACGCCGCGCTCGACCAGCGGCTCGGCGCGGCGCTGACGGCGGCCCAGGCCCCGCTCGACGGCCGCGCGAAAGACAAGCGCCTCGCCAGCGAGCTGCGCACGCTGGCCGGCGCCGCCACCGCCCTCCCCGACCCCCGTCGCGCCGCCGCGCTCGGCGACGTGCTGAAGGAGATCGCCGGTCGGTTAGATTGAATCGGCGACGGCGCGCCTTATGCTCGCATCGGCCTCCCCGGGCCGCGAAGAATAGCGGACGCAAATCTTCCAATTGCCCTGTTCGCGCCGCCAGACATCGGTCACGAAATAGCGTCCCGATCGGTCGATGCCGTCCATGGTCGCGTCAAAATCGGTGACCGACGACATGACGACGACGTCGTCCGAGATGCGGCGCATCTGGATGCCGTCATAAGCAAAGCGGGTGCACAGATAGGGTCCGATCGCGGTTTGCAGCCATTTCTCCCGTTCGACGCGATGCTCGGGGACACTCGAGATGATCAACGCATAATCGTCGGCCAAGAAAGGCTCCAAAGCCGCGCGGTCCTGGGCCATCCAGGCATCCATCCATAACCGGGATCGATGTTCGATTGCGGCGAATTCAGCATCCTGGTCCATCACGCGCTCCATGGTGTCGGCGCCCCTAAACCGTCGCGATATCGGGCGCGTCTTCGGCCTTCATGCCGATAACGTTGTAGCCAGCGTCGACGTGGTGGATTTCGCCCGTCACCCCGCTGGCCAGGTCGCTGCACAGGTACAGACCCGCCCCGCCGACATCCTCGATCGTGACATTCCGCCGCAGCGGCGCGTTATATTCGTTCCACTTCATGATGTAGCGGAAGTCGCCGATGCCGCTCGCCGCCAGCGTCTTGATCGGACCGGCCGAGATCGCGTTGACGCGGATGCCCTCGGGGCCGAGGTCGGCGGCGAGATATTTGACGCTGGTCTCGAGCGCGGCCTTGGCGACGCCCATAACATTGTAATGCGGGATGACCTTTTCGGCGCCATAGTAGCTAAGCGTCAGCAGCGACCCGCCCGGCTTCATCATCGTCCGCGCCCGCGCCGCCACCGCGCAGAAGCTGTAGACCGAGATGTTCATGGTCATCAGGAAATTGTCGAGGCTGGTGTCGACATAGCCTCCGCGCAGCTCGTTCTTGTCGGAAAAGCCGATCGCGTGGACGACAAAGTCGAGGCTGTCCCAGCGCTGCTTGAGGGCGTCGAAGGCGGCATCGAGCGCCGTCATGTCGCTGACGTCGCAATCGATCAAAAGGTCGCTGCCGAGCTGGCCGGCGAGCGGGCGCACCCGCTTCTCGATCGCCTCGCCCTGGTAGCTGAACGCCAGTTCGGCGCCATGGTCGCCTAGCTGCTTGGCGATGCCCCACGCCAGCGAGCGGTCGTTGGCGAGGCCCATGATCAGCCCGCGCTTGCCCGCCATCAATTGTGTCATGCGCCGACTCCCCTCATGCGAGCGCCCCGTCTTCGACCTTTTCGTCCGCTGCCGGCTCCTCGACCTTGAGCTCTTCGGTGAACGGCCCCTCGTAGGTCTCGCCTTTTAGCGCGGTGTCGCCCGCGTCCGCCAGCGCCGCGTTCAACTCGGCGGCCATGACCACGCCCAATCCGATGACGAAGAAGAACAGCAAGGTGACCATCACCCCGGCCAGGCTGCCGTAAGTCCGGCTATAGCCGCCGAACGCGGCGATGGCGTTGGGCAGCAGCTCGACCGTTCCCAGCCACCACACGGTGACGAGCAACGCGCCGGGCCACTTGCGGCAATTGATCTTGCGGTAGCGCGACGGGGTCAGCGCCAGGAAGATCGCATAGAAAGTAACGAACAGGGTCGCCCCGGGAATCAGCCGATAAAGGCCGAGCCGCTGCCCCAGCCCGCTCGAAAATGGCAGATAGGTCGCGACATAATGCTGCGCCGAGGTCAGCATCACGGTCGCCCCGAACGCCGCCATCAACAGCAGCACCGAGCTGATGATGACCGCGATCGAGCCCAGCCGATATTCCCAGAATGGTGCGCAATATTTGACGCCATAGGCGCGGCGGAGGATGTCGCGAATGGTCTCGATGAAGCTCGCCGCGGTCCACAACCCGACCGCGCCGCCGACCCACAGCAGCATCCCGGCGCGCGCCGCCAGCACTTCGTTGATCGGCCCGGCCAGCACGTTACTGACCTCGCCCGGCATTCGCGCCAGGATCGTCGCCACGGTCAGCTGGGCGTCTTCGCGCCGGCCGACCAGGTGTGCCACGGCGGCGGCCAGGATCATGAACGGGAACAGCGCGACCATCGCCAGGTAGGCGAGGTTGCCGGCATGGATAAAGCCGTCGTCATAAACGCCCAGCGCAACCCTTTTGACCACCTCCAATGGGCGGATCGCATCGCGCGCGGCACGCTCGGCGAATTCCTTGCCGAACCGCGCGTGCAGCCCGGCCTGCCGCTTGCGCCGCTCTTCCGGACTCAGCTGATGGCGTTCCTTCACAGGCGACCTAACCCGACAGCCCGGCGCGCGGGTCCATGGTCGGGTTCCATTCGGCGGCGAAGCTTTCCAGCGCCGCGTCGTCGGCCGGCAGGTCGATGCGTAGCTCGACGATTTGGTCGCCGCGTTTGCCGTCCTTGCCGGTAAAGCCCCGCCCCGGGATGCGCAGCAGCTTGCCCGAGGTCGACCCCTTGGGGATGGTCAGCATCACCGGCCCGTCGGCGGTCGGCACCTTGACCTTGGCCCCGAGCACCGCCTCCTTGAGGCTGACCGGCAGCGCCAGGCGGACATGGCTCCCGTCGCGGGTGAAGGTGCGGTGAGGAGTAATTTCGATGGTGACGATGGCGTCGCCACGCCCGCCCGGTCCCTCCTGCCCCTGCCCGGCGAGGCGGATCTTGGCGCCGTCCTCGACGCCCTTGGGCAGCTTCAGGTCGATCGTCCGGCCGCCGGCCAGCGTCACCCGCTGCGGCGTCAGCGCGGCGGCGTCGGTGAATGGAACCTTGAGGCGATAGGCGACGTCGGCGCCCTTGGCCGGCGCGGCGCGGCGTCCGAATCCGCCACTGCGCCCGCCGCGCCCGGCATTGGCGGCGCCGAACAGCCCTTCGAACAGATCGCTGAGATCGGCCGTCTCGGCGCCTTGGAAACCACCCGGGAATCCGTCGAATCCGCCGCCCGCAGCGCCGCCGCCGAACCCGCCGCCCGGGCGCGGGCCGGCCGAATAGCCGCCGCCGAACGGCGACTTGGGGTTGCCGTCCTCGTCGATCTCGCCGCGGTCGTAGCGGGCGCGCTTGTCCTTGTCCGACAGCACATCATAGGCCTGGGTCACCTGATTGAACCGCTCAGAGGCCTTGGGGTTGTCCTTGTTGCGGTCGGGATGGAGCTGCTTGGCGAGGCTGCGATAAGCCTTCTTGACCTCCGCTTCGCTCGCGCCGCGCTTGATCCCCAGTCGTTGATACAGGTCCATGGCGCGCCTCTTGCAGCAACCGCGCCTTGCAGTGCAAGCGCCGCGCGGCCTAGAGCAGCGCGATGGCCGACGATCCCTTCGCCCAAAACCCGATGGCACTGTTCGACGCGTGGTTCGCCGAGGCCAAAGCGAGCGAGCCCAACGACCCCGACGCGATGGCGCTGGCGACCGTCGGCGCGAACGGTCGGCCGTCGGTGCGGATGGTATTGCTCAAAGGCCACGGCGACGGCGGCTTCACCTTCCACACCAACAGCCTCAGCCACAAGGGCCGCGACATCGCCGCCAACGACCGCGTCGCCGCCGTGCTCCACTGGAAGTCGCTGCGCCGCCAAATCCGCATCGAGGGCCGCGTCGGCGCCGCGTCCGACGCTGAGTCCGACGCTTACTTCGCCAGTCGCGGACCGCACTCGCAAGCCAGCGCCTGGGCCTCGCTGCAGTCGCAGCCGCTGTCCTCCCGGACCGAGCTCGAGCAGCGCCAGGCCGAGATGGAAGCGCGCTTCGCCGGCGGCGACGTCCCCCGTCCGCCGCACTGGCACGGCTATCGCATCGAACCGGACGCCATCGAATTCTGGAGCGACGGTCCCCACCGCCTGCACCACCGCCGCTTGTTCACCCGCCGCGCCGACGGCGGCTGGGACGAAAATCTGCTCTACCCATGACCGCCTTCCACGAAGCCCATGCCGAGCGCTCGGCGCTGTCGACCCGCGCCGCCTTGGCCAGCGTCACCATGGCGCTCCTGCTGCTCGGCCTCAAAAGCTGGGCGGCATGGTCGACCCAGTCGATGGCCATGCTCGGCAGCCTCGCCGATACCGGACTCGACCTAATCGCCAGCCTCGTCACTTTGGCCGGGGTGCGCATCGCCGCTCTGCCCGCCGACAGCGACCATCGCTTCGGTCACGGCAAGGCGGAAGCGCTCGTCGCCTTGTTCCAGATCGTGCTCATCACCGTCTCGGCCGGCTGGATCGCCGCTCGCTCGGTGCAGCGGCTGATCGCCGGGGCTGAAACCGGCGCGGCCGACATCGGCATCGGCGTGTCGCTGGCGGCGATGCTGGCGACGTTGCTGCTGATCAGCTACCAGCGCCGTGTCATCGCCCGCACCGCGTCGGTCGCGATCGCCACCGACCGCGTCCATTACCAATCGGACCTGCTGCTCAACGGCTCGGTCATCGCCGCTTTGGTGCTCGATCAATATGTCGGGCTGGTCGGCGCCGACGCATTGTTCGGGCTGCTCATCGCCGGCTGGTTATTGTTCGGCGCGTGGCGCTCCTCGAGCCACGCCATCAACCAGCTGATGGACCGCGAATGGCCCGAGGCGCAGCGCGCCGCCTTCCTCGCCGCCGCCAGCGAATATCCCGAGCTGGCCGGACTCCACGACCTGCGCACCCGCACCAGCGGCTCGCATCATTTCGTCCAGTTCCACGTCTGGGTTCCGGGCGAATGGACGGTGCGCGAGGCGCACGACCGGCTCGACACGGTCGAAGAAGCGCTCCAGGCGCGCTTCCCGCAGACCGAGATTCTCATCCACCTCGACCCGCACGGCCATACCGACCGCGAGACGATGCTGCCGTCGCACCTCACCGAGACCCACGAATGACCCTCCTCCCTTTCTTCCAGGTCGACGCCTTCGCCAGCGCCCCGTTCGAAGGCAATCCAGCGGCGGTCATGCCACTCACCGAATGGCTGCCCGACGCGACGCTCCAGGCCATCGCCGCCGAAAACAACCTCAGCGAAACTGTCTTCGCCGTCCCCGCCGCCGACGATGCCGAGGCCGATTACGACTTGCGCTGGTTCACCCCGACGGTCGAGGTCGACCTGTGCGGCCACGCCACTTTGGCCAGCGGCCATATATTGATGAGCGGCCAGCGCATCCGCTTCGCCACCCGCTCGGGTGTCCTCACCGTCGAGCGCCGCGACGGGCTGCTCCGCCTCGACCTCCCCGCTTACGCGGTCGAACCGGGCGAGGAGTCGGGGTTGGTCAAAGCGTTGGGGCTTCCAACCGAAACCGAAACATTCCTTGGCAGGGGTGGCAACGGCGCCGCCATCGCCCTCCTCGCCGACGAAGCGGCGGTGCGCGCCGTCGCCCCCGATTTCGCCGCCCTGCGCACCATCGACCGCCTGGTAATCGTCACCGCGCCGGGCCGCGACGCCGCCATCGCCAGCCGCGTGTTCGCCGCTTATCACGGCATCGACGAGGATCCGGTCACCGGCAGCGCCCACGCCGCCCTCGTCCCGTTCTGGGCGGCGAAACTCGGCCGCACCCACTTTACCGCCCTCCAGGCAAGCACCCGCTCGGGGATCGTCGAATGCGAACTGAGCGGCGACCGCGTCATCCTTGGCGGCCACTGCGTCACCGTCATCGAAGGCAATTTCCAGCTGTGACGGGCGGCGGCTTCCGTTCCGTTGCTGACTTCGAGCCTCGGCCTACGGCTTCGATTTCACCAGCGGCGCGGTGCAATAGTAACGCAGGCCGTAGCTGCCCCTGACGGTGCTCGCCGTGTCGCGCCCGTGGCATGCCGACCAGCGGAGTTCGCCTTCGGCGCTAACCGGCCAGCTGTAACCCGGTTGCACCGTCCAGGTACTGCCCTGTTCCTTTTCGCAATTGGCGGGTGAGTTGCACCAGTTGATCTCGACCTCGTCGGTGCAGTTGTTGACCAGCCGCCGCATCCCGCCGCTGACGCTCGAATCGTGCGCGGCGATCTGTTCGAGCGTGACGCAGTGCATCGCCGATTTGCCGTTCGAGGCGATGATCCGGGCGTCCTTGCCCTGCTGCTTCCACGGCGGCGCCGCCCCACCGATCGACAGCGGTGTGAGCGAGCCATCGACCGCGCCGGCGATAAGGGGAGAACCTTCGAGTTGGGCTAGGCGGCGTTGATACAGGCAGATGCCGGCCAGCTTCGCTGCCCGCTGCACAGGCGTCAAATTCGACTTTGCGAAGGCGGTTTGATCGGTAATCTGCTTGGTCATCTCTGCTGCGCTGTCATCCATGTCGGGGTCACTCAGCCAAAGCTGTTCCATAATTAGAGTTTCGACTGCCATTCCTTCTTTGGGATAAAACGAAGAAAACTGCCGGATGGCAGGCGCGCAGCTTGCCAGTGCGTCCGCCCGTTCCGAAGCGTATTTAGGATCGAGCAAGTGCTTAGGATCGATCGACATCGCCCGTGGACTCCACGGAGCGGTTCGTTCCGGCCGGCCTTTCGGAAGGTTGGCGGCAACTGCCGCAGGTTTCGGCGGGACAATTGTTCTCGGGGAAACTGCGGGTCTGGAGGTACGCCGGAACAGATCCGTCCAGCCGTCGGAATTGGTAATCCTCATGGCGTCGCTGCCCTGGAGCCTGGCGATGGTTTGGGTGCCGTCCGGAAACGTGTAGCGGTAGGTGCCGCTCCCTGAGTCTTGGAACAGATAGGAACCGTCGGCTTGGCCCGTTTGCTGAACCTGCGAGAAGACCACCGCGAAGCCAGTTGGACGCATGGTGATGGTCACCCGGTTTCCGCTATTTTCGCCACGCCATTCGCCGGTTAGGTCATTCGATTGGGCCAGTGATGGCGCGGCACATACCAAGAGCATTGCTAACGCAACGACGCGAACTATCCACTTCATGGTCAATTGCCCCCTAATTCCCAGTTGATAGCCTCCACAATATTTCAAGCCGGGCAACAATAAATGTGATTTTTCTGGCTCGGCTGCCGCCATTCATGCGGGGGCCGTGCGAAAGGTACGAAAAAGCTTCCAATGTAGGATTTCGCCTGCTCTGTCGGGGGCGGCTCTTTCCCATCGATGTCGTCCAGGCCGCGCGAGCCGTCCCGTCACTGCGAACATTGGGACCATTGGCGGTGCCTAGGCCGCCGCTGCCTCGTCGATCGTCGCCGGAATCGTCTGCGCGATCGTGCCGCCGCCGAGCAACCGCTCCCCCGCGTAGAACACCGCCGACTGGCCCGGCGCGACGCCATATTCGGGCGCCGCGAACGCCATCCTCTCCCCGTCCCAGCGTGCCGCGACCGGCCGCGCCAGGCTCCTCACCTTGGCCTCCACCTCGACCTGCCGCTCGGCCAGCCAGTTGACGCCCTCGACCGTCGCCGCGCCGACCGCCAGCGCGCGGCGCGGGCCGACCACCAGCCGCCGGGTTTCGGGCTCGATCCGCACCACGTAGAGCGGCTCGGCCTGCCCGCCGATGTCGATCCCGCGGCGCTGGCCGATGGTGAAGTGGACCACGCCCTGGTGCTCGCCGAGCACCGCGCCGCCAAGGTCGACGATCGCGCCCGGCGCCGCGGTTTCGGGCCGCAGTTTCTTGACCAGCGACGCATAATCGCCGTCGGGGACGAAGCAGATGTCCTGGCTGTCGGGCTTGTTGGCCACCACCAGCCCCTCGGCTTCGGCCAACCGCCGCACCTCGCTCTTGGGCAAATCACCGAGCGGGAAGCGGAGGTAATCGAGCTGGTCGGCGGTGGTGCCATAAAGGAAATAGCTCTGGTCGCGCGCCGGGTCGCGGCCCTTCCATAGCTCGGTCCGCCCGCCGGTAACGACCCGCCGCACGTAATGGCCAGTGGCGAGGCAATCCGCGCCAAGCTCGCGCGCAAACGCAATCAAATCGACGAACTTGACCCCCTGGTTGCATAAGGAGCAGGGCACCGGCGTCCGCCCCGCGGCATATTCGTCGGCGAACTTGTCGATCACCTGCGTCCTGAAGCGACTTTCGTAATCGAGCACGTAATGGGCAATGCCGAGCCGGTCGCACACGGTCTTGGCGTCGTAAATGTCCTGCCCAGCGCAGCACGAGCCCGATCGCTTCGCCGCTTCACCATGATCGTAAAGCTGCAGCGTGACCCCGATCACCTCCGCGCCGGTGCGGTGCGCGAGCGCGGCGACAACCGACGAATCCACCCCGCCCGACATGGCGACGACGATGCGCGCGCCCGCCGGGCCGCTGGGGATGTCAAAATCGGGAGTCATCGGGCGGCGTCTTTACTCGAAATTCACCCTGTCCGGCTAGAGCGGTCGAAGGATTAACAGAACGAACGGACTTGTCCTTGTCGCGATTCGAAAGCGAATTCAGCTCCGCGGGCGAAGCCAGGCTCGACCTGGCGGAGCTGTTCGCGGCGCTCGCTTCGGGCGTTGTCGGCGATGCGCAGAGGCGCCAGGCAATCGCCTGTTTGCTCTCTGCGGGGACGGGTTGGCGGGATGCCGCGATCCAGCTCGGCGGCACCTTCGCCGACGGGGTCGCGGCGGCAACAGGGTTAAGGGACGGTAAGGAAGGATGAAGAGCCGGGTTACCACCGCGCTTCAAATTTTCTCAAGGCCTTGCGTTTAACAACAAGGCATCGACCGCAAATTAATGATTGAGGACGTAAATGCTCGAGAACCAGAAGATTCGGCCTGCGCAGGTAATCGGTCCGCTCGGCGAACCGCTGACGCTCGATTCTTTGCCGCCCGCCTTCACCACCCGCTGGGTGGTCCGGCGCAAGGCGGAAGTGGTGGCGGCCGTCGCCGGGGGTCTGTTGACCGTCGACGAAGCCTGCCAGCGCTACACCCTGAGCCTTGAGGAATTCACCAGCTGGCAGCGGGCGGTCGATCGTTCAGGCATGCCCGGCCTGCGCGTCACGCGGATCAAGCATTACCGCGATCAATATGAGCGCCAGCAACGCTACTGAACGACCATTCCCAATACCCGTAAACTCCCTCGGGGCCCCTCGGAAACGACGGGGCCCCGGATTTTGTTCGCGTCTGCACTGGACACAGCGTTCGTTATCCGGAACAATCCCCCGGCATCAGGCGTCTTGGTGCCGGACGGCTGCCGCGTGCTAAGGCAGCTACGAACAGGAGGGAATGCACATGGGTTTCATTCTTTGGCTTATCGTTGGTGGTATCGTCGGCTGGCTTGCCAGTCTGGTCATGCGCACTGACGGGCAACAGGGCATCATTCTCAACATCGTCGTCGGTATTATCGGCGCAGTGATCGCCGGGCTGATCCTCGGCGGTGGAAACATCAACAACAGCAATCCGCTCGATCTCACGAACATCCTTTACTCGCTCCTCGGCGCGATCGTCCTTCTGGCGATCGTCAACCTGGTACGGCGCGGATCGGTTCGCTAGACACGTCAGCGACGCGAACAAATTGGGGCCGCCCGGCGATGAACCGGGCGGCCCTTTTTGCTGTCCTCGTTGCGGGCGACTTCGCCGCCGGCGCGGTTATTGCAACTCGACGCTCATGGCGATCGTGACCTGGAGGTCCTGCGAGCCGGCGTCGATCGAGGTCTTGGCATCCGCCCCCTCGGCTCGCGCCATCATCACCATCGGCATCGGTGGTGGCGGGGAAAAGCCGCCGCTTTCGCTGACCGACAGCACCCGCACCACCCGCATGCCCATCGCTCGGGCGTAAAGTTCGGCGCGCGCCCTACCGGCGGCGATGGCCTTCAGCCGCGCTTCGTCGAGCGCCGCTTCGGGATGCTCGATCGTCAGGCTCGGACCGTTGATCTGGTTGGCGCCTTGGGCGACCAGCGCGTCGAGGATCTCGCCCGACTTGCGGATGTCGCGAAAGCGGATCGAAACCGTGTTCGACGCCTGGTATCCGGTTAGCACCGGCGACTGGTTGCTCTCGTAGCGATATTCGGGGCTGAGGTTGATCGAGCTGGTCTGGATGTCCTTGTCGGCGATCGCCGCGCGCTTGAGCGCGGCGCGGACCCGCTCCATCCGCGCGGCATTGTCGGAAATCGCTCCGCTCGCGGTTGGGGCACGGGTCACCACCCCGGCCGAGATGACGGCGAGGTCGGGTACCCGGCTGACCGTCCCGGTGGTGCTGAAATCGAGCCGCGTACCGGTCAGCGGCCGGACCACCGCGACGTCCTGCGCGAAGGCGATCGCGGGCAATGAAACGCCGGCCAGCGCGAGGGCGGCGAACAAGGTCTTTTTCACATCACGTCTCCTGGATTGGACAATCGTCATCGCGCCGCAGGCTGGCCGCGACGCGATGGCTGAACGATGAACGCTCGGCAAACCGGCTTAGCGGCGCCGGGCAACCAGGCGGTAGATGAGTAGCAGCAGGACCGCGCCGACGATGGCGGCGATGAACCCGGCCGCTTCGCCCTGGTCGTACCACCCGATCGACTTGCCGATAAACCCGGCCAGCAGCGCTCCGGCAATGCCGAGCAGCATGGTGATGATGCACCCGCCCGGATCCTTGCCGGGCATGAGCAGTTTCGCGATCCCGCCCGCGAGTAGGCCGATGACGATCCAGCCGATGATGCCATAGGATTCGATCATGCCCATTTTCTCCCTATATTCGTCGTGCCATGTTGCAGCAGAATTATTCCGTCCGGGCAACAACGCCCGTCCGTTGGAGCGTTTCCGTCGTTAGTCGAAAAAGCCTTTCGCGCCCGGTCGCACAAGGCCAGTTGCCCCGGGTGAGTTATCGCGGTAATACAGTAAATGCCGGTCTACGCGCCGGCAGGGATCGGGATCTGTCGCAATGAATCGGGAAACCATGATCGAGGCTTCGGACACGTTGATCGTTGTCGACCGCTCCGCACGCCGACGGCGGCTGTTGATTATCGCTGCCGTGATCGGCACCGTGCTGATCCTGCTGGCAGCCTATGCGATGATGCGATCGAGCGATAAATCCGCCGCCGCCGCCGCGGCTTCCAACAAGAGCGGGCAGGTCCCGACCGTGTCGGTGGTCGTCCCCGGACGCAGCGAAGTGGCGCATATGGTGACCGCTTCGGGTGCGCTCGCGGCCCGCCGAGACGAGCCGATCGGCGTGGCCGGCGAAGGCGGCCGGGTGACCGCCGTTTATGTCGATGCCGGCAGCTGGGTCCGCCAGGGCCAGGTGCTGGCGGTAATCGATCGCTCGGTCCAGGTTCAGGACGCGGCCCAGCTTGCCGCTTCTGTCCAGGCAGCGCGGGCCGACGCCGCCCTCGCCCAGAATGAACTCGAGCGCAGCCAGGCGCTGGTCGGGCGCGGTTTCGTGTCCAAGGCCGACCTCGACCGCAAGCGGGCGGCGCGGGATGCCGCCGCGGCACGGGTCAATGTTGCCCTCGCCCAGCTTGGCGCATCACGCGCCCGGCTCGGACGGCTCGACATCCGCGCGCCCTCTTCCGGCCTGGTCCTGCAGCGCAGCGTCGAGGTCGGGCAGATCGTCAGTGCCGGCGCCGGCGGGCTGTTCCGCCTCGCCAGCGGTGGTGAGATGGAACTTCGCGCCCAGCTGTCACAGCAGGACCTCGTCTCCGTCCACGTCGGGATGCCCGCGTCGGTCACTCCGATCGGCATCGACCAGAGCGTCGCCGGGCGGGTGTGGCAGGTATCGCCAATCATCAACCCGCTGACACGCCAGGGCGAGGTCAGGATCGCGGTCCCTTATTCCCCCTCAATGCGGCCGGGCGGTTTCGCCGAGGTGCGCATCGCGGCCGGCGCGACCACCGCGCCGCTGCTGCCGCAGAGCGCGGTGCTGAGCGACGACCAGGGCAATTACGTCTATGTCGTCAACGCCAAGCACCTCGTCGAGCGGCGCGCGATCAAGATCGGCGACGTCAGCGAGCAAGGCGTGCCGGTCATCGAAGGACTTTCTGGCCAGGAGACGGTCGTGCTGTCGGCCGGGCCATTCCTCAACCCGGGGCAGAAGATCGCGCCGCGGCGCACGGCGGCGGCGCGTTGAGCGCGGCTGGCAACAGGCCAGGGACGACGCGATGAATTTCCGTAACATTTCCTCTTGGTGCATCCGCCACCCGCTGCCGCCGATTGTGCTGTTCGTCGGGCTGTTGCTGGCCGGGTTCATGGCCTTTTCGAAGATGACCGTGAACAATTTCCCGGACATCGACTTCCCGGCCGCCTTGGTGACCATTTCCCAGCCGGGGGCGGCGCCGTCGGAAATGGAGAACCAGGTCACGCAGCGGGTCGAGGCGGCGATTCGCAGCGTCGAGAATATCGATGAAATCGACAGCACGGTGCGAGAAGGCAGCAGCACGACCTTCGTCCAGTTCCGCATCGGCACACCGATCGACCGCGCGGTCAACGACGTGCGCGACGCGGTCACCCAGATTCGCGGCGAACTGCCCGACGGCATCCTCGAGCCCCAGGTCGAGAGGGTGAAGACCAATGGCGGCGGCGAAATTGCCTTCATCGCCGCCCAGACCCACGACATGACGCTTGAGCAACTGAGCTGGTTCGTCGACAATACGGTGGCGCGCAAATTGCTGTCGGTCGACGGCGTCGCGGCCGTCACCCGCGAAGGCGGGGTCGATCGCCAGATCCGCGTGACGCTCAATCCGGCGGCGCTGCAGGCCCAGGGCATCACCGCTGCTCAGGTCAACCAGCAGTTGCGCCAGACCAATTTGAACGCCGCCGGCGGCCGCGCCGAACTGGCCGGGTCGGAACAGACCGTGCGCGTGATCGGCAACGCGGTCGATCCCTACACGCTTAGCCAGACCGAAATTTCGGTCGGCGGCGGGCGGGTCGTCCGGCTGGCCGACCTCGGCACGGTCAGCGACGGCAACAACGAACAGCGGTCCGACGCCGTGCTCGATAACAAGCCGGTGGTCAGCTTCAACATCGCCCGCGCCAAGGGGGCGTCCGATGTCACCGCCTATGACGGCGCGTGGAAGGCGCTGCGCGACATCGAAAAAACCGATCCGCGGATCCACTTCGTCGAGATTGAAAACACCGTCGATTATACCAAGTCGCAGTACCGCTCGTCGATGGAAGCGCTGGTCGAGGGCGCGATCCTCGCGGTGTTCGTGGTGTTCCTGTTCCTGCGCGACACCCGCGCCACGCTGATTTCCGCCGTCGCCATCCCGCTGTCGGCGATCCCCGCTTTCTATTTTATCGACATGATGGGGATCACCCTCAACTTCCTGTCGCTGCTCGCGCTGGCCCTGGTCGCCGGCGTGCTGGTCGATGACGCGATCGTCGAGATCGAGAATATCGTCCGCCACATGCGCATGGGCAAGAGCGCCTATCAGGCCGCCATCGACGCCGCCGACGAGATCGGCCTCGCCGTCCTCGCTACCACCTCCGCCATCGTCGCGGTGTTCCTGCCGGTGGCGATGATGCCCGGCATCTCCGGGCAATTCTTCCGCCACTTCGGCTACACGGTCGTGCTGGCGGTGATGATGAGCCTGCTAGTGGCGCGGATGATCACGCCGCTGATGGCCGCTTATTTCCTCCGCTCGCACGGCGTCCAGGACCATGCCTCGGGCAAGTGGATGCACCGCTATCTGGCAGTGCTCAACTGGAGCTTGTCGACGGTCCGGGCGGACAGGCTTCTCGCGGCCTTGCCGAAGCGCGCAGGCAAGATTGGCTATTATGTTTTCGAGGCCGGATTGGCCATCTTGCTGGTAATCGCCTTTGCGGTCGCGGCGATGATGGTCTCCAAGTCCCTTGGACCGCTGGGTCTGCCGCTCCCGCTGACCGTACTTGCAGCTTTGCTGGTTGCCGGACTCGCGGTCTTTGCAGTCGGCTGGTTAGTCGGCGCCGCAGTCGGCATGACCGGCGGGCGCTTCGCCGCCTGGCATGAACTGTACGTCGCCCGGCTCAAGGCCCGAATGCGCGACCATCGCTTCGTGATGGTCGGCGGCGGCGTCCTGACGCTGTTGCTGACAATCGTGCTGTTTGCGACGCTGCCGATGACCTTCCAGCCGGAGCAGGACCAACCGACCTCGACCGTGCGCATCGGGCTAGCGCCGGGAACCACGCTCGCCCAAACCCGGGTGATCGCCCGGCAAACCGCCGACGTCATCAAGCAGAATCCTTCGGTCGATCGGGTATTCGAGCGGATTTACACGTCAGTCAGCTTCGTCAATGTCGTTTACAAGAAAGACCGCAAGCTCAAGAGCTTCGAGCTCGAGCGAGAAATCACTCCGCTGCTGGCGCAGATTCCCGACGCCCAGGTCAATTTCATGAGCCAGAACGGCGGCGGCCCTGGCGGCGGCGGGCGCCCGATCAACCTGTTCCTGGGCAGCGACGATCCGGTTAAGCTGGGCGTCGTCGCGAGCCAGGTCGCCAAGGAAATGCAATCGATCCCCGAGCTGGTTGCGCCCCGCGTCCAGGGCGACAATGTTCGCCCCGAAATCACCATCAAGCCGCGCTTCGACCTCGCTGCCGACCTCGGCGTCACGACCAGCGCATTGAGCCAGACGATCCGCATCGCGACCATCGGCGACATCGACCAGAACAGCGCCAAATTCTCGCTGTCTGACCGCCAGGTGCCGATCATCGTCAGCTTGCCGGTCAGCTCGCGCCGAAACATATCGACCATCGAGGATCTGCCGGTGCCGACCCGCAGCGGCGATTCGGTGCCGCTCAAAGCGGTCGCCGAGATCGGCTTCGGATCGGGTCCGGTGAATGTCCAGCGGACCAACCAGGTGCGTCGCATCGCGATCGGCGCCGATCTCGCCCCCGGCGTCATCAGCAGCGATGCGTGGAAGAAGATCAACGCGCTGCCGTCGGTCAAGAACCTGCCCGAGGGCATCACCAAACTTTCTCTCGGTGATCAAAAATGGCAGGGCGAACTGATTCAGAGTTTCGCCATTGCCGTGCTGGCCGGCATCCTGCTGGTGTTCGCGGTGCTGGTGCTGCTCACCGCCGCCTGCTCGCGCCGTTCGTCAACATGGGCTCGCTGCTGCTGGCTCCGCTCGGCGCGGTCATCGCGTTGCATATCGCCGGCATGCCGGTATCGCTGCCGGTGTTCATCGGCTTGCTCATGCTGCTTGGCATCGTCGCCAAGAATTCGATCCTGCTGGTCGATTTCGCGGTCGAGATGATGAACCACGGCATGGCCAAAAACGAAGCGATCTACGAAGCCGGGCACAAGCGCGCCCAGCCGATCGTCATGACCACCGTGGCGATGGTCGCCGGCATGCTGCCGATCGCCTTGTCGCTGTCGGGCGACGGCAGCTGGCGCGCGCCGATGGGCGTGACCGTGATCGGCGGGCTGATCTTCTCGACCGTGCTGACATTGTTGCTAGTGCCGGCCTATTTCTCGATCGCGATCGATGTCGAGCGCTGGCTGGGGGCCAAATTCGGCAAGCTGATCGACAATGGCGAACCGCACGTGCCGATGGCGGAGCCTCTTCCCGCGGAGTGACATCGCCATCGCCCTGGCTAAGGTGGTGCCGATGAGCAATGCTCCGGCCCTCGATCGTTTCAACCCCGCGCAGCCCGGCGCGGCGGGCATGAAGCGCGCTGCAACCGGGCTGCTGTTCGTCATGGCCGCGATCTTCGCCGCCGCCCGCACGCTCGAGCCATCTTACCCGTGGCTTAGCTGGGTCAAGGCGTTCGCCGAGGCGGCCATGGTCGGCGGGCTGGCCGACTGGTTCGCGGTCACCGCATTATTCCGCCACCCGCTCGGCCTGCCGATCCCGCACACCGCGATCATCCCCCGCAACAAGGATCGCATCGGCGAGGCGCTGGCCGCTTTCCTCAAGGAGAATTTTCTGATCGCCCCGGTTGTCGCGCGGCGGATGCGGCACATCGATCTGGCCGGCGCCGCGGGGCGCTTCCTCCAGGCGCCGCAGGGCGAGGAGACGCGCATCCGCCAGGGCGCCAGCCGGCTCATCGCCGATTTGTTCGAGGGGCTCGACGACGAGCGCTTGGGCGGGCTGGTCAAAAGCGCGATCTCGAACCGCCTGCGCGCCGCCGAAGTCTCGCCTTTGCTCGGCCATGCGTTGGCCTCGGCGATCAACGAAGATCGCCACGTGCCGATGCTCGAGGCGGCGATCCGCTGGCTGGCGCGCGCGCTCGACGCCAATGAGGTGCTGATCCGGGAGATGGTCAAGAAGCGCACCAACTGGGTGCTCAAGCTGGCCGGGGTCGACGAGCGGCTGTCGGACTCGATCCTCGACGGGATGCGCAAGCTGACGGTCGACATGCATACCGACCCGGGGCACCCGGTGCGGATCAAAATCGAGGAAGCGCTGGCACAGCTTGCCAACGACCTTCAGAACCGGCCCGAAACCCGCGATCGGGTCGAGCAATTGAAGCTCGACCTGCTCGACAATCGCTCGGTCGGGCTGTGGCTCGATACGCTGTGGCAGAAGGGCCGCGAAGCGGTCATCCGCGCCGCCCGCAACCCCGACGCGGCGATGGCCGGCAAGCTCGGCGAGGTGCTGAAATCGACTGGGCAGAGCCTTGAGAAGGATCCCAAGATGAAGCGCGCCATCAACCAGTTCGCGCGGCGGGCGGTGGCCGGCATGGCGGCCAGCTACGGCGGGTCGATCGTCAAGCTGGTCAGCGAAACGGTGCGCGGATGGGACGCGCGGACGATTACCGCCCGCCTTGAAAGCGCGGTCGGCCGCGACCTCCAATATATCCGCATCAACGGCACGTTGGTCGGCGGGACGGTCGGCGTCCTGCTTCACGCCCTGGATCGTCTCTAGCCCGCCGAAACCCGCTCGATGGTCGCGCCGACGCCTTGGAGCTTCTCTTCGAGCCGCTCATAGCCGCGGTCGAGGTGGTAGACGCGCAGCACTTCGGTCTCGCCCTCGGCGCACAGCCCGGCCAGCACCAGGCTCATCGAGGCACGCAAATCGGTCGCCATGACCTGCGCGCCGGTCAGCGGCTTGCCGCCGTGGACGATCGCCGAGCGGCCATGGACGTCGATCTCGGCGCCCATCCGTCGCAGTTCGGGGACGTGCATGTAGCGATTTTCGAAGATCGTTTCCTCGAGGAAGCTCTGGCCGTCGGCCATCGCCAGCATGGCCATGAATTGCGCCTGCATGTCGGTCGGAAAGCCCGGGTAGGGCGCGGTCGACACCGCCAACGGCTTCAGCGGCTGATCGGCGATGACCTTGATCCCGGTTTCGGTGAATTCGACCGCGATGCCGCACGCGGCGAGCGCGTTGGTGATTGCCAGCATGTCGCCGGGCCGCGCCCCGACCAGTTCGATCGATCCCCCGGTGATCCCCGCCGCGCAGGCATAGCTGCCGGCCTCGATCCGGTCGGGCATGACGGCGTAGGTGCAGCCATTGAGCCCTTCGACCCCGTCGATGATCAGGTGCGAAGAGCCGATCCCCTCGATCTTGCCGCCCATCGCCACCAGCAAATTGCACAGATCGACGATTTCGGGCTCGCGCGCGGCATTGAACAGCTGGCTGCGGCCGGTGGCAAGGGCCGCCGTCATCAGTGTGTTTTCCGTGGCGCCGACCGATACCACCGGGAAGCTGTAGTCGCCGCCGGGCAAGCGGCCCTTGGGCGCCGACGCTTTGACATAGCCGGCGGCCAGTTCGATCTCCGCGCCGAGCGCTTCCAGGGCGCGCAGGTGAAGGTCGATAGGGCGGTCGCCGATAGCGCAGCCACCGGGCAACGAGACGGTCGATTCACCGGCCCGCGCCAGCATCGGCCCGAGCACCAGGATCGAGGCGCGCATCTTCCTGACCATGTCGTACGGCGCGACGGTCGAGGCAATATCGGCGGCTTGGAGCGTCATCCGCCGCCCGATTTCGCCCTTCCTGACCCCGGCCACGGCGGTCGATGCGCCAAGGCCATTGAGCAAATGGGAGAAATTGTCGACGTCGGCCAGCCGCGGCAAATTGGTCAGGGTGAGTTTGTCGGCGGTCAACAAGGCGCAGGGCAGCAACGTTAGCGCGCTGTTCTTGGCCCCCGAAATGGAGATCTTGCCCTCGAGCCGCTGGCCGCCGGTGATGCGAATGGAATCCATGACGCGCTTTAGCGGGAAGCGGTGCCGTGTAAATCCTCCCCGGGCCGGAGAGGTTTTACGCTTTCTCCAGCGTCGCCTGGAGCGGATGCTGGTTCTCGCGGGCGAAGTCGATCACCTGCGTGACCTTGGTTTCGGCCACCTCGTAGGTGAAGATGCCGCAGATCGCGAGGCCCTGCTGATGGACCTGAAGCATCACCCGGGTGGCGTCCTCGATACTCATCGAGAACAGTTTTTGCAGGACCAGCACGACGAATTCCATCGGCGTATAATCGTCGTTGAGCAACAGCACCTTGTAGTTGGACGGCTTCTTGGTGCGCGGGCGGGTGCGCGTGACGACGCCGGTCTCGATCTCGTCGAGGCCGTCGCCGCGGCCGGGCTCGTCGCCGCCACTCATGAGAATCATCTGCCTGTCCATGTCCACGCCTAAGATATGGCATCGGGCGAAGCCGCCGCAAGTGACCTTGGCCACCGCTCGCCCGAAATGAAAACGGCCGCCCCCCACGAAGGGAGGCGGCCGCCTTTAAGCACTAACCCTGAGGAGGGGCGGGTTAGGCCATCAGCTCGTTGATGCGCTCGGCATTGACGCTGGCGCGGTTCGAGATCGGCTGGATCGCCTCACCGGCAAGCTTGACCATCTGCTCGGTCAGCTTCGAGGTTTCGGCGACGAACCGATCGAACGAGGCGCGGGCCAGTTCCGACTGGATCTGGACGAACTCGGTCGGCGACGTCGCGGCGCTGAGCGTCTTGACGTTCTGCGAAGCGATCTCGAGGCCCTGGCGGCTCGAAGCGACGGCGTCCTGGCCGATCGCCTTGGCGCCGCTGGCGGCGATGCGGCCGGCTTCGACCAGCGCCTCGACATTGGCCTTGGTCAGCTCGCTGAGTTCCTCAGCGGCCTTCTGGCTCTTGGCGGCAAGCTCCTGGCCCTTGCTGCCGGCATCGGCGAACAGGGTCTGGAAACGGTCGGCGCCGGGCAGCTGGAAGCCGGCGACCAGCTGGTTGAAATCATAGGTCATGGGCAAAATCCTTTCGAATTGAGTGGCGGCGGGCTTGGCAGCCGCCTTGGCACGGCGCACCGGCTTGGCGGCGCGCTTGTTGATTGTCTTGGCGGCGGTGACCACCTTGGCCGAGGCCTTGCGGGTGCGGCGCTTGGCCGGCGTCCGCTTGGCAGGGGCACGCTTGGCGGCGACGCGCTTGGCCTTGGCGACGCGCGGCGTGGCCTTGGCGACGGTGGCGACGACGGTGTCGGCAATCGCCTTGTCCGCCTTGATGACGGTCTGCGTCGCCGAAGCGGCGGCGGCCGGGATGCTGTCGATCTTGGTGTCGTTGGGCACTTCAAATACTCCTATGCTGCAGTGCACAATAATGCATCGCGGCGAAGGATTCAAGGGTTTTTGTGCGCTGCAGCAAAAACTGCTTTTCGTCTGCGCCTTGACGGCGCGCGCCCGGCCACGGCAAGTGCGGTCATGGCCGACCCGACCGCTCCCCTCGCCAACAACCGCCGCCGCGGACTGCTGATCGTCCTGTCCTCGCCGTCGGGCGCGGGCAAGACCACCATCAGCCGGATGCTGCTCGATGCCGATCCCGGCATCACCATGTCGATTTCCGCGACGACCCGGCCCAAGCGCCCCGGCGAGGTCGATGACGTCCATTACCATTTCGTCGATGACACCGGCTTCCAGGCGCTGGTCGACGACGGCGATCTGGCCGAATGGGCCTATGTCTTCGACCATCGTTACGGCACGCCCAAGGCGCCGATCAAGGCGGCGCTGAAGGGCGGCCGCGACATCCTTTTCGACATCGACTGGCAGGGCACGCAGCAGCTCGAAGCCGGGATGGGCGAGGATTTGGTCAGCATCTTCATCCTGCCGCCCTCCATGGACGAGCTCGATCGCCGGCTTCATACGCGCGCCACCGACAGCGACGATGTGATCGCCGACCGCATGCGCCGGGCGGCGAGCGAAATCGGCCATTGGGCGGAATATGACTATGTCCTGATCAACGAGGACATGGAGCGCTGCCTCGCCGAAGTGAAAGCGATCGTCGCCGCCGAGCGATTGAAGCGCACCCGCCAGCCGGGCCTCGTCGCCTTCGTCCGCGAACTGGTCGAACGGCCTTAGTCGAGCAGGCTTAGGAATCGGGCGGCGGCAAGGAACTCGCGGCGCCGCGCATCGAGCGCGATCTGCGCTTCGCAATCGCTGCCCCATTCGTCGAGTTGCCATTGCTCGTCAACGCTGACTGCCAACCAGGCCTCGTCGGCGCCTAGGGCATCGTCGACCACCGCCAACCCCGCGACCAGCGAGCCGCCGATCGTCACCAGCGTCGACAGGGCCGCGAGATGGAAAGCGTCGAATATCGTCACTTCGTGCGCCAGGCGGCGCACCGTGGCCTCGGGCTGGGGGAAATGGATGACCCCGCCGCCGGTGACGAAATCGACGTCGTAGCGGCGCCGTGCCCAGTCGAGCAAAGGATCCCACGACAGCGCCTGCCGCTCGACCAGCCGCGGCGGATGATCGGCGCGGTAGCAGAGCAGGTCGGCCTCGGCATAGCGGGCGAGCGTCGCGGCGAAGCCGGCCGGATCCATCCCGACCTGGTCGATCGCGGCGTTGGCGAGCCCGGTCAGCGGCATCGCGCGGGGATCGACTTCCTCGCCTTGCTCCGCATATTCGGCGGCAACGGCATCGGCCAGGCGCCGCGTCGGCAGGTTCAGCAGCGCCCGCGCCGGGGTGCGAACGTCCCGCCGGTCGAGCGCGATGCCGAATCCGTCGCCGGCCTCGGCGACCGCGACATCGGTCCAGAATCGCTTCATCGTTCCGCGTCGGACCAGTTCTTGCGGAGCCAGAGCGGGCCGAGCGCCAGCACGACCGTCCCGATCGCGACGAGGATCGCCCCGGCGACGTGCATCCCGCCCGGCCTGGCGAGGCCGGTGAAAGCGACCGTCATGCCCAGCCCGATCAATAATACGCCGCCGATCCGCACCAGCATGAACAGCAGGAAGCGCCGCTTCCATTTGTCGTCGTCGGTCATGGTCCCTCTCCCGCCCAGCGCTCGGCCAGCGCGGCGACATCGCCCGGTTCGGCGGCAACTGCGTCAGCCCCGGCGGCGATGAGTTCCTGTTCGTCGTGATAGCCCCAGCCGGCGCCGATCGCGCCGCACCCCGCCGCGCGCGCGCAGCCCATGTCCCAGCCGGTGTCGCCGATGAAGATGGTGTTGGCCGGCACCGCTCCCGCCTCGGCCATCGCCGCCAGCGCCATCGCCGGGTGCGGCTTGGACGGGTTGCGGTCGGCGGTTTGGAGCGTGACGAAGCGGCCGTCGAGCCCGTGGACGTCGAGGCAGTGCCTGAGCCCGCGGTCGCTCTTGCCGGTCGCCACGCCGAGCAGCCAGCCGTCGCCCTCAAGCGTGTCGAGCAACGCGGCGATGCCGTCGTACAGCGGCTCTTCGACCCGCCCGGCCCCGCGCAATGTCGAGAACGCATCCTTGTAGGTGCTGGCCAGCGCATTGTGATCGCCCTCTGGCACCAACATCGCCATCGCCTCGGTCAGGCTCAGCCCGATGACCTTTTTAGTCACGCTGCGCGGCGGGCAATCGAGACCGTGGGACACCAACGCGCTATTCAACGCGGTGTGAATCGCCGCCCCGCTGTCGACCAGCGTACCGTCGCAGTCGAAGATCGCCAGGCGAGTCACTTGCGCCCTCGCGGCGGCGCCTTGCCCGGCGGTTTGCGCGCGGGCACTTTTTTGCCTGCCGGCTTCTTCCCCGCGAGGCCTTTCGCCGCATGGCCGACCGGCGGACCGTTGCCGCGCGACCGCCGCTCGCCCTTGCGCGCCTTACGGGCGGTCTTGGCCGCGGCGGCGATGCGCTTGGCCTTGGTCGCCGGCAGCTTGGCCGGGTCGGGCGTGTCAAGCGGCATCATGTCGCCGGCGATCGCTTCGAACCCCAACGTCGCCAGGCTCTCGCGGAAATGGTCGGGCAATTCGGCAGTCAGGTCGATCGGCTTGCCGTCCATCGCATCAACCTTTAGGCGGCGCGCGTGGAGGTGCATCTTGCGGCTGATCCCGCCGGTCAGGAACGCTTCCGCGCCGCCATATTTGGCATCGCCGACGATCGGGTGGCCGATCGCCGCCATGTGGGCGCGCAGCTGGTGGGTGCGGCCGGTCAGCGGCTGCAATTCGACCCACGCGGCGCGGTTGCCTGCGCGGTCGATCATCCGATAGCGGGTGCGCGCCGGCAGGCCATTGTCCTGGTCGACATGCATTTTCTCGCCGCCGGTGCCCGGCTGCTTGGCGAGCGGGGCGTCGATTTGCCCTTGCTCGAGGCTCGGCACGCCGACCACCAGCGCCCAATAGACCTTGCGCGCGGTGCGGCCGGAAAAGGCCTTGGCGAAATGCCCCGCCGCGCGCGCCGATCGCGCGACCATGAGCACCCCCGACGTGTCCTTGTCGAGCCGGTGGACCAATTTGGGGCGGTTGCCGGCATCGTCGACCAGCCCGTCGAGCAGCCGGTCGAGATGCTGGACGGTCTTGGTCCCGCCCTGGGTGGCGAGGCCCGGCGGCTTGTTGAGCATGATCCAGTCGCGGCCGCGGCCGATGACCATTTCCTGGACGAATTTTGTCTCATCGTCGGTCAGCGGCTCGACGATGCGTTGCGGCCTGGCGCCGGGCCCTTCGGCCGGCGCAGGCTCGGCCGGGGGCAGGCGCAGCACTTGCCCGGTTGCCAGCCGGTCGCCCGGCGTCGCCCGCTTGCCATCGACGCGCAGCTGCCCGGTCCGCGCCCACCGCGACACGGCATTGAAACTGACGTCGGGCAGGTGCCGCTTGAACCAGCGGTCGAGGCGGATGCCGTCGTCGTCCTCGGCCACGGTGAAGGTGCGGGATGTATCGCTGCTGGAAACGGCCATGCGCGGCCCCTAGCGCTTCGCCCGCTGTTCGGCCATCGCCCAATAGTCGAACGCGCGCCGCTGGAGGCCGGCAATGAACCTAGCCGCCTCCGGTCCCTCCCACAGCCCGTCATAGCCATGCGGGGTGCCGCCGCCGGCGATCCACCAGCCTTGGCCCGGCAGCCCGTCGGACTGGCGCACGACCAGCACCGCCAGCTCGGGTTCGCCGCGCGCGGCAGCCTCGTCATCGACCGCGCCCAGCGTCACGCACAGCGCGCGCATCTTGGGCCGCGAAAAATTGTGGCCGAGCAATTCGAGCAGGTCGGAATAGGTCAAAGGATGCCCCGCGGCGGCGGCGGCGATTAGGTGCGCGCGCACTTCGCCCGCATCGCTGATGCTCACGGCGCCGGCTGGTCGGCGACCGGGGTCAGTTCGAATACGTCGAGCTTGCCGCCATCCTGCGGGTAAGGGATCACCAGCCGCCAGCGGAACGGCGCCACCCGCTCGAACAGCCCGGCCATATCGCGCTTGGGATCATCGCCATAACCGCGGGCCTCCTCCTCGCTGCCGAGCGCGAGCGTGCCGAGGAATACCAGTCGGGTCGCGACATCGTCTTCCCACAATCGCCCGGCGGGGCGCTGGCTGCCAGTCTGCTTGACGATGGTGAACAGGTCGCCCTCCAGTCCGATGTAGCAGAAAAACGGCTTGAACCGCTCGAACGCCGGCCCTTTCTTGAGGTCCCGGCCCAGGGTGACAAGGCGACAGCGATAGCTACCCGGGGTTGGTGCCGGCCGGGGCAGCGCGGCGCCGGGCTTCAACAGCAGCCCTTCCTCGGCGATCGCGTCGCGAAAGCTGTGCGCTTCGGCCAGGCCATCGGTCCACGCCGCCGCCACCCGCTCGATGCGCGAGCGGTCAGGCGCGCTGGCAATCGCCTGCCATTCGCGCGATTTCAAGTCTGCCTCGACCACCACCATCGGCCTTGGCCCGTTCCTCGTTTTCGGAACGCATCCCGACAATGCCGCCGCCAGCAGCCCCAGTGCAGCAATCGAGCGCATCAAGCGCACCTCGTGACTCCTTGTTGCATATTTACGCGCCGCGCCGGTCGAGCCTGCCAGCCCACGCCAGCGCATGCAACTAACGGCCGGTTCAGCATTGGCCTTGACTTGCCGTTATCGCGGGTTAGCGACCCGCGCGATGAACATCCCCCCGGCCCATGGCGATCCAGCCGCCGCGATCCGTCACCGGCGCACCCGGATCGGGGTCGCCTGCGGCCTTTCGGCCTATGGCATGTGGGGTTTCCTGCCGATTTATTTCAAGCTGCTCGGCGATGTCTCGCCGGTCGACATCGTCGCCCACCGGATCGTCTGGTCGATGCTGCTTCTGGGGGTGGGGGTCAGCCTGGCCGGCGGCTGGCCGGCGGTGCGCCGGGCGATTGCCGCGCCCAACAGGTTCCGCCTGTTGCTGACCACCGCGTCGCTGATCGGGGTCAACTGGCTGCTCTACGTCTATGCCATCAACTCGGGCCACATCCTGGCCGGGAGCCTCGGCTACTATCTCAACCCGCTGGCCAATATCCTGCTCGGCCGCTTCCTCCTGTCCGAACGGCTGTCGCGGCTGCAATGGGCGGCGGTGGCGCTGGCCGCGGCCGGCGTGGCGGTGCTCATCGCCGGCGCGCTCGACACGCTGTGGATCAGCCTGACTTTGTGCTTCAGTTTTGCGCTCTACGGCCTGCTTAGGAAGCGGGTAGCGGCCGATTCGGTGACCGGCCTGACGGTCGAAACGATATTGCTGTTCCCGCTCGCGCTGGGCTGGCTCGCGCTCGGGTTCGGCAGCGGCCGGGCGGTGCTGGGCGCGGGCCCGGGAGAGCTCGCATTGCTGGCGGCGTCTGGAATCCTGTCGACCACTCCGCTGCTCTTGTTCACCGAAGCCGCGCGACGGCTCGATTATTCGACCGTCGGGATGCTTCAGTTTATCGCCCCGACACTGCAGTTCCTGTTGGCCGTGTGGGTCTATGGCGAACATTTCACCACCGCCCATGCGGTCGCTTTCGGGGCGATCTGGCTGGCGCTCGCCCTCTACGTTAGCGGCTCGATCCGCAAATGGCGGATGCCGTTGCCGGAATGACCTTGTCGGCATAGACTGACGGGATGTTGAACCTGGTTTCGCTGATTATCGGCTTCGTCGCGCTTCTGCTCGCCGCGCTGGCCTTCCTGCCTCTGCTCGGCTGGGCCAATTGGCTAATCATTCCGCTGGCACTGATCGGCGCGGGCATCGGCACGCTCGGTTTGGGCAAGTCAGGGCGCAACCTCAACCTGTTCGTCATCGTCGTCGCGATTATCCGCCTGTCGATCGGCGGCGGCATCCTGTGACCCGCGATCCGCGGATCGACGCTTATGTCGCCAAGGCCCAGCCGTTCGCGCAGCCGATCCTGACCCACGTCCGCAGCCGCGTCCACGCCATCGTCCCCGACGTCGAGGAAGCGATCAAATGGGGCATGCCGGCCTACACACGCGGCGGCGCCATCCTCCTCATCACCGCCGCGTTCAAGGCCCACGCCGCCTTGAACTTCTGGCGCGGTGGGGAAATCGGCGACGGCAGCGCCAAGGCCGGGGCGATGGGGCAGCTTGGCAAGGTCGCCTCGCTCGACGACCTCCCCGCCGATCTAGATCACCTGATCGCCGAGGCTGCCAGGCTGGCCGCGCTAGCGCCCGCGCCGCGCAAGCCCAAGGCGGCGCCCAAATCCTCGGCCGATCCGCACCCCGCGTTCGCCGGGGCGCTGGCCGCCAACCCCGGGGCGCAAACGCATTTCGACGCCTTCGCGCCAAGCCACCGGCGTGAATATATCGACTGGATAAACAGTGCCAAGCGCGACGAAACTCGTGTTAGACGCATTTCCAGCGCACTTGACTGGATCAGCCAGGGCAAGAAACAGAACTGGCGTTACGAACAATAACTATCGACAGTCGGCCTGCGTATCATCGCCACCGTCATTGCCCTGGGGGGACGGCAATGAATGACGAGACACAACGGCAATCCGATCGTGTGCCCTTGGGCTGCGATGTCGAATTCCGCCGCCACAGCGACAGCCGCTACCGCGTTGAACTCATCGATCTGTCGCCGCAGGGTTGCCAGATTGCGCCGCCGATTCGCGTTCAGCAGAACGAGGGCGTGTGGCTGCGCGTCCCCGGGCTCGAAGCGATCCACGGCCGCGTGTGCTGGGTCAAGGAATGGAACGCCGGGGTTGAATTCGACCAGCCACTCCACGCCGCGGTATTCGACTTGCTGGTCAAGCGGCTGGGCGGCTGATCAGCGCGTCCGGACGTAGCGCCCCGGCGCGTCCTCGATCGGCTTCAGTCTGCCCTTGCCTGGCACCCGCGCGCCGCCTGCTTTGACCGTCTTCGGCGCCTGCGCCGTCAGCCACGCGATCCAGTCGGGCCACCAGCTGCCCTTATGCTCGGTGGCGCCGGTGATGAACGCCTCGAGACTGGCCGGCGCCGGATCGGCATCGTTGGTCCAATATTGATATTTGCCGGCCGCCGGCGGGTTGACGACTCCGGCGATATGGCCTGACCCGGCGAGCACGAAACGCTTCGGCCCTTTCAGGATATGCATCAGTTTCCACACGCTCGGGCTCGGCGCGATATGGTCCTCGCGCCCCGCCTG
>JANLQS010000066.1:0-3034 GCA_031367995.1 Sphingomonas sp.
AGCGCGTCGATCAGGTCGATGCGGGCAGTGTCGCCATAGGATTTGGCCAGTGCCTCGGCGGTGTAGAAGCCCGCCGGCCCCGACCCGATCACCGCAAACTGCCGCATACCCGATTCCCCGCCCGTTGCCGGACCGAGCCTAGTCGCGCTTGTCCTCGAGCAGCAAGTCCGAGCCCTGGCGCTTGAGCATCGCCTCGATCGGCGCGGCGAACAACGCCAGCATGCCGGGCAGCATCACCCGGCAATGGACCTTGGTCTCCTCGACGTCGATCCTGGCTTCGATCGACTGGCCCATGGCGTTGACGGTCAGGTTGAGCGTGTCGCCGGTCCAAGCGTTCTGAACCCGCGCGCCGCCCGGGATTTGCCGTTCCAGGCTATCGATGTTGGTCGCCAGGCGCCGCCGCGCCTCGGCCTTTCCAAGCGTGTGCGGCAGGTCGACGTCGATCGGGCGTTCCATATCGTCGATGATGGGGGTGGGGCGGCGGCTTTTCAACCGCGGCGGACGGTGTAGGCTAAGCTTATGCGTTGGCTGTTCGCCTTGTCGTTGATCCTTGGCGCCGCCCCGGCGGCGGCGCAGCCGGCCGCCCGGTTCGATCCCGCGGCCGATTATATCGCCGTCGGTCAGGACGAGGCCGGCTACCAGGCCTGGGTCGAGACGGTGCCTGGCCGTCGCCAACAGGTTGCCGATTATTACCGCTTCCTCGAATCGCAACAGGTCGCCGGGATCGTCCCGACGTGGCAGCTGCTGCGTACCGCCACCGCGTGGCGGAGCTGCGGCGCCGAGCCGTTCGAGGTACCGCCATCGAGCGAATGGCCGAACATCGTCGAGACGCTGAATTATGTCCGCGCCCATGTCGTCCCGGTGATCGGCGAGGTCGAGCCGGTGTCGGTCTATCGCAACGAGGCGCTCAACGTCTGCGCCAAGGGCGCGCATGACAGCGCCCACCGCCATCTCTTTGCGGTCGATCTCGTCCCGCTCCGGCCGACCACCCGCGAAGCGCTGATGCGCGGCCTGTGCGCGATCCATGAATGGCAGGGCGGCGGGTTCGACGTCGGCCTCGGCTTCTACAAGGGGCTTCGCTTCCACGTCGATTCGAAGAAATTCCGCAAGTGGGGCGCCGCTTTGGGCGACGAGACCACCGTCGGCTGCCCGCAGGTGATGGCCGCCATCGCCGCCGAAGCCGCCGCCTCGCGCGCCGCCATCGCCGCGCACCAGCAGGCGGAAGCACCGGTTCCGCCGGCCACGCCCGCGATCGCCGATCCCCTCGCCCCGCAAAAATAGCGCGCATCCCTTGTGTTGCACGGCTAATACACCACATGCCGGGCGGGATTGAGGGGTGAAAGATGGATCTTGAGAAGCTCACCGACCGCGCGCGCGGCTTCCTCCAGGCGGCGCAGACCATCGCGGTCCGCGAGCATCACCAGCGCATCACCCCGGCGCATTATCTCAAAGCCCTGCTCGACGACGAGCAGGGAATGGCCGCCGGCCTGATCGCTGCCGCCGGCGGCGACGCCAAGGCGGCGCGCATCGCGGCCGACGCGCTGGTCGCCCGCCATCCTGCGGTGACCGGCAGCGGCGCCACGTCCGCGCCCGCCATCGACGGCGACTTGCTGCGGCTGCTCGATTCAGCTTTGGACATCGCCAAAAAAGCCGGCGACAGCTACGTCACGGTCGAACGCATCCTGCTCGCCTTGGCGCTGGCCAAGGGCAGCGACGTCGCCACCGCGCTGACCGGCGCCGGGGTCACCCCGCAGAAGTTGAACGCCGCGATCGACAAGATCCGCCAGGGCCGCTCGGCCGACACGCAGGGCGCCGAGGATCGCTATGACGCACTCAAGAAATTCTCCCGCGACCTCACCCAGGCGGCGCGCGACGGCAAGCTCGACCCGGTCATCGGCCGCGACGAGGAGATCCGCCGCACCATCCAGGTGCTCGCGCGGCGCACCAAGAACAACCCGGTGCTGATCGGCGAGCCCGGGGTCGGCAAGACCGCCATCGCCGAGGGGTTGGCGCTGCGCATCGCCAATGGCGACGTGCCCGACGGCCTCAAGAACCGCCGCTTGCTGTCGCTCGACATGGGCGCGCTGATCGCCGGCGCGAAATATCGCGGCGATTTCGAGGAGCGGCTGAAAGGCGTGATCGACGAGGTCAAGCAATCGGCCGGCGAGATCATCCTGTTCATCGACGAGATGCATACCCTCGTCGGGGCCGGCAAGGCCGAGGGCGCGATGGACGCCTCGAACCTGATCAAGCCGGCGCTGGCCCGCGGCGAATTGCACGCCATCGGCGCGACCACGCTCGACGAATATCGCAAGCATGTCGAAAAGGATGCCGCGCTCGAACGCCGCTTCCAGCCGGTGTTCGTCGGCGAGCCGACCGTCCCCGACACCATTTCGATCCTCCGCGGATTGAAGGAGAAATACGAGCTCCACCACGGCGTCCGCATCACCGACGCCGCGCTGGTCGCCGCGGCGACCTTGAGCAACCGCTACATCGCCGACCGCTTCCTGCCCGACAAGGCGATCGACCTGATGGACGAGGCCGCCAGCCGCCTGCGCATGGAGGTCGAATCCAAGCCCGAGGAAATCGAGACCCTCGACCGCCGCATCATCCAGCTCAAGATCGAACGCGAGGCGCTGAAAAAAGAGACAGACGCGGCTTCAAAGGATCGCCTCGTCACGCTCGAAGGCGAGCTTGCCAACCTCGAGCAGCAATCGGCCGAACTGACCACCCGCTGGCAGGCGGAAAAGGACAAGATCGGCGCCGAGGCGGAACTGAAGGCGCAGCTCGACGCCGCCCGCATCGAGCTCGACCAGGCCCAGCGCGGCGGCGACCTGGCCAAGGCCGGGGAGCTGCAATACGGCCGCATCCCCGACCTCGAGAGCAAGCTCGCCGAAGCCGCGGTGGCGTCCAACGGCGCGATGCTGCGCGAGGAAGTCACCGGCGAGGACATCGCCGCGGTGGTCAGCCGCTGGACCGGCGTGCCCGTAGAACGCATGCTGGCCGGCGAGCGCGAGAAATTGCTGGCGATGGA
>JANLQS010000105.1:0-37839 GCA_031367995.1 Sphingomonas sp.
GGCGAATTGTCGCCGCCCTTCGCCTCGGCTAACAGGCCGCTGGCGTTGTCGTCGTCGGGGCCAAAGGTCGAGGTGGTCATGAACATCCTGCTGCTGGGTTCGGGGGGCCGCGAAGATGCGCTGGCGTGGCGGCTTAGGCAATCGCCAAGCTGCGACGTGCTGGTCTGCGCCCCTGGCAACCCCGGCATCGCCCGCTGGGCCGAGTGCGTGGAGCTCGATCCGTGCGATCCACAAGCGGTCGTCGCCCTCGCGCGGGCGCGCGCGATCGATCTGATCGTCGTCGGCCCCGAAGCGCCGCTGGTCGCCGGGGTCGCCGATGCCGCGCGCGATGCCGGTATCGCCACCTTCGGCCCGTCGGCCGCCGCCGCCCGGCTCGAAGGCTCCAAGGGTTTCACCAAGGATCTGTGTGCGCGCGCCGGCATCCCCACCGCCGCTTACATCCGTGTCGATACCGCCGCCGACGCGCTTGCCGCGCTCGACCGTTTTTCGATCCCGGTGGTGATCAAGGCCGACGGCCTCGCTGCCGGCAAAGGCGTGACGGTGGCGATGAGCCGGGCCGAGGCCGAGGCCGCGATCCGCGCCGCCGGCGACGGCGCGATGGTCATCGAGGCGTTCCTCGACGGCGAGGAAGCCAGCCTGTTCGCCCTGGTCGACGGGGATCGTTGCGTCGTGCTGGCCAGCGCCCAGGATCACAAGCGCGTCGGCGAGGGCGACACCGGTCCCAACACCGGCGGCATGGGCGCTTACTCGCCCGCCCCGGTGCTGACCCCCGAACTCGAGGCGCGGGCGATGCGCACCATCGTCATGCCGACCGCGCGCGCGATGGCCGCCGCGGGCACGCCCTTTTCCGGCTTGCTCTACGCCGGGCTGATGCTGACCGCCGACGGCCCCCAGCTGATCGAATATAACGTCCGCTTCGGCGACCCCGAGTGCGAGGCGATCATGCCGCGCATCGAGGGCGATTTCGCCGCCTTGCTCCACGCCGTCGCCACCGGCGCCGCGTTCGAGTCTCCGCCGCTGTCGGACGAGGTGGCGATGACCGTCATCGTCGCCGCCGCCGGCTACCCCGGCACGCCGCGCAAGGGCGGGGCGATCCGCGCCATCGACTCCGCCGAGCTGATCGAGGGCGTCACCGTGTTCCACGCCGGCACCGCCGCGGCCGACGGCGTGCTGACCGGCAGCGGCGGGCGCGTCCTCGCCGTCACCGCGCGCGGCCCGACGCTGGCCGAAACCGCCGCCCGCGCCTACCGCGCGATCGACCAGATCGATTATGCCGATGGCTTCCACCGCCGCGACATCGGCTGGCGCGAACTCGGCCGCCAGCAAGCAGGAGCCGAAGCATGAGATTCTGGCCCGGACTCCTTGTGGGCATCGCCGCGACCCTTGCCGCGGGGGCGCTGTGGCATGGCCCGCTCGGCGCCGCCGATCGGATCGTCGCGCGGGTCGAAGGCGACGCCCGGACCGTGCTCGACAATTATGAAATGCCGCGCATCGCCGCCCGGCTCGAACGCGCGCCGCTTCGCCGCACCCTCATTCTCACTGGCCCGGCCGACGATTTCCAGCGGGGCGAAATCATTCGTTTGCTCGACACGCTGCCGGGCGTCGGCGCCTCGCGCTGGGCCGGCACGCCCGAACCCGCCGGCCTGCCTTTGCTTGCCGAAGCCGAACTGATGGCGCTGGTCGGCTATGCCGTCGGCATGATTTTTGCCTATCTCCTTGAGCTGCGCCGCCGCGCGCACGCGTGGGACCGGTACTGACGAAGGAAGACATGAGATGACCCTGTTGTGGAGCGAATATTGGCCGTTGATCGTCATCGGCCTGGTGATCGGGGTGATTACCGGCTGGCTGGTGTTCCGCCCGCGTCAGCGGGTGCGGCTGTCGAGCGACACGCCGATCCGTCCGCACATGACCGCCGCCAAAGGCGAAGGCCGCGGCGTGTTCGACGAGGCGGCGGCGGCAACCAGCGACGTCGCCGGCCAGATCCTCGGCGCCCGGGTCCACGATGAACTTCCCGGGGCCAGCGGCCCGCCCGATCCACTGCAGCAACTGAAGGGCGTGGGGCCGAAGCTGGCGACGATGCTCAACGGCCTCGGCATCACCCGGTTCGACCAGATCGCCAAATTGTCGCCCCACCAGGTCGAGACGCTCGATGAATCGCTCGGCGCCTTTCGCGGCCGGTTCACCCGCGACCGCATTGTCGAGCAGGCGCATTACCTCGCCCGCGGCGACATTGACGGGTACGAGCAAAGGTTCGGCAAGCTGTAGCCGGATTACGCCGAAGCCGCCTCGCCGGTTTCGGTAGCGCCATCGGCCCGCCGCTTGCGCTTGCGCGTGACCAGCAGCTTGTCGATCTTGCGGCCGTCCATGTCGACCACTTCGAACGTCCAATTGTCGTGGACGAACTTCTCGCCTTCGACCGGGATCCGCTTGAGGATCGACAGAGCGAAGCCGGCGACTGACGTATAGTCACGCTCGGCCGGCATTGCGATGCCCATCCGGTCGGCCAGCAAGTCGGCATTGGCGGCGCCCGACACCAGCCAGCTGCCGTCGTCGCGCTCGACGCAGGGCGGGCCTTCGCCTTCGTCCATGTCGTTGGCGAACGCCCCGGCCAGCGCGGCGAGGATCGATCCGGGCGTGACGATGCCGTCGAGGTGGCCATATTCGTCATGAACCAGGGCGAGCGGGACATCGGCCCCGCGCAACACCGCCAGCGCGTCCATCGCGTCCATCAGGTCGGGGATGACCGGCGCCGACCGGGTCAGCGCGGCAAGGTTGATCGCCTGCCCGTCGAGCAATGCGCCGAGCATGTCGCGGGTCGATACGACGCCGACGATGTCGTCGACTGACCCCTTGGCCACCGGTATCCGGCTGTGCGGCGTCGTCGCCAGCGCGATGCGGATCTCGTCGGCGGTGCAATCGATGTCGATCCAGTCGATATCGGTCCGCGGCGTCATCACCTCGCGCACCGGTCGATCGGCGAGGCGCACGATCCCGGAAATGATCGCCCGCTCGCTCTCCTCGAGCACGCCCGACGTGTGGGCTTCGGCGACGACCAGGTGAAGCTCTTCGGCGGTCACCACATTCTTCGATTCGCGATCGAGGCCGAGCAGGTGAAAGATGCCGGCGCTAGTGCGATCGAGCAGCCACACGAACGGCGCGGTGGCTTTCGACAGCCACAGCATCGGCCGGGCCATGATCGCGGCGATCGGCTCAGCGCTCCTCAGCGCGAATTGCTTGGGGACCAGCTCGCCGATCACCAGCGAGGCAAAGGTCGTGCAGACGATGACCAGCCCGAAGCCCACCGTCTGCGCCATCTCATGTTCGATGCCGAGCAGTTCGATCCGTTCGGCGACCGGTGCGCCAAGGCGAGATCCGGAATAGGCGCCGGCCAAAATACCGATCAGCGTGATCCCGGTCTGTACCGTCGACAGAAAACGGCCCGGCTCGGAGGCCAGGTCGAGTGCTACCCGCGCCCCTTTGCTTCCGGCCTTGGCCATCGCCTTCAGCCGCGCCTCGCGCGCCGAGACGATCGCCAGCTCGCTCATAGACAGGACGCCGTTCAAGGCGACCAGCGCAAGGATCAGGACGATGTCGAGCCAGGGGAAGGGTGCAAGCGGGACGCTCATGGTGCGCTGCGCTCAATGCCGCCAAAACCACCGCGCGGCAAGCGCAGGCGATCGATAAGGCGGTGGAACCATCGGCCCTGCCCCCCGTTCCGAACCCAACCCCTGCCATCCTGGAGACTATAAAATGCGTAATTACCGCACTTTGACCGCAATCGCCCTGTCGGGCGCGCTGGTCGCCACCGCCGCCTGCACCACCAACCCTTACACCGGCCAGCGCGAGATCTCGAAAACCGCGATCGGCGCCGTCGGCGGCGCGCTCGGCGGCTATCTGCTCGGCGATGTCGTCGGCGGCCGCTCGGACCGGACCGAAAAAATCCTTGGCGCGGGCATCGGCGCCATCGCCGGCGGCGCGGTCGGCGCCTACATGGATCGTCAGGAAGCCGAGCTTCGCCGCAAGACCGCCGGCACCGGCGTCGACGTCCTGCGTCAGGGCGACGACCTCGTCCTGCGCATGCCGTCGGGCATCACCTTCCCGGTCGACAATTACACCATCCAGCCGCAATTTCGCACCACGCTCGACAACGTCGCCTCGACCCTGGCGTCGTACAACCAGACCTACATCGATGTCCTCGGGCACACCGATTCGACCGGGTCGGACGCCTACAACCAGACGCTGTCGGTCAACCGCGCGACGTCGGTCGCCAACTACCTCGAGATGCGCGGCGTCGCCCGTGCCCGCATGGGCGTCCGCGGCTACGGCGAAACCATGCCGATCGCTTCGAATGACACCGAAACCGGGCGGTCGCAGAATCGCCGCGTCGAGATCAAGGTCGTGCCGGTCGTCGCCGGCCAGTAAGCCGTCACGATCCGATCTTAAGGGAAAGGGCGTCCTTCGGGGCGCCCTTTTTCTATGCGCGGCGCGCGGCGAAGAACGCCTTCAGCATCGCCCCGGCTTCCGCCTCGCCAATTCCCGAGAGGACTTCCGGCCGGTGGTGGCAGGTCGGCTGAGCGAACACCCGCGCGCCGTGGACAACGCCGCCGCCCTTGGGATCTTCGGCGGCGAAGTGCAGCGTGTCGATCCGGGCCAACGCCACGGCCCCGGCGCACATCGCGCACGGCTCCAGGCTGACCCACAATTGACACCCGTCGAGCCGCGCCCGGCCGAGCCGCGTCGCGGCGGCGCGGATGGCGACCATTTCGGCATGGGCGGTGGGGTCGAGCGATTGGCGCATGGCGTTGCTCGCCTCGGCGACGATCTCTCCGTCGAGCGTGATCACCGCGCCGACCGGCACTTCGCCCGCGGCCGCGGCAGCGGCGGCCAGATCGAGCGCGCGGCGCATCGGCGGGGGCAATGGAAAAGCGCTCACCTCAGCTACCCTAGCGCAACCCAGCGCCGCCGTCATGCGATGCGCTTATTTGGCGGGCGCGACCGGATTGGCCGGGGCGTTGCCGGGTCGCCGCACTTCGAGCGCGGGCACCGTCACCTGCTGAACGCCGCGCTCGACCTTGAGCGTCGGGACGGGCGCGTTGACGGTCTTGCTGCCGACCCCGATGGTGCCGGTCTGGACGTCGAACGCCGGGGCCTGACCCCCGTGCGCCGCGATCCTGCCGCCCTCGGCCGTGACGCCCGGCGCCTTGGCCTTGCGGGTTTGCGACACGTTGATGAGGCCGGTGCTGACCCCGACGATCAGGGCGACGACCGCCAGGATGAGGATGAAGAAGAACGCGCGCATGAATTTTCCCCGCATTTGTGGCTTTGAACTGGATAACGCGGCAACGCCTGTCGGGTTGCCGACATAATGCACTTGCGGTTGACGGGCACCACCCCTGCGGCTATCGGGCGGCGCTTCACGGGCGCTGCTGCGTCCGGCTTCAGATAAGGTGACCTATGTCGCGCGTTTGCGAGCTGACCGGCAAGGGCCGGCAGGTGGGCAACAATGTTTCCCACGCCAACAACAAGACCAAGCGGACGTTTCTGCCCAACCTGCAGAACGTGACGCTGATCTCCGATTCGCTCGAAAAGAGCGTCAAGCTGAAGGTTTCGACCCACGGCCTGCGGTCGGTCGAGCATGTCGGCGGCCTCGACAATTGGCTGACCAAGACGAGCGACGACAAATTGTCGATCCGCGCCGTCAAGCTCAAGCGCGAGCTCGCCAAGAAGGCCAAGGCAGCCACGGCTTAACGACTCACCGCCGCCCCGTCGCGGGCGGCAGGTCGATCGCCAGCAGCAGGGTCTTTACCCCGCCGCGGAAATCATTGTCGGTCACCAGCCATAATCGCGTCCCGCCATCGGGCAGCGGCACCGCCGCCGCGCCTTCGACATTGTCGCGCCAGCCGAGCGACAGGCGCGCAACCGGCGCCACCGCCCATCCCTGCCGATCCCTGCCCAGCGCCAGCAATTCGGCCCTGAAGCCGGTCGGCCCGAACCGCCGGCGCACGACCAGCACTCGGCCATCGGGCAGCATTGCCGCGTCCGACACGCCTCGCCCCAGGCCGCGCACCGATTCGCGGCTGATCGTTCGCGGCCGTAGACCGACGGCGAGAAAACCGCCGCCATCCTCGGGGAAAGCGATCAGACGCTTGCCGCCGAGGGCTAGGAGCCCCTCGATCCCGCGGTTGGGGGTAAAGCCCTGGTCGCCGAGGCCGGCCACCTGGACGCCGCGCCGCAACGCCGCATCGAACCGCCACAGCGCGTGATTATTTTCGAACCCGACGAACCAGCCGCCGTCGGGAGCTCGCGCCAGCGCTTCCGAATCGCGACACGATTTCCATCGCGGATCGCACGGCCCGTCGCCAAGGTCGGCGAACCGTCCCGGGCTTGTCGCTGAGCCGGCGCCCGGCGGGGCAAAGCGAATCGCGACCCCCGAATCGCTCAGCGCGAGAAAGTCCCCGCCGTCGATCGCCAGCGCCGACAGTCCGCCGAACCGCGGCTCGTCGGACGACAGCGACCATGCCTGGGCCAGCCGCGCCCCGGTGATCCGCCAGCCCGCCACTGCCGCCGGCGCAAAGCGGATCGTCGCGACCGCCGGCGGCGCCGGCAGGCGGTTCGGCTGGACCCGTGCCCAGGCGGTAAATCCGACCATCGCCCCGGCCAGGAGCAAGCCACTCAAAATATTGAATTTGCTGAACATTGGCTGCACTGCCCGTTCAGCTTCGTTCAACAGCGAATCGCGCATAAACCATTGCAGCGGCGAGGTTTTCCCCCTTTTTACCTCGCAGGCCCGCCGGCAACGGCGGACAGAATCCCTCGCGTCGCGTAACGAGGGGGGCCCGGGGTGCGTAATCGCCCCGGGCCCAAGTTCTGTCCCGGCCCAAGACCCCCGTCATCACGCCGCGTCGAACAGGCCGGCAAGCTGCTCGATCAGCACTCCGCCGAGCTGCTCGGCATCCATGATCGTTACCGCCCGGCGGTAATGGCGGGTGACGTCGTGGCCGATGCCGATCGCCGCCAGTTCGACGGTCGATCGCGTTTCGATCCATTCGATGACCTGGTTCAGATGCCGCTCGAGATAGGCCCCGCCATTGGCCGAAGCGGTCGAATCGTCGACCGGCGCGCCGTCGGAAATGACCATCAGGATGCGCCGCTCCTCGGGCCGCGCGAGCAATCGCGAGTGCGCCCACAGCAACGCCTCGCCGTCGATATTCTCCTTGAGCAGGCCCTCGCGCATCATCAACCCGAGGCCGCGCCGCGCGTGGCGGTAGGGCTCGTCGGCGCGCTTGTAGAGGATATGCCGCAAATCGTTGAGCCGGCCCGGATGGAGCGGCCGGCCTTCGCTGAGCCATGCCTCGCGGCTCTGCCCGCCCTTCCACGCCCGCGTCGTGAAGCCGAGGATCTCGGTCGCCACGCCGCACCGTTCGAGCGTCCGCGCAAGGATGTCGGCGCTGGTCGCGGCGATCGAGATCGGCCGCCCGCGCATCGAGCCTGAATTGTCGATCAGCAGGCTGACCACCGTGTCCTTGAACGCCGTCTCGCGCTCGATCTTGTAGCTCAGCGAATGGCCGGGCGAGACGATCACCCGGGCGATCCGCGCCGAATCGAGCATCCCCTCCTCGCGATCGAATTCCCAGCTTCGCGCCTGCTGCGCCATCAGCCGCCGCTGCAGCCGGTTGGCGAGCCGCGTCACGACCCCGCCGAGGCTCGCCATCTGTTGGTCGAGGTAAGCGCGCAACCGCGTCAGTTCCTCCTCGTCGCACAGCTCGGCGGCGGCGACCGTCTCGTCGAAGCGGGTGGTGAATGGCCGGTAATCGCTCGCCGGCGCGTCGGGCCAGTTGCGCCGGTTGGCGTTGGCGCGGGCCTGGTCGGTGCCGTCGTCCCCTTCGCTGGCGTCGCCTTCGTCCATGTCGGCTTCGCTGTCGGCGCTCTCATCCTCGCCTTCGTCGCGCTCGCTATCCTCGGGCCGCATTTCCAGCTCGCCACCCGACGCGCCGTCGCCGTCGACATCGTCATCTTCGTCGGGGCCGTCTTCCTCGCCCTGGTCGTCGTCGCCGCCGTCGTCGGGCTGGGTCGGCTGCTCGGGGTCGGCCAGATCGAGATCCTCGAGCAGCCGCCGGGCGAGCGTCGCGAACCCCGCCTGGTCGTCGATCGTCAGCGCCAGCGCATCGAGCTCGGCCCCCGCTTTTTCCTCGATCCACGGGGCGATCAGCGCGAGGCCGGCGCGCGCCGCTTCGGGCGGTTCGAGCCCGCTCAGCCGCTGCCGCGCGAGCAGACCTACGGCTGTCGCCAGCGGCACTTCCTCGCCCGACCGCGCCCGGGTGATGGCGTCGCCGCGCACCCGCGCTTCGGCCAGCGACAGCAGATTGGCGCCGACCCCGGCCATCGCCCGCGCGCCAAGCGCCTCGACCCGCGCCGCCTCGAGCGCTTCGAACACGTTGCGGGCATCGCCGTCGCCGCCGGGCGACCGCTGGGCAAACAAGTCGGCGTCGCTGAACCTCAGGCGCAGCGCCAGGCTGTCGGCCGCGCCGCGCGCCTCGGCCACCAGCCGCGGCTCGAGCCCCGGCCCGGGCGAGGGCACTCGCGCGGTCTTGCCGGCCGACGCCGCCCCGTCCGACGCGAACGCGACCTCAACGTCCGCATCGCGCGCAATCGCCCGCGCGGCACTGGCCAGCGCGGCGCGGAAACGGTCGAGCGCGTCAGCCATGGCTCACACTCGTTTCGCGATGCTTTCGGGCAAATCGGCGGCGAACACGCGCTGATAATATTCGGCGATCAGCGGCCGCTCGCCCTCGTCGCATTTGTTGAGGAACGACATGCGAAAGGCAAAGCCGACGTCGCCGAAGATCAGCGCGTTCTGGGCCCAGCTGATGACCGTGCGCGGGCTCATCACGGTCGAGATGTCGCCGTTCATGAACCCCTGGCGCGACAGCTCGGCGACCTTGACCATCTTGTCGACCGTCGCCTTGCCGTCCTTGTTGTCATATTCGCCCGACTTGGCGAGGACGATCTGCGCCTCCACCGCGGCCGGCAGATAATTGAGCGTGACAACGATGTTCCAGCGATCGAGCTGGCCCTGGTTGAGCGCCTGTGTGCCATGATACAGCCCGGTGGTGTCGCCCAATCCGATGGTGTTGGTCGTCGCGAACAGCCGGAACCACGGGTTGGGGCGGATCACCCGGTTCTGATCCAACAGGGTCAGCCTGCCGTCGGCCTCGAGCACGCGCTGGATGACGAACATGACGTCGGGCCGGCCGGCGTCATATTCGTCGAACACCAAAGCGACCGGATGCTGTAGCGCCCACGGCAACAGGCCTTCGCGGAATTCGGTCACCTGCTGCCCGTCCTGAAGCACGATCGCGTCACGGCCGATGAGGTCGATGCGGCTGATGTGGGCATCCAGGTTGATGCGCACCGTCGGCCAGTTCAATCGCGCCGCAACCTGCTCGATGTGGGTCGACTTGCCGGTGCCGTGATAGCCCTGGATCATCACCCGCCGGTTGCGCGCGAAGCCGGCGCAGATCGCCAGCGTGGTGTCCGGGTCGAACACATAAGCGGGGTCGATGTCGGGCACCCGCTCATCCGCCTCGCTGAACGCCGGCACTTCCATGTCGCTGTCGATGCCGAACGCCTCGCGCAGCTTCACTGCCCGGTCGGGCGTGGCGAGGATGGTGTCGTTGCGGCTGTCGAGCGTGATGTTGGGGATGTCGGTCATAAAACCGGCCTTAGGCGCTTGGGCGCGGCGCCTCAAGCCGACGCAGCGCGCTTGCGCGCAGCGCCTCAAGTCGACGCAGAGACCTTGGGGGGCAGGACGAACAAGGTCAGGAAGCGCTCGGCCAGCGCATGGTCTCCGGCAATGGCGAGCAGGGTCGCCGGCGCGCCGCCATAGACCACCGCGGCCAGCGCCGTCGGCGCGGCGGTAATCACCGCGTCGGCGCGATCTATCGGCCTTCGCGTCACCTTGATCTCGCCATTCCTGACCCGCGCCAGATAGGTTTCGGCGCCGAAGCGAAAGCCGATGCGGCCCTCGAACCCCTTGGCGCGCCGGGCCGAGATCATCGTCCGGAACGACAGCAGGATCGACACCGCGCTCAATGGCAAAGTGGGGTCGTGGCGCGGGCTTCTCGCCGCCCACCGGCCGAGCGCCTGGACGATCGGCTCGGCTTCCAGCCCCCACTCGGTCGCCTCATACACCTGGACGCTGGCGGGCGGGGGCAGCCGGCGCCGCGCCACCAGACCGCGCTGCTCGAGCTCGGTCAGCCGCTGCGCCAAAACGTTGGCGCTGAGGCCAGGCAAGTCGGCGCGCAGTTCCGAAAACCGCCGCGGTCCGAGCATCAGTTCGCGCAGCACCAGCAACGCCCAGCGCTCGCCGATCAATTCGAGCGCGTGCGCGGTGCCGCACGCATCATCGTAACGACGCTTGTCCTCTTTGATTAGTTTTTCTAACTCCATGGTTGTCATATATGACCCACGCGCCTATCGTTCAAGCCGAATCGGGGGGAAGAAGGAGAGAAATGATGGCCTATGTCGATGGCTTCCTGATCGCGGTCGAAACCGCGCGGAAAGATGAATTCCTCAAACATGCGCAGACTATGGACGCGATCTTCCTCGAATTCGGCGCGCTCCGCGTCACCGAATGCTGGGGCGACGACGTCAAGCATGGCGAGATGACCGATTTCTACCGCGCGGTCGCAGCCAAGGACGGCGAAACGGTCGTTTTCTCGTGGATCGAATGGCCCGACAAGGCGACCCGCGACGCCGCGACCCAGAAAATGATGACCGACGAACGCATGAAGGGACCGATGCCGTTCGACGGCAAGCGGATGATCTACGGCGGCTTCACCCCGGTCTATGACCGCCAGCGGGCGCTGGCCGATGCCTAACCCCCACGGCAGCTTCATCTGGTACGAGCTGATGACCCCCGATCCGGTCGGGTCCAAGGCGTTCTACGACTCAGTCGTCGGTTGGACCGTCGCGTCCGATCCGGTCGCGCCCGGGCTCGAATACCGCATGATTGTGCGCGGCGACGGCGGCAATGCCGGGGGGATGATGACCCTTGATGCGGCGATGACCGCGCATGGCGCCCGGCCCGGCTGGCTCGGTTACGTCGGGGTCGACGATGTCGACGTGACCGTCGCCAAGGCGACCGCCGCCGGGGCCTCGGCGCTGATGCCGCCGTGGGATCAGCCGGGCGTCGGCCGGCTCGCCATGATTGCCGATCCGCAGGGCAATCCGCTCTACTTGATGAAGCCGCTGCCGCCCGAGGGCGACCCGGACATGGCGAGCGACGTTTACTCGCGCGACGCCGAGCAGCGGGTCAGCTGGAACGAGCTCAGCACCGCCGACCCGGCCGCCGCTCGCGCTTTCTACGGCGACCTGTTCGGCTGGGGCAGCGACGAGTTCATGGATATGGGCGAAATGGGCCAATACCGCTTCCTCGACCTTCACGGCACCACCTTCGGCGCGATCTGCGGGGTGATGCCCGGCGGCAGCGCCAAGTGGCGTTATTACGTTCGCGTGCCGTCGATCGCCGCGGCGGTCGAGGCGGTGACGGCCGGCGGCGGAACCGTGTCGGTTGGCCCGCACGATGTCCCGGGCGGCGACCGTATCATCATCGGCGCCGACCCCCAGGGCGCGGAGTTCGCCCTCGTCGGCAAACAGTGAGAGGACAGTTAGCAATGACTTCGAACAAGATGACCACCGTCCTGTGGTTCGACGGCGACGCGCGCGAAGCCGCCGAATTCTACGCTCGCACCTTTCCCGACAGCAGTGTCGGCGGAACCCTCGTGTCGCCGATCGACACGCCGTCCGGCCCCGCCGGCCAGGAACTGATGGTCGACTTCACCGTCTGCGGCCAGTCGTTCGCCGGCCTCAACGGCGGCCCCAATTTCAAGCCCAATGAGTCCGTCAGCTTCATGATTCTGACCGACGATCAGGCCGAAACCGACCGCTACTGGAACGCGATCGTCGAAAATGGCGGGCAGGAAAGCATGTGCGGCTGGTGCAAGGACAAATGGGGTTTCTCGTGGCAAATCACGCCCCGCGCCCTGCTCGCCGCCAACAGCAATCCCGACAAGGCCGCCGCCAAGCGCGCGATGGAAGCGATGATGACGATGCACAAGATCGATATCGCCAAGATCGAACGAGCCGTTCAGGGCGAGACCACCGATGCGTAAGATTGTCGGTGCCGTGTTTCAGACGCTCGACGGCGTCATGCAGGCCCCGGGTGGCCACCAGGAAGACCCCACCGGCGGGTTCAAGCTCGGCGGATGGCAAATGGGGATCAAGGACGAGGTCGCGGGCGCGGCCATCGGCAAATTCCTCGACCCGCCATATGCCTTGCTGCTCGGACGCCGCACCTACGATATCTTCGCCTCGTACTGGCCCTATGTGGAAGGCGAGGAAGCGGCGCTGGGCGAGGCGTTCACCAAGGCCGACAAATATGTCCTGACCCACCGCGACGCGTCGCTCGAATGGGACAACAGCCACCGCCTGCCTGACATGGCGGCGCTTGCCGCGGTCAAGGCCGGCCACGGACCCGACCTGCGTATCTGGGGCAGCGGCACGCTCTACCCGGCGCTGATTGCGGCCGGCCTGCTCGACGAGTTGACCCTGTTCACCTACCCGGTCGTGCTCGGCACCGGCAAGCGCACCTTCCGCGACGGCACCCCGCCCGGCGCGATGAAACTGGTCGAGCACCAGATCACCCCCGGCGGCGTGATCGTCGCCACGATCAAGCCCGACGGCCCCGTTAAGCCCGGCTCCGCCAATCTCGCGCCAACCAACGCACGAGAACAAGCGCGGCAGGCGGCGATGGCGGAGGGCCGCTGGTGACCCTCACCCTCTTCGCCCACCCGTTCAGTTCCTACTGCTGGAAGGTGCAGATCCCGCTCGACGCCGACGGCACGCCCTATACCTACCGCAACGTCGACCCGTCCGAGCCTGGCAATATGGAAGAATTGCGCCGGCTGTGGCCGTTGGCCAAGTTCCCACTGCTGGTCGACAATGGCACGATCGTCGCCGAGACGAGCTGCATCATCGAGCATCTGCAGGCGCACCACCCGGGTCCCAACGTCTGGATCCCTGAGGGCGAGGAGGGCCGCCGGGTGCGCTTCCTCGACCGCGTCTTCGACCTCCACATTCAGGGCAACATGCAGCCGGCCGTCAATCACGCGCTGCGGCCGGAAGGATGCGGCGATGCCTTCGGCGCCGAACAGGGGCTGACCAAACTGCGCGTCGCCTACGACTGGCTCGAAGCGAATTTGCCGGACAGCCAATGGGCCGTCGGCGACACCTTCACGCTGGCCGACTGCGCCGCCGCGCCGGCCCTGTTCTACGCCGACTGGGTCGACGAGATCGGCGATCGCCGGCCGCGTCTCAAGGCCTACCGCGCGCGCCTGCTCGCCCATCCCGCCGTCTCGCAATCGGTCGAGCAAGCCCGGCCCTACCGTCAATATTTCCCCTTGGGCGCGCCTGATCGCGATTGAAGCAATCACGCGATTGACGCTACCGTGTCACATTGTAACATTCCCATCTCCCCAAGGAGGTGTCCGATGCGTTCCCTGACCCTGCTTCCGCTCCTCGCCCTCGCCGCCTGCCAGCCGGCCGCGCCCGATCCGCGCGGGGTCGACCGCGACGAGACCCTGCTCACGGTCAGCGCCACCGGCCGCGCCGAAACCCGCCCCGACGAAGCGCGCTTCTCGCTCGGCGTCACCACCCTGGCGCCGTCCGCCGCCGAGGCCAGCCGTCTCAACAACGACAAGATGGCCAAGGTCACCGCCGCCTTGACTGGTTTCGGCATCAAGCCCGACGACCTCCAGACCAGCAACCTGGGTCTCAACCGCATCGATTACGGCAAGGATCGCGGCCGCTTCCAGGCCAACAACACGCTCAGCGTCCGGCTGAAGGACCTGGCCCGCGCCAGCGCCGCGGTGGCCGCCGCGACCGATGCCGGCGCCAACCTCCTGTCCGGCCCCAACCTGCGCGTCGCCGATGCCGAAAAAGCCAGCCTGTCGGCTTATGCTGCCGCCTACCGCGCCGCCCGCGTCCGCGCCGATGCTTATGCCGCCGCGGCCGGCTTGAAGGTCTCGCGAGTCCTCGCCATCCGCGACGGCGGCCAGTCGGGCGGCGAGCCGGTGACGATGGACGCGATGGAGCGATCTTTTGCCCCGTCGCCGGTCGCGCAAATGGCCGCGCCGCCCCCGCCGCCGCCGTTCAACCCCGGCGTCAACACCAGCCTCGTCTCGGTCCGCGTCGACTTCGCGCTGAAGTAAAACCTACGCGAACGCGCGCGATCCCTTGAGCAATGTATACGCCTCGATCACCGCCGTGAGCTTCGCCTCAAACCCGCGGTCGCCGCCGTTGCGGTCGGGGTGGAAACGGCGGACCAGCTCCGAATAGCGCTTGCGCAACGCCATCCGGTCGATGTCGTCGGTGAGGCCCATGACGTCCAGCGCGTGCCGCTCTGCCCCGCTGAACCGCTCGACCAGCGGCCGCGTGCCGCCCGGCCGGAAGCGCGCGGCGATGGCGTCGAGCGGGTCGGAAAAATCGCTCCACGCCGGGCCCGGATCGGCGCCAAGGTGGGCGAATGGCCTGCTGACCCGCTCCCACCCGGCGATCGGCGATTGCGCCGCCTCGATCTCGTCGGCGGTCATGCCGGTGAAATAATTGTAGCGCGCATTGTGGGCGCGGACATGATCGAGGCACAGCAAGGTGTAGTCGCCCGGCCCATCGAAATCCCCGGGGGTCATCGGCGCGCGATATTCGCCGGTGTCGCCGCAGCCGGGTACCGCGCAGGCGCCGTGCGCGCCCTCGACCCTGCCGTGCCATTTCGATTGCCGCGTCGCCACTGACTTCCTCGTGCTCCAAACGCCCCTATATAGTCGGTATGAACGAGGCTTCCACCGGACCGGTTGCACGCGACATCAAGGCGCGGCTGACCGCCGCCCTCGCCCCCACCCGGCTCATCCTCGAGGACCAAAGCGCGCACCACGTCGGCCACGCCGGCCACGACTCCCGCGGCGAAAGCCATTTCGCCCTGATCATCGAAAGCACCGCCTTCGCCGGCCGGTCCCGCCTCGCCCGCCAACGCCTAGTCTACGCCGCGCTCGGCGACCTCATGCACGACCGCGTCCACGCCCTGACGATGAAGGCCCTGGCGCCGGGGGAATGAACCTCTTCCGTCATCCCGGGCCAGACCCGGAACCCGCCTGTTTCGGCTGACCTTTGTTTGCCTAAGGCGTCATCGCCGCGTAGCCGCACGTCATGAAACCCAAGCTGTTGACGACCCTGCAAAGCTATTCAGCCAAATTGTTCGTCGCGGACGTTATCGCCGGGGTCACCGTGGCGATGGTGGCGCTGCCGCTGAGCATTGCGATCGCCATCGCATCCGGAGCGCAGCCGGCCGCCGGTCTGGTAACCGCGGTGATCGGCGGCTTCGTCGTCTCTGCCCTGGGGGGCAGCCGCGTTCAAATTGGTGGGCCGACCGGCGCCTTCATCGTGGTTGTATACGGAGTGATTCAGCAGTTCGGTTTTGACGGCCTGCTCCTCGCCACGCTGATGGCTGGCACCATATTGGTAATAGGAGCTTTGCTGAAAGCGGGCCGGTTGATCGCGTTGATACCGGAAGCGGTGATCGAGGGGTTCACGATCGGGATCGCGGTCATCATCGCAGTGAGCCAGTTGAAGGACTTGCTCGGTGAATCGATCGCCAGGATGCCGGCTGATCTGGTCCATATCCTGCCGTCCCTGTGGATCGCCCGCGACTCGGTCAATCCTTCGGCCCTTGGGGTGGGCCTCGGCGCGATCCTCCTGATCGTGGCCCTCAACCGGATCGCCGCGCGGCTGCCCGGTTCGATCATTGCCATTGCGATCGCCTCGGCGGCGGTGGCGGTTCTGGCGCTACCGGTGGAAACGCTGCACTCGCGTTTTGGCGACCTTCCCAACGGCCTCCCGATGATTGCATTGCCGCCCATCACCCTGGACAGGATAAGCCAGTTACTTCCGTCCGCATTCGTGATCGCATTTCTGGCCGGGGTTGAGTCGTTACTGTCGGCGATGGTCGCCGATAGGATGATCGGCGGAGCGCATCGCTCCAATGCCGAGCTGCTTGCTCAGGGTGCGGCAAACATTGCCTCGCCTTTGTTCGGCGGGCTGCCCGCGACAGGCGCAATAGCCAGAACCGCAACCAATGTTAGGGCCGGTGGGCGCACGCCCGTCGCCGGGATCGTCCACGCTGGCGCGATCCTGCTCGTCATCGTCGCCGCTGCGCCGCTTGCCGGCTATCTCGCAATGCCCGCGCTGGCCGGGCTGCTGATTGTCACCGCGTGGGTAATGAGCGAGCCGCACAGGTGGCCCCAGCGGCTGCGAGCGCGCGCCGGAGACCGCTTCCTGTTGTTCCTCACATTCGGCCTGACGGTGTTGAGCAGCTTGACCATCGCCATCGCCGTCGGCACCGCCATCGGCCTGGCCCAACGGCTCCTCCGGCGGGATATTCCACCGGCGGATTGGTCCCCTCCCGAACGGTAAGCATTACATCCGTTTCGGGCCACGACCCCCGCGGCGAAAGCCATTTTTCATTGACCATCGAAAGCGCCGCCTTCGCCGGCCAGTCCCGCCTCGCCCGCCAGCGGCTAGTCTACGCCGCGCTAGGCGACCTGATGCACAACCGCATCCACGCGCTGACGATCAAGGCGCTGGCGCCAGGGGAATGACCCTGACCGCCATCGTCAGCTATTGACCCGTTGCGGACATTTTGCCGCGCGTCGCGCGTTCTGATTACCACGCCTGACCTGTAAATTATCATCGGGACGCACAGTGGTTCGGCATCAGCATTCGAGGGGTAAGCGATTGGCCGCGGAAAAACCGGCACCGACGGATTGGGATGAGAAGCATCTTCGCCTGGCGGTAGAGGCCGCTTGCATCGCCCTTTGGTCGTGGCACGTCGATGATGACCGCTTCGCGATGGACGAGCGCGCTTTTGATCTGTGGGGCCTGCCGTGGGCGGATAAAGTCAGCTTTGAAGAGCTGTCCACTCATATACACCCGGCCGATCGCGACAGGGTTCGAGCGGCTTTTTCCGCGACCCGCTCGGTCGGCGGTTCATACGAGATTGATTTTCGCATCTGTCTCGGCGACGAAGTTCGCTGGATCTCTGCCCGTGGGCAGGGTGCCGACGCCGGGATCGTCAATCGTGTGATGTTCGGGATTTTCCTGGACGTCACTGGCCGCAAGCAAGCCGAGGAAGGCAGCGAATTGCTCGCCGGTGAGATGAGCCACAGGGTCAAGAACCTCCTCGCCATCGCCACCGGACTGACGCAGCTTACCAGTCGTTCGGCAAAATCGGTGGAAGACATGACGGGCGAGCTGACGCTACGTCTGACCGCGCTGGGTCGCGCTCATGATCTGGTCCGCCCGCTACCTGGGGAGCAGGGCAAGGCGGCGCTGCTAGGCGACCTTTTGTCAATTCTGCTCGCGCCTTATGATGAAACCGCAGCCTTTTCAGGTCGCATCCGCGTGGCGGTTGCCCGGATGGGAGTCGGCGAGCGGACGGCGACGGCGCTGGCGATGGTGATCCACGAGCTCGCGACCAACTCGGTCAAATATGGCTCGCTTTCCTGTCCGTCAGGAATACTCGACGTGTCGAGCAAAATTGACGGAGACCATATCTGCCTCATTTGGGCCGAAACTGGCGGCCCGGTGATCGCCGAAGAGCCAGTTCTGAAGGGCTTTGGGAGCCGGCTTATTGCCCGCAGTGTGTCAGGTCATCTCGGCGGAGAACTCGTCTACGACTGGCAGGAAAGCGGCCTCGTCGTCACGGTTCGAGTGCGCCAGGATCGCCTTGCGGGATAATCGTTAGGCGGGCGAGGCCGTGAGGCTAATTTCCGCTTCCTAACCGATACTTGTCGGCGGGAAGAAATGAGGCCGAACATTGGATATATCAGCTGCTGATTGTACCGCCCGCGCCTGAGCGGCTAGCAACTTTCTCCTTCACAATCTCGACCAGCCGGGTCGTGCGATATGGTTTGGGAAGAAACGTCCCGTTGTCGGGCAAATCGGAATCATCCACCTTCGTGGCCCCGGATGTGACAATGAGTTCCACGTCCGGTCGGTCCTCGTGGACCTGTTCAGCAAGACCCAACCCGTCCATGGGGCCAGGCATTTCAATGTCGGTGAAAAGAATATCGATGTCAGAATGATTATCGAGAATCTGAAGCGCTTCTTTTGCGTCGCCTGCTTCGCGAATTCGCATGCCAGTGTCGGAGATCGCGTCGGCGGCGACCATGCGCGTCATTGGCTCGTCTTCCACAATCAAAACCGCAGGGGGCGAACGCTTCTTCATCAATGACTAACCCGTTCCGCAGTTCAAGGTTCCAGACCTCCCGCCAACCAGACACCTCGAATGCCCGCTTTCGACCCAGAGCGGTCATCCCCCGATTTTCCTGTCCTACACCACCCCGCCCGCGGCATCTTCCCCGCGGCTCTTTCTCATTCGAAATCTGGTCGTGGTGCGCGCGGGGATGCCTCGCCGCGCAGATCGGCGATTGCGGCGAAATAAGCGTCGTTATCGCGCGAAAATGGTCGCGGAATTGCGGTTTGCGGCAGGGGGAATGGCGCAAACCTGCTTAAAGCCTCAGCAAATGGTCGGTTTCTCCATGACTTTTGTGACCGTAAGGCCGTGACGCCCGCGACTCAGCCAAGACAGCCGCCGGCGAATCCTGCTACGGTCGGCCGATGATCAGCCCGCCGCTAGACGTCATTACCCCCGTCACCCACGACCTCGGCGACTTCAAGGTGCGGCGCACCTTGCCGGCCAAGCAGCGCACGATGGTCGGGCCGTTCATCTTCGTCGACCAGTTCGGACCCGCGAAGCTGCCCGCCGGCCACGGCATGGACGTCCGCCCCCACCCGCACATCAACCTCGCCACGGTGACGTATTTGTTCGACGGCGCGATTCTGCATCGCGACAGCCTTGGCACGGCGAAGGTAATCGAGCCCGGCGCGGTCAATTTGATGACCGCCGGCAAGGGCATCGTCCATTCCGAGCGCTCCCCCGCCGCGACCCGCCCCGCCGGCCCGTCCTTCTACGGCATGCAGACCTGGCTCGCTTTGCCCGACGGCAAGGAGGAGATCGACCCGGCGTTCGAACATGTCGCCGCCGACGGCCTCCCGCTGGTCGAGGGCGAAGGGGTCAAGGCGCGGGTGCTGATGGGCTCATTGTGGGGCGCAACCGCCGCCACCACCCAGCATTGCCCGACGATCTACGCCGACCTCATGCTCCACGCCGGCGCGCGGCTTTCGATCGACGCCGAGGCCGACGAGCGCGCGATCCTCGTCACCGAGGGTGCGGCCAGCCTCGACGGCCAGAGGCTCGACCCGTTCACCCTCTACCTCCTCGCCCCGGGCCACGCGATGACGCTGGCCGCCACCGCCCCGAGCCGCGCCTTGCTGCTCGGCGGCCAGGCCTTTTCGACCCCGCGCCATGTGTGGTGGAATTTCGTCAGCAGCTCGCGCGACCGCATCCACCAGGCCAAGGCGGATTGGCAGGCAATGCGCTTCCCGCTCATCCCCGGCGACGACGAAGAGTTCATCCCCATCCCCAAAATCCCCAAGACGGTCAGCTACCCATGACGGGCCCGACCGTCCGCCTGATCCGTCAGCCGCTGCCGACCGGGGTCATCCTCAACGTCGCATTGGCCGGGCCGGAGGATGCGCCGCCGGCGATCCTGCTCCACGGCTTTCCCGAATCGCACCGCACCTGGCTCAAGGTCGCCGAGCGCTTGAAGGACAAGGTGCGGATGATCATCCCCGACCTGCGCGGCTTCGGGCAGAGCGACCGGCCGCAGGATGTTTCCGCTTACGCCACCGACACGCTGATCGCCGACATCTTCGCGCTCGCCGACGCGCGCGGGCTCGATCGCTTCGCGCTGGTCGGCCACGATTGGGGCGGGGCCATCGCCTGGGCCGCCGCGCTGCGCGGTGATCCGCGTATCGCCCGGCTCGGCATCGTCAATTCGCCCCATCCGGCGATCTTCCAGCGATCGATCATCGACAACGAAGGCCAGCGCGCGGCCTCGCAATATATCACCGCCTTCCGGACCCCGGGGATGGAGCAGAAGATCGCGGCGATGGGCTATCCGGCGTTCTTCGAAAAGAGCTTCGCGAGGCATGTCGACCTCAAGAAAATCTCCTCCGAGGAACGCGGCCAGTATATCGCCGACTGGCGCCGGGCCGGGGCGATGACGGCAATGCTCAACTGGTACCGCGCCAGCGCCATCACCGTCCCGGCGATGGGCGAGGACGCCGCCATGCCCGCCTGGGTCGCGCGCGCCATGCCCAGGCTGAAAATCCCGGTGCGGGTGGTGTGGGGCCTCGAGGACAAAGCGCTGCTGCCGATCCAGCTCGACGGCATCGGCGAGGTCGGCGACGATGTCCAGGTGTTCCCCCTGACAGGCGTCGGCCACTTCGCGCCGTGGGAGGCGCCCGACGCGGTCGCCGACGCGCTCGGCCCCTTCCTTGCCGCGCGATAGGCGGCTAGACGCCCCGGTCATGGCCCGCTCGAAATCCCGCTCCGCCGCCCGGCTCGCCGCCGTGCAGGCGCTCTACCAGCAGGAAATGGAGGGTATTCCGACGGCGCGGCTGCTCCACGAATTCCACGCCCATCGCCTCGGCGCGACGATCGAGGGCGCGACCTATGTCGATGCCGAGCAGAGCTTCTTCGACGACCTCGTGTCGGGCGCGACCGATCGCCGCGCCGACATCGACGCGCTGATTACCGAGCGGCTCGCCGAGGGCTGGAGCCTCGAGCGGCTCGACAAGCCGATGAAGGCCATCCTGCGCGCCGGCACCTACGAATTGATCGCCCGCCCCGACGTGCCGGTAGCCAGCGTCATCAACGAATATCTCGACGTCGCCGAAGCCTTTTACGACAAGCGCGAAAAGGGCTTCGTCAACGGCCTCCTCGATTCCATCGCCAAGGCCGCGCGGGCCTGAGCCGGGCGGTGACCGGCGAACTTGCCTATATCGAGCGGCTGCGGGCCATCGCCACCCACTCCGCGGCGCGCGGGCTCGACGACGACGCGGCCCTGCTCGACGGGCTCGTCCTGACCCACGACATGATCGCCGAAGGGGTGCATTTCCTGCCCGCCGACCCGCCCGCCTCGGTCGGGTGGAAGCTGGTCGCGGTCAATGTCAGCGACCTCGCCGCCAAGGGTGCCGAGCCGCTTGCCGCGCTGATGGGCGCGAGCCTGTCGGGCGACGAGGGCTGGGACGAAGCCTTCCTGACGGGCGTCGCCGAGGCCTGCGCCGCATTCGGCCTGGCGCTGATCGGCGGCGACACCATAGCGCTGCCCCCCGGCGCCCCCAAAATGTTCGGCCTGACCGCCATCGGCCGCGCCGGCCCGGCCACCCCGTCGCGCGCTGGCGGCCGGCCGGGCGACTTGCTGTGGCTAAGCGGCACGCTCGGCGACGCCACCGCTGGCCTTGCGCTGCTCAAGGCCGACTCAAACGCCGACGGCCCGCTGGTCGAGGCCTATCGCCGCCCCCGGCCCCTGCTCGCGGCAGGGCGGGCGATGGCCGCCGGCGCTTCGGCGATGATGGACGTCTCGGACGGACTGCTCATCGACCTCGCCCGCTTGTGCGTCGCCAGTGGTTGCGGCGCGCGCATCGACCTCGACGCCTTGCCGCTGTCGCCCGCCTTCGTCGCCGCCCAGGGCAGCGACCGCGCCGCCCGCCTGATGGCCGCGACCGGCGGCGACGATTATGCGCTGCTCGCCGCCTTCCCGCCCGCAATGGACCCAGCGGTAAGACTTCATTTACCTTCCGGCGTCATTCTCGCTTACATTGGCAGCCTTGTCGGCGGGTCGGGTCCCCTTCTTTTCGACCAGGCCGGCGAGGTGCCGTTGCCGGAGCGCCTGGGATATGAACATCACCGCCTTTAGCCCGCGCCAGTGGCTCATCGCCGTGCTCGGCGTCGCCTCCGGCATGGCGACGGCCCTGCTGATTCACTAATCCATCGCATTCGCAGCGCTTGCCTAGCGCCGAAACCCCGCTAAACCCTCGCGCCATCACAATTTAGCGCCGCGCCGGCGAGGCCGGTGGCGCCTGGACGGACAATGGGGGACTTTCCTAGATGAACCTGGTTCTAATCGCGATCGCCTGCGGCGTCGTTGCTTTGCTCTATGGCATATTGACCAGCCAGCAGGTGCTTCGCGCCTCGCCCGGCAACGCCCGCATGATCGAAGTCGCCGGCGCCATCCAGGAAGGCGCGTCGGCCTATCTGCGCCGTCAGTATATGACGATCACCGTCGTCGGCGTCGTCGTCGCGGCGATCGTCTACATCTTCCTCGGCGCATTGTCCGCCGGCGGCTTCGTGCTCGGCGCGATCCTGTCGGGCGCGACCGGCTTCGTCGGCATGAACATCTCGGTTCGCGCCAACGTCCGCACCGCCCAGGCCGCGAGCGAAGGCCTGCAGCAGGGGCTGACCATGGCGTTCCGCGCCGGCGCCATCACCGGCATGCTCGTCGCCGGCCTGGCGCTGCTCGCGATTTCGGGCTTCTTTTATTATCTCGTCGCCATCGCGGGCAACGCGCCGGGCGACCGCATCGTCATCGATTCGCTGATCGCGCTGGCGTTCGGTGCCTCGCTGATCTCGATCTTCGCGCGGCTTGGCGGCGGCATCTTCACCAAGGCCGCCGATGTCGGCGCCGACCTGGTGGGCAAGGTCGAAGCCGGCATCCCCGAGGACGATCCCCGCAACCCCGCGGTCATCGCCGACAACGTCGGTGACAATGTCGGCGACTGCGCCGGCATGGCCGCCGATCTGTTCGAAACCTATGTCGTCACGGTCGGCGCGACGATGGTTCTCACCGCGCTGCTGGTGAAGGGCGCCGGTGCCAGCCTGCTCCCGCTGATGTCGCTCCCGCTGCTGATCGGCGGCGTGTGCGTCATCACCTCGATCCTCGGCACCTATTTCGTCCGCCTCGGCGGCAAAGGTTCTGGGGCAACCAACATCATGGGCGCGATGTACAAGGGCTTCGGCGTCACCGCCGTGACCTCGGCCGTCGCCATCTACTTCGCCACGCAATATGCACTTGGCGACCTCTCCACGACGATCGATGCCAACGGCACCAGCTTCACCGGCATGGACCTTTACTGGTGCATGCTCTTGGGCCTGGTCATCACCGGGCTGATCATCTGGATCACCGAATATTACACCGGCACCAACTACCGCCCGGTGCGCTCGATCGCCAAGGCGTCGGAAACTGGCCACGGCACCAACGTCATCCAGGGCCTGGCGATCAGCCTCGAATCGACCGCGCTGCCAACGCTCGTCATCTGCGCCGGAATCATCATCGCCTTCCAGCTCGCCGGCCTGATGGGGATTGCCTTTGCGGCAACCGCGATGCTGGCGCTGGCCGGCATGGTCGTCGCTTTGGACGCGTATGGCCCGGTCACCGACAATGCCGGCGGCATCGCCGAAATGGCCGGGCTGCCCGACGATGTGCGCCGCAAGACCGATGCTTTGGACGCGGTCGGCAACACCACCAAGGCGGTGACCAAGGGCTATGCCATCGGCTCGGCCGGTTTGGCCGCGCTGGTGCTGTTCGCCGCCTTCACCACCGACCTCGAGGAATTCTTCCCCAACCTAGACGTCGATTTCAGCCTCAAGAGCCCGTATGTCATCGTCGGGCTGCTGCTCGGCGCGCTGCTGCCCTATCTGTTCGGGTCGATGGGCATGACCGCCGTCGGCCGCGCCGCCGGTGACGTCGTCAAGGACGTGCGCGAGCAGTTCGCCAGCAACAAGGGCATCATGGATGGCTCGTCGCGACCCGATTATGCGCGCACCGTCGATCTCGTCACCCGCGCGGCGATCAAGGAGATGATCGTCCCCTCGCTGCTTCCGGTGCTGGCCCCGATCCTGGTCTATTTCGTGATCACCGCGGTGGCCGGCCAGGCGCAGGGCTTCGCCTCGTTGGGCGCCTTGCTCCTCGGCGTCATCGTCGGCGGGCTGTTCGTCGCTATCTCGATGACCTCGGGCGGCGGGGCGTGGGACAATGCCAAGAAGTTTATCGAGGACGGCCACCACGGCGGCAAGGGCAGCGAGGCCCACAAGGCCGCGGTCACCGGCGACACCGTCGGCGATCCCTACAAGGACACCGCCGGCCCCGCGGTCAATCCGATGATCAAGATCACCAACATCGTCGCCTTGCTTTTGCTCGCGGCGCTGGCCCACGCCGCGGCCGGCTAAGCGAACGATTGGGCATAGCGGGCGGGCGGAAGGGCGACTTTCCGCCCGCCTTCCTTTTGGCGGCGCTTGCCGCTAAAGGGGCGCGGCTAAATTCCAGCACCGAAGGATTTGAATGGCCAAGGAAGAACTTCTCGAAATGCGCGGCAAGGTGGTGGAGCTGCTGCCCAACGCCATGTTCCGCGTCGAGCTGGAGAATGGTCACGAGATCCTCGGCCACACCGCGGGCAAGATGCGCAAGAACCGCATCCGCGTGCTGACCGGCGACGAAGTGCTGGTCGAATTGACGCCCTACGATTTGACCAAGGGGCGGATCACCTATCGCTTCATGCCCGGTCGCGGCGGACCCGGTCCCGGCGGCCAGGGGCCCGGCGGACCCGGCGCGCCCGGCGCGCCCGGCGCGGCCTGATCGCGCGGCGCACCCAGCCGACCACTAGCCGATGCGGCTGATCCTTGCTTCGGCCAGTCCGCGCCGGCTCGACCTGCTGGCGCGGATCGGCGTCACCCCCGACGCCATCGACCCCGCCGACCTCAACGAGGACGCGCTCCCCGGCGAATTGCCTCGCGTTCACGCCTTGCGCCTGTCGGTCGAGAAAGCCGCCGCCGTCGCGGCCCGCCATCCCGACGCGCTGGTGCTGGCCGCAGACACGGTCGTCGCGGTCGGCCGGCGGATCCTGCCCAAGGTCGAGGATGAGGCGACGCTGCGGCGCTGCATGGCGTTGCTGTCGGGTCGTCGCCACCGCGTCCTGACCGGCGTCGCTCTCGCCATTCCCGGCGCCGCGCCGCGCACCCGGCTGGTCGAGACGATGATCGCCATGAAGCGCCTGTCGGAGGCGGAAATCGCTTATTATGCCGGCCATGGCGAGTGGCGGGGCAAGGCCGGCGGCTATGCGCTGCAGGGCTACGGCGAAGTGTTCGTTCGCCACATCGCCGGCAGCTATTCCAACGTCGTCGGCCTGCCGCTGGCCGAGACCCGCCACTTGCTCAAGTCGGCCGGCTATCCGCTTGCCTGAGTGGCTGATCGAGCGCGGCATCGGCGAAAATCGCGCCGTACTGATCGAAGCCGGACAGATCGTCGAGGCGCGCATTTTCCGTGAAGGGGTGGTGCCCGCCGGGACGGTCCTCTCGGCCCAGCTCACATCGACCGGCCGCAACGCCGTCGCGGTGGCGGGGGGCGTCGAATATTTTCTGCCGTCGGGCGCGCCCGGAGTCACCGAAGGCGCATCGCTGACCATCGAGATAACCCGCGAGCCGCTCGGCGGGATCGAGCCGTGGAAGCGGCCGCTGGCGCGGGTCAGCCTCGACCCTCCGCGCGCCGCCATCGACCTGCCCGGTAAATCGGTCGCCTTTCCCGCCCCCGACGACCCGCTCGAGGCGGCGGGCTGGTCCGACCTGATCGACGAAGCGCGCGGCGGCATCATCGCCTTCCCCGGCGGCGCGCTGCGCGTCTCGCTGACCCCGGCGATGACCCTGATCGACGTCGATGGGCAGCTTGAGCCCGAGGCGCTGTCCCTGGCCGGCGCCCGGGCGGCCGCGCAGGCCATCCGCCGCCACGGCCTGGCCGGATCGGTCGGCATCGATTTGCCCACCGTCCGCTCGAAAGATGCGCGCAACGCTGCCGCCGCCGCGATCGATGCGGCGCTGCCCCGGCCGTTCGAGCGCACCGCCGTCAACGGCTTCGGCTTCGTCCAGATCGTCCGTCCGCGCCGCCACGCCTCGACCTTCGAGCTGGCGGCCGACCGCGCGTCCTTCGAAGCCCGCGCCTTGCTTCGGCGAGCCGCGCGCGCGGTCGGCGCCGTCACGCTCGTCGCCCACCCCGCGGTCATCGCCATCCTCGCCGCCAACCCCGACTGGATCGAGCGCCTCGCCGGTCAGGTCGGCGGCGCGGTCGGCTTGCGCGCCGACGCGTCGCTCGGCATGGAGGCGGGCGATGCCGTCCGCGCCTAAACCCTGCCCCCTGTGCGGCAAGCCGCCATCGCCCGAGCATGCGCCCTTCTGCGGTCGCGGGTGCAAGGATCGCGACCTGCTCAAGTGGCTCGGCGAGGGCTATCGCATCGCCGGTCCGCCGGCCCAAGGCGACGGGCTGGACAGCGACGGGGACGGCGGCTAGAGCGCCCCACGCTCGCGGGGCCGACCGGCCCCGACGGTGCGCCCAGGTAGCTCAGTTGGTAGAGCATGCGACTGAAAATCGCAGTGTCGGCGGTTCGATCCCGTCCCTGGGCACCATCGCTTGAGCCACGCCATAATTGACACAGAGCACATGCCTCTTGGCGTAGAGATGCAGCCTTGAGTGGCGATTCAATTATCTTCGCATGCCCGGCACGCCCGTTCCGAGAAGCTTGCCGTTCACAACCTTCCCGTAATAGCTATCCTGATCCTTGAAACTGGCGCCTGCGTTGGCGGCGACGCTTCCGGTCTGGCGCGGATCCTTGGGCCGTTCTTGGCTGTCGATATAAGCCGCGATGTCCCAGGCTTCCTGGTCGGGCAAAGTACCAGGCTTATCGAATGGCATATTGGCCTTGATGAATCTGGCGGCCAAGTCGATTCGGGCCATCCCGGCGCCCCAATTGTAACTCTTGCCTCCCCACAAAGCCGGGTAGATGACCGTCCCGTCGGGTTGCGCCGCCCCTTGGCCGTCGCTCCCATGACAACCGCTACATTTTTGTTCAAACAGGGACGCGCCGCGCTTGGGGTCGTAGCCCGCAGCCGGAACCGGGAGATCGGGAAAGCCTGAACCCGCGATTTTCGCGCCCGTCGGCGCGCCTGTCGCAAGCCAGTGAAAATAGGCTTCGAGATTTCGATAGACATCTGACCCGGCGGGGGGCGGGCCACCGGACGGGCTGTTCGGTGCGTTCATCGAGTATCGAAAGCAGCCCATGATGCGGTCCTCCATCGTGTTGATGGAATTGGTTTTCTTGCGATACTGCGGATAGTTGATCCATGCTGCCCACATCGGCGAACTGTTCGGGCGGCGCCCCGACTCCAGATGGCAATTCGCGCAGGCCAGGCCATTGCCGACATAGGCCGGAGCATTTGCACCCGTATGGTCGAAAATGTCCTTGCCACGCCGGATGGCGTCGCCCGCGGGACCTGCCGGAAGCGCCGACAGAGGCGGCGGCGCAAACGAAGCAGGGCTTGCCAAATCCCCCAAACCAACAGCTGTCGGCTGGGCGGGCGGTTTGACGGCTATCAGGGCAATTGCTCCGAATGCGGCACCGGAGACGAGGAGAGCTATCACGCTTCCGACCCGCACCAACCGCCTTTTGTCATACGTGCCGGTTTGCCGGACTCGTTCGGCGAGGCGCCGCGCTTCGGTCTCAATCTTGTTGGTCAAGGGATGCTCCTCGTCCGTCAGCTGCGATGCTTTCCCGTCAGGCTCCCTAATCTCCAAGGTTTGTGCATCAGCGGAGCCAAACGTCCCGAATCGATCGTGAGAATCAGCTAGCCGCCCGTCGACGTGCGTTGCAACCCTCCACTCACTTGATCTCATCACGTTCCCGGCCGCGCCCTCCGCACTGAGTCGGGCGCCCGCCGGTTCTTTCAAGGACAGGGATGCCGCTGCGATTCTGGTGATTCTTACGTCCCCCGGACCCGCCTGGTTTCGCTTGAGCTGTCCGCACGCGCTTCCTAAGCCGTCGCATGGCTGCACCCGATCGACATTCGAAACGCGAGCGCGACGCGGGCCTGCTGCTCATCGCGGCGTCGGGCGTCGCGTTGCTGCTGGCCAACTCGCCGCTCGCCGGCGTGTGGCACAACCTGCTGGAGGCGCCGCTCGGGCTGCGCCTGCCGCGCATCGGCATGTTGACCCCGCACGCCGCCGTCGCCGACGGGCTGATGGCGATCTTCTTCCTGCTCGTCGGGCTGGAGGTGAAGCGCGAATATTATGAAGGGCGGCTGTCGACCGCGGCCGAGCGGCGCTTGCCGGTGCTCGCCGCAATTGGCGGGATGGCGGTGCCGGCGCTGCTGTTCCTGCTGGTGGTGGGCTTCGACCCGGCGCTGGCGCGCGGCTGGGCGATCCCGTCGGCGACCGACATCGCCTTCGCCATCGGCGTCCTGGCCCTGCTCGGCCGCCACGCCCCGCCGGCGATCAAGCTGTTCCTGGTGACCATCGCCATCGTCGACGATATTGGCGCGGTGGCAATTATCGCGATCGCCTACACCGCCGACCTCCACCTGATCGCCCTCGGCGGCGCGCTGGCGACGACCGCGGCGATGGCCGCGCTCGGCCGCTCCGGCGTGCGCAGCCTGTGGCCGTTCCTGATCGGCTTCGCCACATTGTGGGGTCTGGTGCTGGCGAGCGGCGTCCATCCGACCATCGCCGGGGTCCTGACCGCGCTCACCATTCCCCTGGGTGGCGCAACCGGCGGGTCCCCGCTCAGGCGCCTGGAGCACGCCATCCACCCGTGGGTGATGTTCGGGATTGTCCCCCTGTTCGGCCTGGTCAGCGCCGGGGTCGCCTTGCCAGGCTCAGCGGCAATGCTGTTCGCGCCCTTGCCGCTGGCGGTGGGCGCCGGGCTGCTGATCGGCAAGCAGGCCGGGGTGTTCGGTGCCGCCTGGATCGGAGTCCGCACCGGTTTCGCCGAGCGGCCGGGCGGCACCAGCTGGCTGCAGCTCTATGGCGCCGCCTTGCTGTGCGGAATCGGCTTCACGATGAGCCTGTTCATCGGCCCGCTCGCCTTTCCCGGCCGGCTGGCGGAGATCGACGCGGCCAGGCTCGGCACGCTGGCGGGGTCGCTCCTGTCGGCCGTGGCGGGGTTTGCGATGCTCAGGCTGGCCCGTCCCGGACCGGTCGAGAATGCCGACGACAGCGACGACGCGGCCGAGCTGTTCGCCGCCGTCGACTAGCGCCAGCCGCGCGCCATCGCCGCTTTCTCCGCCGCCGCGTCGAACGGTTCGCCCGATAGGTTTTGCTCGATCAGCGCGGCCAGACGCGGATCCTCGCCGGCGGCCATGCGATACTCGCCGCCGCTCGCCGGCTGGCCGCCGAACAGGCCACGCAGTTGCCATCGGTCGCCCGACCGGCAGGCCAGCCCGCTCGCCCCGCCGACGCCGCTGAAGCTACGGCAGATGCTGCCGTCGGCGGCGCGGAAGGTCAGGCCGACGCGGGCGCCGCTACTGACCTGAGCCGATGCCAGCTGGCGGTCGAGCGCGCGGTCGAGGCCGGCCGTGGCGACCATCCGCCCGCCGTCGATCGCCACCGGCGCATCGCTTACCCCGCGGGTCGCGACCACCGTGCCAAGGCCAAGCCCGAGCACCAGCGTCGCCGCCATTGCCGCCCATTGCGGGACGCCGCCGGATGCGCCGCGCCGCGCCTGGCGCGTGTCGCGCACCGCGGCGAGGTCGACCGGCGGCTCGGCGATACGATCGGGCAGTGGCGCGGCCATCAGCGGTGCGAACGCCGTGCCGAGCCGCGCCTGCATCGCGCGGTGCGATTCGGCGCGGGCCACCAGTGCCGGGTCGCGCGCCACCGCGGCGGCGGTTTCGGCGGCCTCGGCCGGCGCCAGCTCGCCATCGAGCCAGGCAAAAAAGCGTTCGTCATCCATCGCCATCATCCTCACCCAAGATCGTCATCAATGCCGTACGCCCGCGCGCCAAACGGCTGGAAATCGTCCCGATCGGCAAGTCGAGCAATTCGGCCGCCTCGCGATAGCCAAGCCCGTCGATCAGGACGAGCGCGACCACTTCGCGCTGCTCCTCGGGCAGGCGCTGCATCGCCGCCATCGCGGTGCCAAGGTCGATCGTCGCCTCGATCCCGGGGCGCGGGTCGTGGCCAATCCTCTCGCCTTCCTCGGCGGGGGCGAGATATTTCTCGCGCCGGCCGCGCGAACGGACGGTATCGATCCATAGATTGCGGGCGATGCGGAACATCCACGAATCGAACCGCGTTCCGGTCTGCCACTGTTCGCAACTGGCCATCGCCCGCATCGCCACGTCCTGGACCAGATCGTCGGCGTCGGCGCCGTTGCGGCTTAGGGCATAGGCAAAGCGGCGCAGCCGCGGCCAATGGTCGCGCAATTGCTGCTCGAGCTCGGTTCGTGATGCCATTTGTCCTCATGGGGATGAAACGAGCGCGGCTGGTCGTTTCTTCCCGTGCCCTGCTAAAGACAAAGGAATCATGATGTCCACGCGCATTTTCTCCATTTCGCTGCTCGCCACGGCGATGCTGACGGTGCCCGCCTCGGCTCAGCTCCTGGGCGGCGTCGGTCAGACGGTCGGCAACACCGTCGGCGGCGTGATCGGCGGATTCTCTCCGCTGGAGCAAGGTCGCGCCGGACAAAGCCTTGGGGCGATCGGGCAGGCCGCGGGGTCGCGGCTCGATTGGGTCAGCGGCGTGAGCGGCAACGTCGGCTTGGGCGCGCTCAACGCCTTGCGCCTGCAGCGGCTGGCCGATCTGATCTCCGCCAATCGCGCAACGCTCGACCGCGACGGCGCCGGACAACCGATCCGGCGCGGCGCGCTGATCGCGGTCGATCCGACGGCCGGCGATCTCGCGGTCGCGGCCGGATTGGGCTTCACCGTCGCCGCCGATCGGACCGATGCCAATCTCGGCCTGAGGCTGGTGACGCTCGGCGTTCCGGCGAGGATGAACGTTCGCAAGGCGCTGGCCGTGTTGCGCGGCGCCGACCCGGCGATCAACGCCGACTATGACCATATATTCGAGCCCGCCGGCGGACCGCTGGCGCCGATCCTCGCCGCCGGCCTGGCCGGCGCGGGCAGCGCGACACTGTCAAGTCGGCGCATTGCGATGATCGATGGCGGCGCCGCCAATCATCCGTCGCTTGGCCACGCGTCGATCGAACAGAAAGGTTTCTCCGGCCCGGCGGCGGCGACGGGGCACGGCACCGCCATCGCCTCGCTGCTGGTCGGCGACCAGGGGCCGTTCCACGGCGCGGCGCGCGGTGCCTCGCTGTTCGTCGCCGACGTCTATGGCGGCAACCCCGCCGCCGGATCGGCCAGCGCCATCGTCGCGGCCTTGGGCTGGGCCGCGTCGAAGCGGCCGTCGGTGATCACCATGAGCCTCGTCGGCCCCGACAACCGGGCGCTGGCGGCGGCGGTCAATGCCATTCGCCGCCGTGGTATCGCCGTCGTCGCCGCGGTCGGCAACGATGGCCCCGCCGCGCCGCCTTCTTACCCTGCCAGCTATCCCGGCGTGGTCGCCGTGACCGGGGTCGACGACAAGGGCCGCGCGCTGGTCGAAGCCGGCCGAGCAACCCACGTCGATTTCGCCGCGCCCGGCGCGGACATTGCCGCGGCCACGCCCGGGAAAGGCTATGCGCGGGTGCGCGGCACCAGTTTCGCCGCGCCGCTCGCCGCCGCGCGGCTGGTTGCGCTGGGCAGTGCCGACCGCCTCGCCGCCGAAGCCGTGCCCGGCAAGGGCCGGGTCGGCCGCGGCATCGTCTGCGCAACGTGCGGTATCGCGCCGAAAGCGGTCGGCGCCCGATAAAAAAATCGCCGGCGGGGGAAGAATCCAGATGTCGCCGCCGTTCTCCTTGGGATGGGCGTTCGTTCGCCCAGCCATAAGGAGGATCACATGACCAAGTTTCTTTCCCTCACCCTGCTGCTCGCCGCCGGTGGCGCGGTTCCCGCCCAGGCACAGCTGCTCGGCAATGTCGGCGGCAACCTTGGCGGCGCCGTCAGCGGCGCGCTCGGTGGATCGGGCGGCCTCGGCGGATCGCTCGGCGGAGCTTTGGGCGGTTCGCTCGGCGGCACGCTCAGCCGCTCGATCACCGGGTCGGTCAGCATCAGCGTCACCGGCTCGCACTCGATCGACAGCCGCAGCGGATCGGTCAGCGGTAACGCCGGCCTCGCCGGCACCGTCGATGGCGCCACCCAGGGGCTCGCCGGCAGTGCGTCGGGCAACGCCAGTGCTGGCGGCAGCGCGCAATTGATCGGCACCAATGGCGTGCAAAGCGCCGTCACTGGCCTGCGCGACCGCGCCACTTCGACTGTTGGCACCGTCCGCGACCGCGCTACCGCCGCCGGCACTGCCGTGCGCAACCGGGCGACGACCGCCCTCAACAGCGTCGGCAACGCCGCCGGTTCGGCCTCGGTCTCGGGCAGCGGGTCGGCCAGCGGCGGCGCCAGCGGGTCGGCCAGCGCCAGCAACGACTAACGCTCTTCTCAGTCCCCAGCCAGGGCCCGCCTCCCCCGGGGCGGGCCCTTTGCTATGGGCCGCTCAGGCCTCGGGCATGCCGGCGGTCACTACCAGCGCCGCCATCCGCAGCGGCCCGGCGCGCAGCCGTCCGGCGATCGCCGACAGCGCGCGGTCGACCGCAGCCGCCACCACGGCCGGATCGCGCTCCGCCAATTCGGCGGCCATCGGGCTGCCCTCGATGAAGCCGGCGATGGCGCCGCTCGGGTCGGCCAGCGGGCTCGTCAGCTCGACCCGCTCGATGGCGATGTCGTCGAACCCGGCGGCGTCCAGCTCGGCCTCGATCAGCGCATGGTCGTGGTAGGAGAATGGTCCGCGTTCAAAGAACCGCGGCGGATCGTCGGGAAACGCCTCCGCCAGCGCCAAATTGAGCGCATGGGCCGCGTCATTGTCGGCGATATCGTCCCACACATTGAACAAGATCCGCCCGCCGCGCTTGAGCACCCGCGCCGCCTCGCGATAGGCCAACGTGCGGTCCGGCACGAACATATAGCCATATTGGCAGACGACGAGGTCGAACAGCGCGTCGCCGAATGGCAACGCCTGGGCATCGGCCACCGCGACCGCGATCCGCGCGCTCTCGAGCGGCCGGACGAAGGCCAGCATGTCGGGGTTCAAATCGGTCGCGGTGATCCGCGCCTCGGGCAGCGCGTCGGCCAGGCGGCGCGTGACCACCCCGGTACCGGCCGCGACTTCGAGGAGGGTGCCAGGCGCCAGCCGCGCCGCGCGCCGCGCCATATCGTCGGCATAGGGCTCGAACAGCAACGGTACCAGATAGCGGTCGTACGCCGCCGGGACCGACCCGCTGAACGCCGAATCGCCAGTGCCGGACATCACAATTTCTCGGTCAGCTCGGGCACGATCTTGAACAGGTCGCCGACCAGGCCAATGTCGGCGACCTGGAAGATTGGCGCTTCCTCGTCCTTGTTGATGGCGATGATGACCTTCGAATCCTTCATCCCCGCCAAATGCTGGATCGCGCCCGAAATGCCGATCGCGACATAGACGCCGGGCGCGACGATCTTGCCCGTCTGGCCGACCTGATAATCGTTTGGCGCATAGCCGGCATCGACCGCGGCGCGCGACGCGCCGACCGCCGCGCCGAGCTTGTCGGCCAGCGGATCGAGCAAGGCATGGAATTTTTCGTTGGACCCGAACCCGCGCCCGCCCGAGACGATCACCTTGGCGCTGGTCAGCTCGGGCCGCTCGGACTTGCTGAGTTCGGCGCCGACGAACTCGGCCTTGCCAGAGGCGGCGCCGGCATCGACCTTCTCGACCGTCCCCGATCCGCCCTCGGCCGACGCCTTTTCGAACGCGGTGCCGCGCACCGTGATGACCTTCTTGGCATCCTTCGACTTGACCGTGGCGATGGCGTTGCCGGCGTAGATCGGCCGCGTGAAAGTGTCGTCGCCCTCGACCGACAGGATGTCCGAAATCTGCATCACGTCGAGCAACGCGGCGACGCGCGGCGCGACATTTTTGCCGGTCGTGGTCGACGAAGCAAGGAACGCGTCGTGGCTGGCCATCAGCGCCGCCGCGACCGGCGCGACATCCTCGGCCAGCTGGTGCTCGAGGTGGGCGGCATCGGCGACGTGGACTTTCCCCGCGCCGGCGATCTTCGTAGCGGCCTGAGCGACCGCGTCGACGCCCTTGCCGGCGACCAGCAAATGCACCTCGCCGAGCTTGGCCGCGGCGGTGACGGTGGCCAGCGTCGCGTCCTTGATCGCGCCGCCTTCATGTTCGACCAAAACCAGCGTCTTCATTTGGCCACTCCCAGTGCTTTCAGTTTCGCCACCAGTTCATCGACCGAGCCGACCTTTATGCCCGCCTGGCGCTTGGCCGGCTCGACCACCTTCAACGTCTCCAGCCGCGGCGCGATGTCGACGCCGAGATCGGCGGGCGATTTGGTGACGAGCGGTTTCGACTTGGCTTTCATGATGTTCGGCAGCGACGCATAGCGCGGCTCGTTGAGGCGCAGGTCGGTTGTGACGATCGCTGGCGTCGTCAGCTTGAGCGTCTCGAGCCCGCCATCGACCTCGCGGGTGACGCTGACGGTGTCGGCGCCGAGCTCGACCTTCGACGCGAACGTGCCCTGCGGCCAGCCGAGCAAGGCGGCGAGCATCTGCCCGACCTGGTTCGAATCGTCGTCGATCGCCTGCTTGCCGAGGATCACCAGCCCCGGCTGTTCCTCGTCGGCGATGGCCTTCAGGATCTTGGCCACGGCGAGCGGTTCGACCTCGTCGTCGGTCTGCACCAGGATCGCCCGGTCGGCGCCCATCGCCAGCGCAGTGCGCAACGTCTCGGTTGCCTTGGCCGGTCCCACTGACACCGCGACGATCTCCGTCGCCGCGCCCTTTTCCTTGAGCCGGATCGCTTCCTCGACCGCGATTTCGTCGAACGGGTTCATGCTCATCTTGACGTTGGCGAGGTCGACCCCGCTGCCGTCCATCTTGACCCGCGGCTTGACGTTGTAATCGATCACCCGTTTGACGGCGACGAGGAGTTTCATTCGGTTTCTCCGGCAGGCTAGGCGGCGTTTTTCACTTCGGCGACGATTTTGCGCGCGGCATCGCCGAGGTCGTTGGCGGCGACGATCGGCAGGCCCGAATTGGCGAGGATCGCCTTGCCTTCGGCAACATTGGTCCCTTCCAGCCGGACCACCAGCGGCACGGCGATCTTCACTTCGCGCGCGGCGGCGACGATGCCATCGGCGATGATGTCGCACTTCATGATGCCGCCGAAGATGTTGACGAGGATGCCCTTCACCGCTGGATCGCTCAAAATGATCTTGAACGCCGCGGTGACCTTTTCCTTGGACGCGCCGCCGCCGACGTCGAGGAAGTTGGCGGGGAAGGCGCCGTTCAGCTTGATGATGTCCATCGTCGCCATCGCCAGCCCGGCGCCATTGACCATGCAGCCGATGTCGCCGTCGAGCTTGATGTAGGCAAGGTCGTATTTCGACGCCTCGATCTCCATCGGATCTTCCTCGGTCAAATCGCGCAATTCGGCGAGATCCTTGTGGCGGAACATGGCGTTCGAATCGAACCCGACCTTGGCGTCGAGTACCATCAGATGGCCCTCCGCCGTTACCGCCAGCGGGTTGATCTCGATCTGGCTGGCGTCGGTGCCAAGAAACGCCTGGTACAGATGGGCAAGAACGCTCGACGCCTGCTTGGCCAGGTCGCCGGTCAGGCCCAGCGTCTTGGCCACGGCCCGGCCGTGGTGCGGCATAAGGCCGGTCGCCGGGTCGATGGTGATGGTGTGGATCTTCTCGGGCGTGTCATGGGCCACCGCCTCGATGTCCATGCCGCCCTCGGTCGAAGCGACGACCGCGATCCGCCCGCTGTCGCGATCGACCAGCAGCGCGAGGTAAAATTCCTTTTCGATGTCGACCCCGTCGGTGATGTACAATCGCTGGACCTGCTTGCCCTCGGGCCCGGTCTGGATCGTCACCAATGTCTTGCCGAGCATTTCCTCGGCGTGGGCGCGCACTTCGTCGATCGAATGGGCGAGGCGCACGCCGCCCTTGGCGTCGGGGCCGAGTTCCTTGAACTTGCCCTTGCCGCGCCCGCCGGCGTGGATTTGTGCCTTGACCACCCACAACGGCCCGGGGAGCTTGTCGGCCGCCTCGGCGGCTTCCTCGGCGGTCATCGCGGCATAGCCTGCGGGCACCGGCACGCAGTAATGGGCGAGCAACTCCTTGGCCTGATATTCGTGGATGTTCATGCTGATTCCCAAGTCGACGAACTGCGCGCCCTAAAGCATGACTCCGCCGCGAAGCCAAGCTAGGCAACACGGCGTGACCGCTCCCCCGCCGCGCAAGATCATTCATGTCGACATGGACGCCTTCTACGCCAGCGTCGAGCAGCGCGACGCGCCCGAGCTGAAAGGCCGGCCGGTGGCGGTCGGCGGCGGGCACCGCGGCGTCGTCGCCGCGGCCAGCTATGAAGCGCGCAAATATGGCGTCCGCTCGGCGATGCCGTCGGTCAGCGCCAAACGCCGCTGTCCCGAGCTGATCTTCGTCAAGCCGCGATTCGACGTCTACAAGGCCGTGTCGAACCAGATCCGCGCGATCTTCGCCGATTACACCGAGCTGATCGAGCCATTGAGCCTCGACGAGGCCTATCTCGACGTCACCGACGATCGCCTCGGCCTCGGCAGTGCGCGCGCGATTGCCGAAGAAATTCGGGCGCGGATCAAGGCGGAGACCCAGCTCACCGCCTCAGCCGGCGTCAGCTACTGCAAATTCATCGCCAAGCTGGCGTCGGACCACAACAAGCCCGACGGGCTGTGCGTCATTCCGCCGCATCGGGGAGCCGCGTTTGTCGCCACCCTGCCGGTCAAGCGCTTCCACGGCGTCGGCCCGGTCACCGCCGCCCGGATGGAGCGGCTCGGCATCCTCACCGGCGCCGACCTCGCCGCCTGGCCGGCCCAGCAGCTCGAGGCGCATTTCGGATCGGCCGGCACCTGGTATTGGCGGATCGCGCGCGGCATCGACGAGCGGCCGGTGCGGCCCGACCGGCCCTATAAATCGGTCAGCGCCGAACGCACGTTCGACACCGATTTGATCGACCCCGTCGAGCTGGTCGCGCAGCTGACGCGGGTCGCCGGTTTCGCCTGGGATCGGGTCGACCGGGCCGAGGTGCGGGGGCGGACGGTCACGCTTAAGGTGAAATTCGCCGATTTCACCCTCATCACCCGGTCAAAAAGCTTCACGGCACCGGTTGCCGATCGGGGCGCGTTCGAGGCCGCGGGGCAGGCGCTGCTAGCCCAACTGATGCCGCCGGCGAAGGGCATCCGCCTGCTCGGGCTTGGCCTGAACGCCATCGTCGATGAGGAGCCGGGCGGGCCCGAACAACTGGGATTCGCGATCTGACGATTTTTCTGCTATATAATCCCACAACGGCCGGCGCTTTCCGCGGCGGCGGTTTCATACAGGATCAAATCCACAAGGCTGGAGACTGTGACCGGGGGGTCGCTGTTGGGGGGCGATGCGGTGTGTATTGGTCTTTTGCCCGTGGATGATGAGAAAGGTGCGAGAATGGCAGCCAAGCCCTTGAGCTTCGATGTTGGCGATTATGTTGTGTACCCCAAGCATGGCGTCGGCCGGGTGGTCGAGCTGCAAAGCACCGAGATCGCGGGCCTCAGCCTCGACCTCTATGTCCTCCGTTTCGAAAAAGAGCGCATGACGCTCCGCGTGCCGGTCGGCAAGGCGGACGCAGTCGGCATGCGCAAGCTGTCGAGCGACAAAACCATGAAGGACGCGCTCGAGACCCTTAAGGGCAAGCCCAAGGTCAAGCGCACCATGTGGTCGCGCCGCGCCCAGGAATATGAAGCGAAGATCAATTCGGGCGACCTGACGTCGATCGCCGAAGTGACCCGCGACCTGTTCCGTGCCGACGACCAGCCCGAGCAAAGCTATTCGGAGCGGCAGATCTTCGAAGCC
>JANLQS010000128.1:0-7787 GCA_031367995.1 Sphingomonas sp.
GGCAGGCCGCGAGCAGCGACTTGCCCGCCCCCGGCGGCCCGTACATCAGCAGATTATGCCCGCCCGCGGCGGCAATCTCCAGCGCGCGCTTGGCAACCTCCTGCCCCTTGACCTCGGCGAGATCAGGCCCCGCCCCCGGCGGCTCGGCCTCGCCCGGCAACGGCGCCGGCAGCAGGGCGGTGCCCTTCAGATGCGCCAGCAGCGCCAGCAAATCGGGCGCGGCGACCAGGTCGAGGTTGCCCGCCCACGCCGCTTCGGCGCCCTGCGCGGCGGGGCAGATCAGCCCCATGTCGCGCCCCGACGCATGGAGCGCGGCAAGCAACACGCCCGGCGACGCCGCGATCCGCCCGTCGAGGCCAAGCTCGCCGACCACGACATAGCTGGCCAGCCCTTCGGCGTCGGTCGCGCCGATCGCCGCCAGCAGTCCGAGCGCAATGGGAAGGTCGTAATGCGACCCTTCCTTGGGCAAATCGGCGGGCGACAGGTTGATGGTGATTCGCTTCGGCGGCAATGCCAGGCCGATCGCGTTCAAGGCGGCGCGGACCCGTTCGCGGCTCTCGGCGATGGCCTTGTCGCCAAGCCCGACGATGACGAAAGACGGCAGGCCAGGCGCCAACTGGACCTGCACTTCGACGGCGCGCGCCTCGAGCCCGAGGTAAGCGACGGTGGCGACGGACGCGACCATCAGCCGCAGCCCCTTCGGCCCGTCCCTTGGCAGTCGGTCAATCGTCCCCCTGGCTCGGCGGTGCGACGCTAGACCCGACGTCGGACCAATGGCAAGCCAAGCCCTTGCGCGGCCCCACCCCCCTGCCCACATCCGGGTGATGTTCAGTCGCGACCAATGGACCCGGTTCATCGACAACCCCATCTTCGAATGGACGATCTTCGCCGTCGGGGCGCTGCTCATTCTCGTCTCGCCTTTGGCCGGCGCGATTCCCGGGCCGGGCGGCATTTTCGTGTTCGCGCTGGGCCTTGCGATGGTGCTCAAGACCAGCATGTGGGCCAAGCGCCGCTATGTCCGTTTCAAACGCTGGCAGCCCAAGGCCGGGCGCTGGGCCGATTGGGGCCTGCGCCGCGAGAGCGCCAGGCGCCGCGAAGCCATGCGCAAGGCTCAGCTTGAAGACGGCGGCGCCCCGTCGGAAACGGCCGGGCAGCGTTGACTTTCGCCCATGCTGCCTCTATCGGCGCCATCGACAACGGCCGCTCCAGCGGCCCTTTTTCATTAGACGCATGAAGGCATGAGCGATGAAGCGCACTTTTCAGCCGAGCAATCTGGTCCGGGCACGGCGTCACGGCTTCCGTCACCGCATGGCGACGGTCGGCGGCCGCAAGGTGCTGAACAATCGCCGCGCCCGCGGCCGCAAGAAGCTGTCGGCTTAGTCACCCTTACGAAGCGCGCCGACTTCCTTGCCGCCTACCGCGGCCGTCGCGCCCCCATGCCTGGCTTCGTCCTGCTCGTGCGCCCGCGCGATGACGGCGATCCCGCTATGCGTATCGGCTTTACCGTGACCAAGAAGATCGGCAATGCGGTGGCTCGCAACCGCATAAAGCGGCGTTTGCGCGCGCTTGCCCGGGATATCTTGCCGCTTCACGGCCGCGTCGGCGCCGATCACGTCCTGATCGGCCGTTCCGAAGGCATCGACCGCAAATTCGCGACGCTCGGTGACGATCTGGTGCGCGCGTTGAAGAAACTCGCCGCATGATCGCCCAGGCGCTGATCCTCGCTTCGAAAGCATGGCAGAAGGGCCCGAGCCGCATCCTGCCGCCTTCGTGCCGGTTCCAGCCGAGCTGTTCGGCCTATGCGATCACCGCGCTTGAGCGCTATGGGGCAGCCAAAGGCGGCTGGCTCGCGGTCAAGCGGATCTGCCGATGTCATCCCTGGGGCGGGCAAGGGCCCGATCCCGTCCCCTGATCGATCGAAGGACTCCCCGACCTTGAACGACAACCGCAACCTGATGATGGCGATCCTGCTGTCCGCGCTGGTCCTGTTCGGCTGGAGCTTCCTGTCCGACCGCTATGTGACCACTGCCGGGCCGCGCACCACGCAAGTCGTCGACGGCAAGGCCACGCCGCTGCCACAGCCCAAGGCGAGCCCGGCATCCAATGCGCCCGCCGCGATTCGCAACCGCGCGACGGTGCTCGCCGACTCGCCGCGCATCGGCATCGCCACGCCCAGCTTGCAGGGCTCGATCGACCTCAAGGGCGCACGGATCGACGATTTGATGCTGGTCCGTCAGCGCGAGGGGCTCGCCCCCGATTCGCCGCCCGTCCGCTTGCTTTCGCCGACCGGCGCACAGAACGCCTATTTCGCTGGCTTCGGCTGGACCGGCGAAGGCGTCGCGACGCCGGACGCCAATGCGTTGTGGACGGCCAGCGCGCCGACCCTGACTCCGGGTCATCCGGTGACGCTCAGCTGGTCCAACCCGACCGGCCAGAAATTCGAGCTGATCGTCGCGGTCGACGAAGGCTATCTGTTCACCATCCGCCAGCAAGTTACCAACCTCGGCACCGCGGCGGTCGCGGTGCGCCCCTACGGCCTGGTCAGCCGCGCCACCAAGAGCGCCGATCCGTCGACCTGGACCAACCATGTCGGCCCGATCTCCTTCCTCTCCGGCAAGGCCGACTATGACACCGACTGGAAGACCCTCGACGAAGACCGGGCCGGGGTCACCCGCGACAGCCGCGGCGGGTGGCTCGGCTTTACCGACAAATATTGGCTGACCGCCTTGGTCCCCGCCGCCGACGCGCAGGTCGCGGCCAGCTTCCGCAAGGGCGACAGCGGCGCCTACCAGGCCGATTATGCCGGCGCGCCGATCGTCGTTGGCCCCGGCCAAATCGTCGCCGGCGAGACCCGCTTCTTCGCCGGTGCCAAGGAAAAGCACTGGCTCGACACCTATGAAAGCGCCGGCATCACCAAGCTGTCGAAATCGATCGACTGGGGCTGGTTTGAATGGTTCATGCGGCCGATTTTCGGCCTGTTGACCTGGCTGTTCCACGCCACCGGCAACTTCGGCGTGGCGATCATCTGCCTGACCTTCATCGTCCGCGCGTTGATGTTCCCGATCGCCGACAAGCAGTTCCGCTCGATGGCCGGGATGCGCCGCGTCCAGCCGAAGATGAAGGCGATCCAAGAGCGCCACAAGGAAGACAAGCCGCGGCTCCAGCAGGAAATGCTAAAGCTCTATCAGGAGGAGAAGATCAACCCGGCCGCGGGCTGCCTCCCGATCCTGCTCCAGATCCCGGTATTCTACGCGCTCTACAAGGTGCTGATGGTCAGCGTTGAAATGCGCCATCAGCCGTTCATCCTGTGGATCAAAGATTTGTCGGCGCCCGACCCGATGACCCCGGTCAATCTGTTCGGCCTGCTTCATTTCACCCCGCCGCACTTCCTCGCGCTCGGCATCCTGCCGATCCTGCTCGGCGTCACGATGTGGATGCAGTTCAAGCTCAACCCCGCCCAGATGGACCCGGTCCAGCAGCAGGTGTTCGGCTTCATGCCGTGGGTGATGATGTTCGTCATGGCCCCGTTCGCGGCCGGGCTGCAGCTTTATTGGGTGGTGTCGAACATCCTCACGATCGCCCAGCAGAAGTGGCTCTACAAGCGCTATGACATGCAAGCGGGAAGCGTCATCCTCGAGGCCAAGCCGATCAAGAAATGAGCGACAGCGCCGCCCTCGACGAAGCGCTGGCCGAACGCGCGCGGAAATTGTTTTCCGGACCGATCGACTTTTTGAAATCGGCGCCCGGCCTGCAACATCTGCCCTCGCCCGACGTGCCGGAAATCGCCTTCGCCGGGCGCTCCAACGTCGGCAAGTCGTCGCTGATCAACGCCATCGCCAACCGCTCGAAGCTGGCGCGTGCGTCGAACACGCCGGGGCGGACGCAGGAGTTGAACTTCTTCGACGTCGGCCGCCCGCTGACCTTCCGCCTGGTCGACATGCCCGGCTATGGCTTCGCCGAGGCGCCCAAGGACATGGTCAAGCGCTGGCGCTTCCTGATCAACGATTATCTGCGCGGGCGGCAGGTGCTCAAGCGCGCTTTGGTGCTGGTCGATGCGCGTCACGGCCTCAAGGACGTCGACCGCGAGGTCATGGTCATGCTCGACAGGGCGGCGGTCGGCTATAACGTCGTGCTGACCAAGGCCGACAAGATTAAGCCGACCGCGCTCGCCGACGTGCTCGACGCGGTCCGCGCCGAGGCCGCCAAACACCCTGCCTCGCATCCCTCGATCTACCCCACGTCGAGCGAGACCGGCGCCGGCATCGCCGACTTGCGCAGCGCCATCGTGGAGGCTGCCGAACAATGATGAAACTGGTCATCGGCAATCGCGCTTACTCGAGCTGGTCGATGCGCGGCTGGCTGGCGTGTCGGCAATCGGGTCTCGAATTCGAGGAGCTGGTCGTCCCGCTCTACGACGAGGAATGGGAAAAGCGCCGCGAAGGCGATGAATTCGCCCCCTCGCTCGGCAAAGTGCCGATCCTGTGGGAAGACGATTGCGTCGTCTGGGACAGTCTGGCGATTATCGAATTCCTCGCCGACCGCGTCGGTCGCGAGCTTTTCTGGCCCGAAGACGAGGTCGCCCGCGGCATGGCCCGCTCGATGGCGGCGGAGATGCACTCGGGTTTCGCCAATCTGCGCCGCGATTTGCCGATGAATGTGCGCAAGAGCTTCGGCCCGACTGACCTTTCGGAGCAGGTCGAGGCGGAGGTCGTTCGTATCCTCAACTTGTGGGCCCAGGCCCGCGCCCGTCACGGCGGATTGGGCGAATATCTGTTCGGTGCCTGGACTGCGGCCGACATCATGTTCGCGCCGGTGGTGACGCGCTTTGTCACGTACGGCGTCAAGATCCCGCCGTTCGCCGCGACCTACATGGAAGCCGTCCTCCACCGCGCCGACGTCGTCGAATGGATCGAACTGGCCCAGCAAGAACCGTGGGTGATCGAGCAATATGAGGCCGACAAGCCGGCCTAATCGGCCCGCTTAGTCGGGTAAGGCGTGCCGTCCTTGTGCTGATAGTCGCCTTGCGGCGTGAAGATCATGTCGATGTCGCTATAGGCGCCGCCCAGCTCGGCGCCGGCCCCAATCACCACGAACGTGCACGGCACCTCGCCGCGATTGACCACATGATGCCCGTTGCGGACGCCCTTTGCCCACACGGCAACGTCGCCGGGGACAAGCACGGTCTCGCCGTCATCCTCGATCAGCACTGCCTGCCCGCTGGTCATCACCAGCAGTTCGTCCTCGCCCACGTGCCAGTGGCGCTGGCTCGACCAGGCGCCGGGCTCGAGCACGACTTGGCTCGCGCCGAATTCGGTCAGCCCGGTCGCGGGCGCGAGCCGCCGTTGCAGCCGCCCGGCGACCGGCGCGTCGAACGGCGGTGGGTATCCGGTGCGGCTGACTTGCGGAATCGAATCAAGATCGACTTTCGGCATGGCGTTCCCCTTGCTAGGCCGGGTGCATGACAACCAGCATCGACGCGATCGACCTCGCCCGCAAGCTCATCGCCTGCCCCAGCATCACGCCAGCGCGCGGGGAAGTGTTCGACGTCCTCGAAGCCGCGCTGGTCCCGCTCGGTTTCACCGTCCACCGCTTCACCCGCGGCATGGCGCCCGACGAACCGGTCGAGAATCTTGTCGCGCTGCGTGGCGAAGGCTCGCCGCATTTCGGATTCGCCGGCCACCTCGACGTGGTGCCGCCGGGCGAAGGCTGGGACGGCGATCCGTTCGAACCGCGCGTCGAGAACGGCGTGCTGACCGGGCGCGGCGCCAACGACATGAAGAGCGCCATCGCCGCCTTCGCCGCCGCCGCCGCCGGTCATGACCAGCGCAACGGCACGCTGTCGCTGCTGATCACCGGCGACGAGGAAGGCCCGGCGGCGCACGGCACGGTGGCGATCATCGACTGGCTGCGCGAGCGCGCCATCCAGCCCGACATGATCCTGATCGGCGAGCCGACCAGCGAAGTGGCGTTGGGCGACACGATCAAGATCGGCCGGCGCGGGTCGGTCAACATGTGGATCGAGGTGCCGGGCCACCAGGGCCACGTCGCCTACCCCCATCGCGCCGACAATCCGGTCGGGCCGCTGGCGCGGATCGTCGCCGAATTGGACGGCTGGAAGCTCGACGAGGGCAGTGACAGCTTCCCGCCATCGAACCTCGAATTCACCGAGGTGATGACCCCGCCCGGCGCCCCCAACCTGATCCCGGGCCGGGCGTCGGCACGGTTCAATATCCGCTTCAACAACCTCCAGCGCGGCGCCGACCTGGTCGACCGCGTCCGCGAGGTGGTCACCCGCCACTCGCCCGAGGGAACGGTCAAGGCGCTGATCTCGGGGGAGGCATTTCTGACCCCGCCAGGCGCGCTGTACGACATGGTGGTGGCGGCGATCCGCGAGGAAACCGGGATCGAGCCGGCGCTGTCGACCAGCGGCGGCACGTCCGACGGCCGCTTCCTCATCCAGCTGTGCCCGGTGGTCGATTTCGGCCTGCCCAACGCAACCATGCACAAGGTTGGCGAACATGCGGCGCTGGCGGATATCGAGGCGCTCAGCCGGATTTACGCGCGGGTGCTCAAAAAAGCCTTCGCCTAGGCGACCGCCAACCCCCGCTCAGGCAACAGAACGCCCGACCCGGTTGGCGTTGCGGGTCCAGGCGAGATAGTCATCCTCGAACATCGGTTCGGCGAAGATGAACCCCTGGACGATGTCGCAGCCCATGGCGCGCAGGATGTCGGCCTGAGCGATATTCTCGACCGCTTCGGCGACGATTTCCGCGCCGACGCCCTTGATCAGCTGGATCACCGCCTGGACGACGACCCGCGCTTTCTCGCTGGTGCCGATGTCGGCGATCAGCGACTGGTCGAGCTTGACCCGGTCGAGCGGCATGGTCCGCAGCCGGGCGATGTTCGAGTAACCGGTGCCGAAATCATCGATCGCGATGGTCGCGCCGTCGTCGCGTAGCGCGCCGATCTCGGCCAGCACCTGCTCCGAACATTCCATCGCCGCGGTTTCGGTGAATTCGAGCTCGATCAGCGACAGCGACACATTTTGCGCGGCCATGGCGGCGCGCAGATTGACGAAGAAGTCGGCGCGCTCGACCTGCCGCGGGCTGACGTTGAACGACAGGCGCTGGGCGACCCCGTCGCGCTGCCAGGCGGCGAGCATCGAGGCGACTTCGGCGATCACCCAGTCGCCGATCTCGGCGATGATCCCGGTCTGCTCGGCAATCGGGATGAAGCTGTTGGGCTGGCGCATGCCGTCGCGCGGGTGGTTCCAGCGGAGCAAGGCCTCGGAGCCGATGACTTCGCCGGTGGCGAGGCTCAGCTGCGGCTGCATGGCGAGCAGGAACTCGCCCCGCTCGACTGCTTCGCCCAGCGCGGCCTCGATCTCGATGCGGGTCTGGTGCTCGCGCGCCAATTCGTCCGAGAACAGGCAATATTGGCTGCCGCCGCGGGATTTGGCGCGGTACATGGCGATGTCCGCGGCGCGCATCAGGCTTTCGATCGCGGTGCCGTGGTCGGGGCTCATCGCCAGTCCGACCGAGGCGCCGATGTCGATGCTGTGGCCGTGAAGTTCGAACGGTTCGCCGATCGCCAGCGCGATCCGGCGCGCGACCCGCTCGGCATCGGCGCTGCCGGCGATCGACGGAAAGAAAATCGTGAACTCGTCACCCGCCAGCCGCGCCAGCAGCGGACGGGGAGCGGACACATCGCCGATTTCGGCGGTGACGACGACCCGCAGGCGGTTGGCGACCATCACCAGCAGCTGGTCGCCGCGGGCATGTCCAAGG
>JANLQS010000149.1:0-12911 GCA_031367995.1 Sphingomonas sp.
CCGCCGCCGACCGCGACTCCGCCGCGCTCGAGCTGCTTCATGCCCAGCGAAATGCGCTCCTTCTCGACGTCGACGTCGAGCACTTGCGCCTTGACGCTCTCGCCCTTGTGGTGGAGCGCCAGCGCTTCCTCGCCCGACACGCCCCAGGCGATGTCCGACATGTGGACCATCCCGTCGACGTCGCCGTCCAACCCGATGAACAGCCCGAATTCGGTGGCGTTCTTGACCTCGCCCTCGACTTCGCTGCCGACCGGATGCTTGTCGGCGAAGTCGGCCCACGGGTTCGACTGGGCCTGCTTGAGACCGAGCGAAATCCGGCGCTTCTCCTCGTCGACCTCGAGCACCTTGACGTCGACCTCTTGGCTGGTGCTGACGATCTTGCCCGGGTGAACGTTCTTCTTGGTCCAGCTCATCTCGCTGACGTGAACCAGGCCTTCGATGCCCGGCTCCAGTTCGACGAAGGCGCCATATTCGGTGATGTTGGTGACCCGGCCGGTGAAATTGCCGTCGACCGGATATTTGGCCGCGGCGCCTTCCCACGGGTCGCTCTCAAGCTGCTTCATGCCGAGCGAAATGCGCTGCGTCTCGCGGTTGATGCGGATGATCTGCACCTTGACCGTGTCGCCGATGTTGATGACCTCGCCCGGGTGGCCGACGCGCTTGTAGCTTATGTCGGTGACGTGCAGCAGCCCGTCGATCCCGCCCAGATCGACGAACGCGCCGTAATCGGTGATGTTCTTGACCACGCCCTCGATGACCTGGCCTTCCTCGAGGCTGAGGATGAGGCCCGAACGCTGCTCGGCGCGGGTCTCTTCGAGGATGGCGCGGCGCGACACCACGATATTGCCGCGGCGGCGATCCATCTTCAAAATCTGGAACGGCTGGCTGATGTCCATCAGCGGCGTCACGTCGCGCACCGGGCGGATATCCACCTGGCTGCCCGGCAGGAACGCCACGGCCCCGCCCAGATCGACGGTGAAGCCGCCCTTGACCCGGCCGAAGATCACGCCGTCGACGCGCTCGCCCTTGTCGAATTCCTTTTCAAGCTTGTCCCAGGCGGCTTCGCGCCGGGCGCGGTCGCGGCTGAGCATCGCTTCGCCCTGGGCGTTCTCGACGCGGTCGACATAGACTTCGACCTCGTCGCCGACCTTCAATTCGCTCTTCTGTCCGGGCATGGCGAATTCGCGCAACGCGACGCGGCCTTCGCTCTTCAAGCCGACGTCGATCACCGCAAGGTCGTTCTCGATGCCGGTGACAATGCCCTTGACGACCTTGCCTTCGAACGATTCATTCTCGCCGCCGAGGGCTTCATTGAGCATCGCCGCGAAGTCGTCGCGGGTCGGAAAAGCCGTTGTGGCCATGATGGGGGTGTCTTTCAGGTAGTAGCGTTTCGGCCGCTGGCCGGACCTCGAAAGTGAGGCGGCTTCCGTCGAGCGGACTTGGTGAAACAGGACATGCCGCGCCGGCCGAATACCGCCGCGGCGCCCGTTGGGATCGGTTACGGACGGAAGCATCAGCGAAATGCGCGACCGGCCCGAAGAAGCGTCTCGCCCCCCGACCGAATGCGCTCGCGTGAAATGCGGCCCGCCCGCAAGCCAAGCCCGCCGGACGGAGGCGCGCATAGCAGGGTGAAGCGCTGAGGCCAAGCGAGGGTTTGCGAAAGCAGACAGGCCGGAGAAGCCTTGAATGGCAACGGCGGCATGCGCCTGACCTATCGGCAGACTGACAAACTTGCAGCCTAACTATCTTGTGCCGCCCCTTTCTTTACGGGGAGCGCCGCAAGCGCTGGACTCTAGAGTAAGTTATGCGAAGCTTCCTGCCCTTCGGAGCGGGGCAGTATGGCTATCTTTCCAACACGGGCGGAAACCTTCGCAGAGTTCGAGCAAATGGGTGAAGACCGCGTGCGGCTTTGGCTCGATCAGGGGCCGCGTTTTGCAATAAGCCTCGCGGTCAAACGCCTGTGGGCCATCCAGTGGCTGTCAAAATTCGACTACGAAGCCCGCCTTCGCAACGAGACTTCCCAAGCCGAAAGCTTGGAGACGGCCAAAGACGCCAAAGATGCCGCGTGGGCTGCCGCGACAGCGGCGCGTGACGCCGCCGAGGCCGCCAAGAACGCCAACAATATCGCGGTAGCGGCGCTAATCGCGGCGATGATCGCCATTGCCGTTTCCGTCTTTTCCGCTTTTCTTGGTCGCTGACTTGTGCGGCTTCGGCGAGGTCGCCAGCATTTGGCGAAGCACCTCGTCCTCTTGCTTTTGATTGGTGTCTGCCATGGACCAACTCTCCAACGAGTATTTCGAGGAACACGCGGTTCACGTCGCTCGCGTTGTGTTCGCCGCGTCCCTTCTAGACGATAGCGTTACCACGTTCATCGCCCAGTTTTTAGGGTTAGAAGAATACCAGGAGAACGCCCTGCTTCGCCCGATGCAATCGCGCGGGAAAATCGATCTCTTACAGCGCGTCACCAATCATTACATCGGCGGCGAAACCGCAAAGGACATGAGCAAGCTCTGCGAAGCAGCGAAATCGGCCATGAATGACCGCAACGCGATTGTTCACGGTGTGATTGTCGAGAAAGAGGGCAAGCTTGCCATGCGCAGTTGGGTCGGGAAGGCGCGGCTGACTGGAGAGCCTGAATACTGGCCCGTGGAGCGCGTTTGTGAACTGGCCGGGCGCCTAATGGCGCTCACTGACCAAATCGACGAACTTATCGCTGAGTTTGGCACTCTGACGGCCAGCGAGCTAGAGAATCCCGCAAACGACGGTTGAGCGCGCGACGCGCCTCCCACTATAGTGATCAATCCACTCCGGTTAGCGCCGGCCTGTCCGCTTCCTTCTGCACGACTCGCTCTGCTTTCTCAAGTATGTGATTGCCAAAATAAGTTCTAATGGGTGAGAAGTTATTGACAAATACGAACCAATATGGTTTATAAGGTCGGTGCAGAAAGTCGAACTTCACCATGCTAGGCGCGATCAAACTCCCGCGCCCTGCTGCGCGCTGCACCCCCCTGTCTCGCGCCTGCCCATCCGACGTAGGCAAATTCACCCTCCAACGCTCGCAGATCGCGAAGATCGTCGCCCCCTCCCCGCGCCGGGGCGATTCCAGCGCCGACGTACCGTGACTTTCGTGACCTTCCGCGCCGCCGCGCCGCCCCTCGCAGCCTACCGCAAACCGTCCCGTCACGGCGAACATTGGGACCATTCGCGGTCCTTTCCGTCTCCTCCGCGCTCCAAATGAACACCTTGCGCCGCATCGGCGTTGCGCCGATGGACACCAACGAGGGCCGATGACCGACACGCTTTCCGACACCATTGCCGCGCTTGGCGACGATGCCGAGATCGGGCACATCCTCAATGAGGTGTGCGCGCTGACCGGCATGGGTTTTGCCGCGGTCGCCTTCGTTTCGGAGGAACGGTGGATCGCCTGCCAGGTCGAGGACCGCATCGGCTTCGGCCTCGATCCCGGCGGGGAGCTCGAAATCCGCAAGACGATCTGCGACGACATTCGCAAGGGCGGCAAGGCGATCGTCATTGACGACACCAGCCAGGATCCCGACTGGTGGAACCACCCGGTGCCCGTCCTCTACGGCTTCAAAAGCTATGCCTCGCTGCCGATCGTCGTCGGCGGCCATTTCTTCGGCACCCTGTGTGCGATCGATCCGGCGCCGCGCGCGTCCCCGCTGGCCGGGCGGATGGCCGAGATCGAGGCGCTCGCCGCCCGCGTTGCGGCGCTGCTCGAGGCCAAGCCCGGCGCGGCGGCGGCGGCCGGCGCCGGGCGCGACCTTGCTAGCCGATCCGCTGGTCGACCAACGCAATCGCCCGCTTGACCGCCGCGTCGGCGTCCATCGTACTGGTGTCGAGCAACAGCGCGTCCTCGGCCTGGGCCAGCGGCGCGTCGGTGCGGTGGCTGTCGCGCTCGTCGCGGGCGGTGAGGTCGGCGACGATCTCGTCGAAATGGACGCGGACCCCGCGGCCTTCCAGTTCGGCCAGCCGGCGCTGGGCGCGCACTTCGATCGACGCGGTGACGAACAATTTGGCGTCGGCTTGGGGGGCAATGACCGTCCCGACGTCGCGCCCGTCGAGGACCGCGCCACCGGGCTGGCGGGCGAACGCCTGCTGCCGCTCGACCAATGCCGCGCGGACGGCCGGGTAAGCCGAAATACGGCTGGCGACCGAACCGACGATCTCGCTCCGCAGCTCGGGGTCGGTGAGGTCGATCTGGCCCAGCCCGGCAACCGCGCGGACCGCCTCGAATGCGCTGTCGAAGTCGCCGCCGAACCGCACCAATGTGAGGGCGACTGCGCGGTACAGCATCCCGGTGTCCATGTGCGGCAGGCCATAATACGCGGCCAACGCCCGGGCGATCGTCCCCTTGCCACTGGCGGCGGGGCCATCGACGGCGATCAGCAGTGGGCGTGAGGGCAAATCCATGCTGCCGGCGCTTTGACAGGGCGTCATGGCTATGGCAAGGCGCGCCCGAATTGGACGCGGCACCGCCGCTCCTTACCGCCTACCACCGACTGGAGAATGGACCCGATGGTCAATCCCGAATGGGGCCACAAGCGCTCCTGCCCCAAATGCGCCACGCGTTTCTACGACCTTGGCAAGGACAATCCCGTGACCTGCATCGAATGCGGCCACGCGTTTCAGCCCGAGCCGGTGCTGAAGTCGAAGCAGCCGCTGCCGTTCGAAACCGTCTCCGCTCCCGAAAAGGAGGTCAAGGCCGACGAGGACCTGGGCGCCGAGGATCTGGTGCCCGACGAGGATGAGGAGCCGAGCGCCGACGACGAAGTCGACCTGGCCACCGGCGAGGATGATCTGGGCGTCGCGACCGGCGGCGACGAAGAGGAAAATTAAGGGCGTCGCCGCGGGGCGGATTTCTCGTTTGCACAACGGGAAACTTGCCCTAAAGGGCGCCTCCGACACACCGGAAAACGGGGCCGTAGCTCAGCTGGGAGAGCGCTGCAATGGCATTGCAGAGGTCAGGGGTTCGATCCCCCTCGGCTCCACCATCCGGACAGCAAAAGGGCGCTTGGCGGCGCCCTTTTTTGCGTCCGCCGCGGATACAGAAACGGCGGCGTCTTCCGACGCCGCCGTCCTGTTTTCAACCTTCCGGTCGGTCGGCTTAGCCGAGCTTCGACGAGACGTTGTTGAAGGTCGTGCCGAGCTTGTTACCAATGCCCTGCATCGCGCCGATGGCGGCGACGGCAATCAGCGCGGCGATCAGGCCGTACTCGATCGCGGTGGCGCCCTTGGTGTTCTTGATCAGCTTGAGAAAATTCGTCATTTCCGGTCTCCTTAAGGTTCCACTGGGGGTCCACTTTCCCCCACCGGCCGCTTCTGTCGCTTCCGGTTGCCATGGAATTACGACGCGAGGAGTTGAGAAAGGTTTAAAGCGACTTGGTATCAGCGCGTTAACCGTGATTGTCCGAAAGCTTCCCTCGCCGCACGAACTTGCTACCTTCGGCGCCATGAAAGCGGTGTTCCTGCTCCTGCTTGCGCTCCCCGCAGCCCCGGCCGCCGCCGCCGACCCGCCGGCCTTCTGTACCGACCGACCTGGCCTTGCGACCGGCACCTGCACCGCCGCCGCCGGCTCTTTCCAGCTCGAAACCTCACTCGCCGAATGGTCGCGGTCCGACGCCGATCGCGAGCTGCTGCTCGGCCCGAGCATACTCCGCTACGGCTTCGACGACCGCACCGAGGTCCAGCTCGGCCTCACCCCGTTCGACCACATCCGCACCATCGGCGGCGCCCGGCACAGCGGGTTCGGCGATGTGACCGTGGCGCTCAAGCATCGCTTCAGCGACCCCGACGCCGCGACCTCGATCGCGGTCATGCCGTTCGTCAAACTGCCGACCGCCCGCGACCCGATCGGCAACGGCCGCTGGGAAGGCGGGCTGCTGGTGCCGATGCAGACGCCGCTGGGCGGGCCGCTGTCGCTGACGCTGACCCCAGAAGCCGACTGGAATGCCGATGGCGACGGCAACGGCCACCATGCCCGCCTGTCGAGCGCCGCCTCGCTCGGGCTGACGCTAAGTCCCCGCTGGTCGGCCGCGCTCGACGGCCAGGTCGGGCGCGAGCGCGACGGCGGCGTCACCGCCTGGGATGCGACCGTCGGATTATCCGCCGCCTTCCTCACGACGCCGACCTTCCAGCTCGACACCGAGGTTGATTTCGGCCTGACCTCGGCAACGCCGGGAACGACGCTCAAGACCGGTTTCTCCGCCCGCTTCTAGCGCCTTTTGTCGCCGCCGATCAGGTCATCGACAATGCCGATGATCTCGCGCAAGGCCTCGCCCGGGTCGCCCCAATCCTCGGGCAGCGGGCTCTGCCGTTCGGGCCGCTCGACCGGGCGCGGTACGGGCGCGCGATAAGGCAGCACAGGCCCGGCTCGATGGTCGATCGCCACGGCGGGCGCCATGAACGCGCGCCAGATCTGCGCCGGGATGGTCCCTCCGCTCATCGAACCCAACGACTTGTTGTCGTCGCGCCCGACCCACACGCCGACCACCAGGTCACCGGCGAAGCCGACGAAGATTGCGTCGCGGTTGTCCTGCGTTGTGCCGGTCTTGCCGAAGGTCGGGATGGCCAGCGCGGCGCGGCGCCCGGTTCCCTGGTTGGCGGCACTCCACAGCAAGTCGAGCATCGGTGCCCAGTCTCGGTGCGGATCGAGCGAGCCGCCGCGCCCGAACCAGCCGGCAAGTCCCTGCTCCTGCTCGAGCTTGGGGGGCAGGCCGATCGGCTGCACTGGATAGCGCCCGCCGGCGATCGCCGCGTAAGCCGAGGTCAGTTCAAGCAGGCTGACCCCCGAGGTGCCGAGCGCGATGCTCGGCGCGTTGGTCAGTGGCGAGGCGATGCCAAGTTCTCGCGCGGCGCGGATCACATTGGCCCGCCCGACCTGCTCCGACAGCCGCACCGTCGCGGCGTTGCTCGACCGAGCAAAGGCCTCGCGCAGGGTGATGGAGCCGCGATAGACGCCGTCGCTGTTGCGCGGGGTCCAGCCGGCGATCGTCACCGGCCGGTCCTCGATCAAACTGTCGGGCGTGTAGCCGGCGCGCAGGGCCGCAAGATAGACGAACAGCTTGAACGCCGATCCGGGCTGGCGGCGGGCCTGGGTAGCGCGGTTGAACGGCGAGGACTTGTAGCTGGTGCCGCCGACCATCGCGACGATTTCTCCATCGGGCCGCATCGCCACCAACGCCGCCTGGGCGCCGCCGAGCCTGGCCCCGGCAATCGCCCGCACGGCGAGCCGCTGAAGGTCGGCATCGAGCGTGGTCGGGACCTTGACCTCGCCATAATCGGATTCGAACGCCGCCCGGGCGGCCGGTGCGACCCAATCGGCGAAATAAGTGCCGGCCGGGATCTTGCCGGCACCGGGGATCGGGCGGGCGGAGACGGTGGCGCGGGCGCGGGCCGGGCTGATTATGCCCGTGTCGGCCATCGCCTGCAGCACCAGCCGGCTGCGCTTCTGGGCGGCGGGGAGGTTGCGCGTCGGGGCCAGCCGCGACGGCGCCTGGACCAGCCCGGCGAGCATCGCCGACTGGGCCAGCGTCAGCCGTTCCGGATCTCGCCCGAAATAATGGTGAGCGGCGGCGCGCAGGCCATAGACGCCATCGCCGAAGTAGACGCTCGACAGATAGCGCGCGAGAATTTCGTCCTTTGTCAGCCAGGCTTCGAGCCAGAAGGCGATGATCACCTCCTGCGCCTTGCGTTTCATCGACCGGTCGGAACTGAGGAAGCTGGTCTTGGCCAGTTGCTGGGTCAGCGTCGAGCCGCCCTGGCGGACACCGCCGGCACGGATGTCGGCGACCAGTGCCCGGCCGATCGCTCGCGGATCGATCCCCCAATGGGAGCGAAATCGCCGGTCCTCGATGGCGATGAACGCATTGGGGGTCAGCGGATCGAGCCGGGCGATCTCGACCGGCGCTTCCTTGATCGCGCCACGATGGGCGATCGGCCGCCCCTCGGCGCTGAGCAGCAGCATCGCCGGGTCGTCAAGCGGCTCAAGCGCGCGGCTCAACGGCGCAGTGAATACCAGCCACAGCAAGGTGACGATAATCACCGCGCCGAAGGTCAGGAAACCTATTCGCCACGCGCGGCGGCTTGGATGAACGGCCGGCGCTTCGGGAACCTCGGCGGCTGGCGACACTGGCGCGAACGGATCGGGCAGTTGCTCGATGTCGTGGCCGCTCCGCTGCCAGATACCCGGTTCGTCGGCCACGCGCGCCCTTTTCGCCGCGGCGGGAAATCCCGCCCACTGCCTTAGTCCACTAAAACAGTAGAAGCGCAATATCCAGTGGTTGCTGAACCCCCGTTTAAGGCTACATCCTTGTCGCGATGAAACCGCTTTCAACCCTGCGGGCGCTGGGCCCGACCGCGGCGGCCATCCTGCTGATGTCGTCTGCGGCGGGATGCCGCAAGAACGCCGAGGGCGCGACAGATGTCATTGTCATCGGTACCGCCCAGCCGGGCCTCGGCGACCCGCTTGGTATCCCGGCCAACGAAGGCGAGGCGGTGCTCCGCGCGGCTACCGCGCAGGGCCTGGTGCGGTTCGACCCGACCGGTCAGATCGAGCCCGGGCTGGCGGAGCGATGGAACGTCAGCGACGACGGGCTGAGCTACATCTTCCGGCTCGGCAACGGCGCCTGGCCGGACGGTCGCAAGATCATGGCGCGGGACATCGCCAAGCTGATCGATCGCCAGCGCAAGGCATCCGCCGACAATGCGACGCGCGATGCCCTTGGCGCGGTGGATGAAGCGGTGGCAATGACCGACCGGGTGATCGAGCTTCGCCTGCGCGTGCCGCGCGCCAACCTCCTCACGTTGCTCGCCCAGCCCGAATTTGCCCTGATCCGCGAAGGGCTCGGCACCGGTCCGTTCGCGGTGCGCGAGCCGAAACTCAAGCCGCCGCTCGGCGAGGCTCACCCGATTGTGCTTCGCCAGCAGTTGCCGGGCCTCGACGGCGAGGAGGGCGAGCGCGAGGACGTGACCCTCGAGGCGATGCCAGCGGCGCAGGCGATCGCCGCTTTTCGCGACGACAAGGCCGCTCTCGTGCTCGGCGGGACGGTCGCCGATTTGCCGCTGGTGAATGGCGTCAAATTGCCGCGAGGCGCGTTGCGCTTCGACCCGGTCGCCGGACTGTTCGGGCTGGTTCCGGCGCGCCCCGACGGACCCGCCGCCGATCCAGCCATCCGCCGCCTGCTGAGTCAGGCGCTCGATCGCCAGGCGCTGATCGCGGCGCTCGGCGTGCCCGGGCTCGATCCGCGCGCAACCCTGCTCCAGGACGGGCTGGCGGGGATCGGCACGCTGCCGCAGCCGGGGTGGCTGGGTCAGCCGATCGCGGCGCGGCGGGCGGCGGTGGTCGCCGAGGCGCGGCACCTGTTGCCCGAACCCAAAACGGCGAGCACGACCGCGCCCGAGCCACGCCACCTGCTTGTCAGCCTGCCCGACGGTCCGGGCGGCAACATCATCCTGATGCGGCTGAATGCCGATTGGGGACCGTTGGGCTTCGAGGTGGAGCGCGCTGCCCCCGGAGCCCGCGCCGACTTCGCCTGGATCGATGCGGTCGCGCCGTCGGACTCTCCAGCCTGGTTCCTCAGGCAGTTCCGCTGCATCGTGAAACCGGTGTGCAGTGCCCAGGCGGACACACTGCTCGATCAGGCGCGCGATGTCGCCGGTGCCGCGCAAACCAACGCATTGCTCGGGCAAGCGGCGCGATTGATGGACGCCGACCAACTGTTCATCGCGGTCGCCGCGCCGATACGCTGGTCGCTGGTGTCGCGCGCCGTGCCCGGCTTCGTCGAAAACCGCTACGCTCGGCACCCGCTTGGCGGGCTCAAGACACGCGCCGCTCCAGGAGGACTGCAGTGAATCCGTTGAACAATATCTCGATGGGCGCCGACCCTCAGGCAGTACGCCAGCGGGTCGAGGCGCTCGAACTGCTGCTTGAGCGCGCCTTCACCATCCCCGGCACCAACCACAAGATCGGGCTCGATGTGCTGCTCGACTTCGTCCCGGTCGTCGGCGACCTCGCCGGCGCCGCGCTAGGCAGCTACATGGTGTGGGAAGCGAGCAACCTCGGCATGTCGAAATGGGCAATGACGCGCATGGCCGGAAATGTCGGGATCGATTTCTTCCTCGGCCTGATCCCGTGGGTCGGCGCGATCCCCGATTATTTCTTCAAGTCGAACAGCCGCAACCTCAGGATCATCAAGCGCCACCTCGACAAGCATCACCCCGAAACCGGCGTCATCGATGTGACGCCGGTGCGGTGAGCATCGACGGCGCGAAGGGCCGCCGCACGCGCCTCGCGCTGGTCGGAATCTTCCTGTTCGCGCAGGCGCTGATGCGCCCACCGGTGGCGCTGATCGGCTTTGCCGCGGTACCCAGTGACTTCCTTTTCATCGCGGTTGCGGTCGGGGCGGCGGCGGATGCGGTGCGGCGGCGTTCGCTGCCGACTTGGGATCCGGCGTTGGGCTGGATCGCTCTCTATGGCGCCAGCCTGATTGTGGCGACCCTGACCGCCGCCGACCTGCCGCGGGCAATGGCCAAACTGGCTACACAGGCATACCTCCTCGCCATCCCGCTGGCGTTGGTGGCGCTGGTGCGCAGCGCGGCCGACTTAAAGTTTGCGTTGCGGGCGTGGCTAGCGGGAAGCGCGCTCGTCGCCCTGGTTGCGCTGGTCGGCCTGACGGCGTTCGCGGCAGCGCCGGACGGGGGGCTTTACCATGCCCTGGCATTCTCCCACGGATCGCTTCCCGCTGGCCTCTATCCCCGGCTGTCGCTGACCTTCCTCAATGGCAATATGGCCGCCAACTACCTTGTCGTGTCGGTCATATTGGCGATCCTCGCCGGTCAGCTTGGGGCCGTCAGCCCGCGGCAACGCAACCTGCTCGTTGCTGGCGGCACAGTGGCGGCGATGACCACAATTTCGCCCGGGCTTGGCGGGCTGGCGATCGCTTTCGGCCTGTGGGGCTGGCTGGCATGGCGCGGCGACCGGCCGCGATGGACCTGGCTTGCGCTCGGCGCGGGCATCGGCGGGGCGACGCTGTTCGTGGCCGCGGCGGCGCTGACCCTCGTCCCCTACCCCGGCGCGGCCTTCGTCGCGGACTTGCCGGGCGGGCTTCGCATGGCGGCCTCGATCCGCTTGACTATCTGGATTCAGGCGCTGACCAATGCCCTCGCTCACCCCTTGCTCGGCCGCGGTCTTGGCGCCGACTCCGTCGCGGTCCACTTCGCCAGCCCCTCGGGGATTTCGCAAACGCTGACCGACGCGCACAACGGTTTCCTCAACCTCGCCGTCCAGTGCGGCATCGTCGGCCTCGGCGCCTTTGTCGCGCTGCTGGTCCATGTCGCGCGGCGGAGCGGCCGGTGGCGTCGGGGGCGCGGCAACGCAGCGCGGCTATGGCTCGGCTTGGCCTTCCTCGATGGGATGGCTTACCAGGGCCTGACCGGCAGCTTCGAGGATGCCCGCCACCTGTGGGCCATATTGGGATTGTGGCTGGTCGCCTGCCGGATCGAGCAAGAACGGGCGCCGGCGCCTTAGTCCTGCTCCTCGCGCCGGTTGACCGACCAGACATGGTCACCTTCGACCTCGTCGGCACGCGGCCGGCCAGCGGCGTCGGTGCTGGGCCGATAGCGAAAGCGCTGGATGATGATCCGGCAGGTGGTGGCGTCAAGCTCGGCATTGCCGCTCGACCGGGTGATCGCGCAGCTGGTGACGCGGCCGCTCGCGGAGACGGTGAAGCGAAACTCGACGCGTCCGCCGACGCCCGCTTTCAGCGCCGCCTTGGGATAGTCGGACGGGCGGATTTCGCCGGCGATCTGCTCGAGGTCGGTGCCGCCCGCGCCATTGCCGCTGCCCGTGCCGTTGCCGCCGGTTCCGCCGCCGCTGCCGCTACCGATAGCGGTGCCATGCCCCGCCGTCCCGCCGGGTGTCGGGGTCGGCGATTTGGCGACGACCGGGGCGACGGGCGTCGGCCGCGGCTTGCGCGCCGGTCCGGTCGATCCGCCCAGGCGGTCGTGCGTGGCGGGCGCGGCGGCGGCCTTGGTCGCCCGCGCCCGTTTAACGGGTGGTGGTGGAGGCGGCGGCGGCGGCGGCGGCGGCAGGTCGATCTCGACCATCCGGGTGATCAGCTCAACCGGATGACGGACGTCAACATTCAGCCCGGCGAGCAAGGCCCAGCCGAACGCGACATGGACCAGCACCACCGCGCCGATCGATAGCCAGCGATCGCTCCCCCGCGCCGATTCATATCCGCGCGGGGGACCGGTCATCCGATGCTGAACTCGGTGGCTTAGCGGCAGCGGCGCTTGGCGGTAACCGTGCGGTCGATCGCGCGGCCGGCAAGCGCTCCGCCGACCGCGCCGGCGCCTATGCCGAGCAGGCCGTGGCCGAGAACCTGGCTGCCGACGACCGCGCCGCCGACACCGCCGGCGATCAGGCCGGTATTGCCCGGCGAATGGCGGCAATACCGATAATTGCGAATGGTCCGGCCATGATAATGATGGTGTGCATAATTGCGGACGTGGGCGGCGGCCGGCGCCGATACGCTGAACGAGGCCGGAAGCATGACGGCGAAGGCGGTCATGGTGAACAGTGATTTGCGCATAAGATGTCCCTCGATGAATTTACGTTCCGCTACCATAACGTCCATCTAGCTGAATGGCTGCAAAACGTCATCGGCGGTTACGACGAGGCGAGCCGGCGGCGGGTGGAACGCTTGCCTCAATCGCCCGAAATCTGCGGTTTCCCGACGTCGCCCTGGCCGACCGTCCGCCCGGCCATTTCGAGCATCCGCTCGAGCGGCACCCGGGCCTTGGCCATGACGTCGTCGCTGAGTTCGATCCGCGGCTGCAGGTCGCGCAGGGCGACGTAAAGCTTCTCGAGCGTGTTCAAGGCCATGTACGGG
>JANLQS010000158.1:0-2653 GCA_031367995.1 Sphingomonas sp.
TATTGTTCACGCTGCGCACCAGAGGGCGACGCCTGCGATGCGCCCCCATGGCGCTCGATCAGGTCCGGCCGCCTTAGCCGTGTGTCGTCGATCGAGCGCGCTTTACGCCACGCCGCGATCTTCGCATGATCCCCCGATCGCAGCACTTCGGGGATCGTGCGTCCTTCCCATTCATTGGGTCGGGTGTAATGCGGATATTCCAGGAGCGCTTGCTCGAAGCTCTCCTCCTCTCCGCTGGAGGCCGCGCCCATTATCCCGGGAAGCAGCCGAATGCAAGCATCGAGCAAGGCCATCGCGCCCAGTTCGCCGCCCGACAGTATATAGTCGCCTATGCTCACCGGCTCGACCGGCCTGGCCTCGAATATCCGCTCGTCGAACCCCTCGAACCGGCCGCACAGGATGATCGCGCCCGGGCCGGCGCTGAGGTCGCGGACGCGGGCCTGGGTCAGCGGGCTCCCGCGCGGGGTCATGGCGAGGATCGGGCGGCTGTCGGCAACCGCATCGATGGCGGCGGCCAACACGTCGCAGCGCAGCACCATCCCCGCCCCGCCGCCGGCCGGCGTGTCGTCGACGGTGCGATGCTTGTCGATGGCATGGTCGCGGATGTTGCACGCCTCGAGGCTCCAGATGCCCTCCTCCAACCCGCGCCCGGCGAGCGATATGCCGAGCGGGCCCGGGAACATCTCCGGGTAGAGGGTGAGGACGGTGGCGCGGAAGGTCATCTCGTTAACTTGCCAATCGATGAGCTATCGCTTTGAGAGTGTCCTGCAACTGCTCCAACTGAGCTAAGCTTGCGATTGCGGAGGCACACATCACAAACCAACCCTTCGCCAGCTTCAAGACTGCATCAAGCTCTTCATCCTTGAAACTTGGCCCTATTGCGCCCTCGCTAATATGCCGAAGCGCCAAAGCACCACCTCCATGCACGAAGTCACTAATCAAGCCCCAGATTGGCTTGAGCAGGTCAGCCTTGAGGTCGTCCTGATAAATTCCTTTTTCGATAAGCCGATCCACTATCGTGAACGTCCCCGGCGGGTCGCTTCCGGCTGCGAACCCTTCGATCTCCAAATCGGACGCCAGAAAAAGTATCCATTGGGACCTTAAGAACCCGTCTATTGTAGGTCTGACGAGAGCAAAAGCTGAAGCATTGCGCCTGCACTCCAACAACCCGACAATCGCTGAATAATGCGACATTGACAGGTTCATCAAGGCTGCGGCCACGCGAGTACGATCGTCCGACGCTACCGCAATTCCGTCTAAGGCCTCCCAGACTTCATCAGAAAGCTGGCGTGCTCGTGAGAGGCTCTGCTCAAGCATCCAAATTGGCGGTCGTTAGGGCGTCCCTCACTGCTTTGAGCGCCTCATTTGCCTTCTCGCCGTCCGGGCCGCCGCCTTGGGCCATGTCGGGACGGCCGCCGCCGCCCTGACCGCCAAGCGCGGCGACGGCGGCCTTGACGAGGTCGACCGCCGAGACGGTGGCGACGAGATCGTCAGTGACACCTACAGCGACACTCGCTCGACCTTCATTGACTGCAAGTACCGCTACGACACCGCTTCCACGCGCCTTCTTGTAATCATCGACCACCGATCGAAGATTCTTTGGTTCGAAATTGCGAAACGTCACGCTGAAGAAATCGATTCCATTGACTACCTCGCCTTCGTCGGTTTTTCGCTCACCGCCACCCATCGCCAGCGCCTTCTTTGCGTCGGCCAGTTCGCGTTCGAGGCGCTTGGCGGTTTCGACCAAAGCGGCGACGCGTGCGGGAACGTCTTCGGGCGAGGTCTTGAGGCTGGCGGCGACGTCGCGCAGCCGGGCGTCGCGCTCGACAAGCCACAGCCGTGCAGCTTCGCCGGTCAGCGCCTCGATGCGGCGCACCCCCGAGGACACCGCGCTTTCGCTGATGATCTTGAAGATGGCGATGTCGCCGAGCGCGGTAACGTGCGTGCCGCCGCACAGCTCGACGCTGTAATCGGCATCGCCCATGCTCAGCACGCGGACTTCGTCGCCGTATTTTTCTCCGAACAAGGCCATGGCGCCCGCGGCGATGGCGTCGTCGGGGGTCATCAGGCGGGTCGAGACGGCGACGTTGGAGCGAATGTGGGCATTCACCTCGGCCTCGACCGCGGCGATGTCGTCGGCCGACAATGCGGTCGGGTGGGAGAAATCGAAGCGCAAGCGATCGGGGGCGACGAGGCTGCCCTTCTGAGTAACGTGGCCGCCGAGGCGATGGCGCAGCGCGGCGTGGAGCAAATGGGTCGCGCTATGGTTGGCGCGAACCGCGTTGCGGCGCTCGACATCGACCGATTGGTGGACCGTGTCGCCGAGTTCGAGGAACCCGGCGGCTATGACAAGATCGAGCGCGTGGAGCTTCCCCAAAGGCTTAGACGTATCCATAACGTCGCCTTGTAAACCCTTGAGCGAGGTCAATTTTCCGGCGTCGCCGACCTGCCCGCCGCTCTTCCCGTAGAAAGGCGTCTGGTTGAGCACGACGGTGACTCTTTCGCCGGTCGCAGCGCGCTCGACGCGGGCGCCGTCCTTGACGATTGCCAGCACCACGCCTTCGCCCTCGTGGCTCGAGTAACCGGTGAATTCGGTCCCGCCGACGTCCTCGGCGAGGTCGTACCACAATTCGTCCGAAGCCTTGTCGCCCGA
>JANLQS010000026.1:0-4255 GCA_031367995.1 Sphingomonas sp.
AAGGCGCCGGAAGAGCGCGAGCGCGGCATCACCATCTCGACCGCGCACGTCGAGTATGAGACCGCGGCGCGCCACTATGCGCACGTCGATTGCCCGGGCCATGCCGATTATGTGAAGAACATGATCACCGGTGCCGCGCAGATGGACGGCGCGATCCTGGTCGTGTCGGCCGCCGACGGGCCGATGCCGCAGACCAAGGAGCACATCCTGCTCGCCAAGCAGGTCGGCGTGCCGACCATGGTGGTCTACCTCAACAAGGTCGACCAGGTCGACGATGCCGAATTGATCGAGTTGGTCGAGATGGAGATCCGCGAGGAGCTGTCCAAGCGCGGCTTTGACGGCGACAATATTCCGATCATCCCGGGTTCGGCACTCGCCGCGCTCGAGGACAAGAACCCGGAAATCGGCCGCGAATCCATCCTCAAGCTGATGGAAGCCGTCGACAGCTGGATCCCGCAGCCCGAGCGCCCGCTCGACAAGCCGTTCCTGATGCCGATCGAGGACGTGTTCTCGATCTCGGGCCGCGGCACGGTCGTCACCGGTCGCGTCGAGACCGGCATCGTCAAGGTTGGCGAGGAAGTCGAGATCGTCGGCATCAAGGACACCAAGAAGACCGTCGTCACCGGCGTCGAGATGTTCCGCAAGCTGCTCGATCAGGGCCAAGCCGGCGACAATATCGGCGCGCTGATCCGCGGCGTCGGCCGTGAAGAAGTCGAGCGCGGGCAGGTTCTCTGCAAGCCCGGCTCGATCACGCCGCACACCGATTTCAACGCGGAAGTTTATGTCCTGTCGAAGGACGAAGGCGGGCGTCACACCCCGTTCTTCGCCAACTACCGGCCGCAATTCTACTTCCGCACGACCGACGTGACGGGCGAAGTGGTGCTGCCGGAAGGGACCGAGATGGTCATGCCCGGCGACAATGTCTCGCTCGGCGTCAAGCTGATCGCTCCGATCGCCATGGACCAGGGTCTGCGCTTCGCCATTCGCGAAGGCGGCCGGACCGTCGGCGCCGGGGTTGTCGGCGAGATCACGAAGTAATATAGGGCGCCAGCCGCGCGATTCCCCGCAAGGGTTTCGCGCGGCTCGCTTTTCGATTTTGGTTTAACGTTGCGGCGCTTGCCAAGGCGCCGTTGGCTCTTTCGCATCGGTAGTGGACATGGAAACGCAGAATATCCGGATTCGCCTCAAGGCGTTCGATCACCGTGTGCTCGATCAGGCCACGGGCGAGATCGCCGACACCGCTCGGCGCACCGGTGCTCTCATTCGCGGTCCCATTCCGCTGCCGACGCGCATCGAGAAGTTCACCGTCAACCGTTCGCCGCACGTCGACAAGAAGTCGCGCGAGCAGTTCGAGGTGCGCACCTACAAACGTCTGCTGGATATCGTCCAGCCGACCCCGCAGACGGTCGATGCTTTGATGAAGCTCGATCTCGCCGCCGGGGTGGACGTAGAGATCAAGCTGGCCTAAAGGGCTGGCTCCGCGGCCAGATTCGGCCGCGCGGTCCTTTACCGGACCGACGCAGCGCCTCCGGGCGTAGCAACGAATCAAGGGATACCGCGGGAAGCTCCATGAGCCTCCCGGTCTGCGTCCCCCGCATCCCGCCCTTCGGAGCGGGAATAGCCCAGCGGGGCACGCATAATTTCATGGGCGCACGCCCTTTCGCGTTTCACCGCGCGGGAGGGCCTCTGTTTGGGAGTATGGATCATGCGCACTGGCGTGATCGCGAAGAAAATGGGCATGACCCGCCTGTTCCAGGCGGACGGACGGCATGTGCCGGTCACCGTCCTGCAGCTGGAAGAGTTGCAGGTCGTCGCCCGCCGCGAAATGACCCGGGACGGCTACACCGCCGTCGCGCTTGGGGCCGGCAAGGCCAAGGCGAAAAACGTCAACAAGCCGCAGCGCGGGATGTTCGGCAAGGCCGAGGTCGAGGCGAAAGCCAAGGTCGTCGAGTTCCGCGTCGCCGAGGATGCCCTGCTCGATGTCGGCGCGACCATTACCGCGGACCATTTCGTCGCCGGCCAGATGGTCGACATTTGCGGCGTCACCCAGGGCAAGGGCTTTGCCGGGGCGATGAAGCGCTGGAACTTCAAGGGCCTTCGCGCCACTCACGGCGTTTCGGTCTCGCACCGCTCGCATGGTTCGACCGGCCAACGCCAGGACCCGGGCAAGGTGTTCAAGAACAAGAAGATGGCGGGCCACATGGGCGCTCGCAATCGTACCCAGCAGAACCTCGAGATCGTCCGCACGGACGCCGCCCGCGGGCTGCTGTTCGTCAAGGGCTCGGTGCCCGGATCGAAGGGTGGCTGGCTGACCGTCCACGACGCGATCAAGCTGCCGCTCGACGGCCGCGCGCCTTACCCCGCCGGCCTGCTCGAAAACGCCAAGGACATCGAGACGGAAATGGCCCCGGCCGGTTTCGTCGAAGAGGCCGCGGTGCACGAGATTCCGGCGCTCCCGGGCGATGACGAGGTCAAGGCCATCGCCGCCGAGCAGGAAGCCGGCGGCGAGCTCGACACCCCGGACAGCAACACTCCGGACAGCGACAATCAGACCTCGGAAGCGGACGGCGATACGCCTGCCGCCGACGAGAGCAAGGAAGGCTAAGCGATGAAGGTCAAGGTCCAGACCCTCAGCGGCGAGACTGGCTCCGCCAAGGCGGGCGGGGATATCCAGCTCGACGATGCCGTGTTCGGTGTCGAGCCGCGTGCCGACATCCTCCACCGCGTCGTGACGTGGCAGCTGATCAACCGCCGCGGCACCGCCCGCGGCGCGCGTGAGCGCTCGGACGTCAACCGCACCGGCAAGAAATTCGGCAAGCAGAAGGGCGGCGGCACCGCCCGCCACGGCGATCGCCGCGCCCCGATCTTCATCGGTGGCGGCAAGGCCCACGGCCCGCGCGTCCGCGATTTCACGTCGAGCCTCAACAAGAAGATCCGCGCTTTGGGTCTTCGCATGGCGCTGTCGTCAAAGGCGATGGGTGGCCAGCTGGTCGTCATCGACAACCTCGACATGAACGGCGAGGCCAAGACCAAGTCGCTCCGCGCCAAGCTCGACAAATTGAGCTTCGGCAAGACCGCGTTGGTGATCGACGGCGAGGCGCTGAACGTTAGTTTTGCCCGCGCCTCTTCGAACCTCGGTGACATCAACCTGATGCCGGCCGCCGGCGCCAACGTCTATGACATCATGCGCCATGAGACGCTGGTCCTGACCCGCGCCGCGGTCGAAAAGCTGGAGGCCCGGTTCAATGGCTAAGAAGCCCACAAGCGCAGCGGCGATCGACAATCGCCACTACGATATCGTGCTCGCCCCGCACATCACCGAGAAGTCGACCATGGTGTCGGAATATAATGCGGTGGTGTTCAAGGTCGCCGGCACGGCATCCAAGCCCGAGATCAAGGCCGCGGTCGAGGCGTTGTTCAACGTCACCGTGACCAACGTCAATACGATCGTGACCAAGGGCAAGACCAAGAAGTGGAAGGGTACGCCCTACAAGAGGTCGGACTCGAAAAAAGCCATCGTGACGCTGGCCGAAGGCCAGTCGATCGACATCACGAGCGGGATCTAACCGATGGCATTGAAAGCATATAAGCCGACGAGCCCGGCCCGCCGTGGCCTCATCCTCGTCGACAAGTCGTCGCTGTGGAAGGGCAAGCCGGTCAAGTCCCTGACCGAGGGCAAGCGCAAGACCGGTGGCCGCAACAACAAGGGCCATGTGACGTCGCGCGGGATCGCCGGCGGCCACAAGCAGAAGTACCGGATCATCGACTTCAAGCGTCGCACCTGGGACGTCTCGGCGACCGTCGAGCGGCTCGAGTATGACCCCAACCGCTCAGCCTTCATCGCGCTCGTCACCTATGACGGCGGCGAGCAGGCTTACATCATCGCCCCGCAGCGCCTCGCGCCGGGCGACAAGGTGATCTCCGGCAAGAAGGTCGACGTGAAGCCTGGCAATGCCATGGAAGTCGGCCAGATGCCGGTCGGCACAATCGTCCACAACGTCGAGCTCAAGCCCGGCAAGGGTGGCCAGGTGGCGCGCGCCGCCGGCACCTATGTCCAGGTTGTCGGCCGCGACAAGGGGATGGTCATCCTGCGCCTCAATTCGGGCGAGCAGCGCTATGTCCGCTCGGACTGCATGGCGACCGTCGGCGCGGTGTCCAACCCCGACAACGGCAACCAGACGCTGGCCAAGGCCGGCCGCAGCCGCTGGCTCGGCCGCCGTCCGCTGACCCGCGGCGTCGCCAAGAACCCGGTCGA
>JANLQS010000037.1:0-2463 GCA_031367995.1 Sphingomonas sp.
TGCTCGGGATCGATGTTGGTGACGACCGCGATGGTGCCGTCGAGGCGCAGGAAGCTGCCGTCGCTCTCGTCGGCCTCGACCACCATCCAGTCGGACGTACCGAGCCGGGCGTTGGAGCCGTAGCGATTGATGATCCCGCCGTTGATCACCGTCGGGTCGATCCCGCCGGCATCGAGCAGGCAGGCGATCATCGACGTGGTCGTGGTCTTGCCGTGGGTGCCGGCGACGGCGATGGTCGATTGCATGCGCATCAGCTCGGCCAGCATTTCGGCGCGGCGGACCAGCGGCAGGCGGCGCTCGATCGCCGCCTCGACCTCGAGGTTGCCGCGCGAGATGGCGGTCGAGCAGACCACCACCGCAGCATCGCCGAGGTTGTCCGCGCTATGCCCGATCATGACCGGGATGCCGGCTTTGCGCAGGCCTTCGACGACATAGCCCTCCGCCTGGTCGCTGCCCTGCACCTTGTAGCCGAGATAGTGCATCACCTCGGCGATCCCCGACATGCCGATGCCGCCGATGCCGACGAAGTGGATGGTGCCGATTTCGGTGCCCATGGCCTTCATCGAGGGTCATCCTTCATGCCGGCGCGCCCATCGCGAACGATCCCGGAGCGCGCTTGGCGACCGCCGGACCGACTTCGATCGGGGCGACGCCACCGGCGATGCGCTCGACCAGGTCGGCGAGGTCGCGGGTGGCGTGCGGGCGGCCGACCGACAAAGCGCGGGCGGCGGCATTGGCCAGCGCCTCCGGCTCCCCGGCGATCGCCGCGACTTGCTGGCTCAGCACATCAGCGGTGAAATCGGACTGGGCAATCATCCGCGCCCCCCCGGCCCTGGCCATTTCGCGCGCGTTGGCGGTCTGGTGATCGTCGGTCGCGCTGGGCAAGGGCACGAGGATCGCCGGGCGGCCGGCGGCGGTCAGCTCGGCGATGGTCGAGGCACCGGCGCGGGCGATGACCAGGTGCGCGTCGGCGATGCGGTCGGGCATGTCCTCGATATAGGTCAGCAATTCGGCGGGGATACCGAGGTCGGCATAGCGGGCGCGCACCGCGTCGATATCGTCCGCACGGCATTGCTGGACGACTTGCAGGCGCAGGCGCAGGCCAGGCGGCAGGATACCGAGGCCGTCGGGGACGATTTGACCGAGGACCGAGGCGCCTTGGCTGCCGCCGGTGACGAGGATTTTGAGCGGCGCGGTGTCGTCGAACGGCGGGAACGGCATTTCGCCGAGGCGCGCGACGGATTCGCGCACGGGATTGCCGACCAGCACCGCCTTGAGCTTGCCCGCCGCCGACATCCGCTCGACATCCGGATAAGCCGTGGCGATCGCCCGCGCTTCGCCGGCGAGCAGCCGGTTGACCCGGCCGAGCACCGCATTTTGCTCGTGAAGGATGGTCGGGACGCGCGAGGCGCTGGCCGCGAGCAAGGCGGCGAATGCCGGGTAACCGCCAAAGCCGACCACCGCATCGGGCCGGAATTCGCGGTACAGCGCCTTGGCCTGGCGGCGTCCGACGATGACCGAGCGGATCGCGCGGAGCAGCCCCATTGGCCCACCGCCCAAGCGTCCGGCGGGAAGAATATGGGTCGGCACGCCCTCGAACAGCGCCGGGATTTTCGCCCCGCGCTCGTCGGTCACCAGCATCACGCCATGGCCGCGCGCCTTGAGCTCCGCGGCGAGCGCGTGGGCTGGGACCATATGCCCGCCGGTGCCCCCGGCGGCGAGGGTGATGTTCATCCTTCCACAGCCTCCCCGCCCCATTTTACAACATAGGGCGAGCGGGTCAGATAGGGATTTCGCCGGGTGAAGGCGAGCAGCAATCCCATGCCGATCGACAAGGCCAGCATCGACGACCCGCCGTAACTGATGAACGGCAGGGTCATGCCCTTCGATGGCGCGATCTGGACATTGACCGCCATGTTGATCAGCGCCTGCAGCCCGAATTCGATCACCAAGCCGGCGGCGGCGAGGATGGCGAAGTTCGATTCCTCGTCGAGCAGCTTGATCAACACCCGCGCGACGATCGCCATGTATAGGCAGGCGATAGCGAGGCAGGCGATCAGTCCGAACTCCTCGCCGATGACCGAGAAGATGTAATCGGTGTGTGGCTCGGGCAGCCCGAACTTGCGGGTGCCGCCGCCCGGCCCCATGCCGAACAGCCCGCCCGCGGTCAGCGTCCGCATGGCGTTCTCGACCTGGAAATTATCGCCTTCGCCGAACAGGAAGCCGTCGATCCGGACGGTCGCCACGGGGTAGAAGAAATAAGCCAGCACGACTCCGACCAGTCCGAGCGCGCCGAGCCCGCCGAGCAGCCGCATCGACAGCCCGGCGATGGCCAGCATCGCCACCCATACGGTGACGAAGATGATCGTCGAGCCGAAGTCGGGCTGAAGCATCAGCAGCGCCGCGACGACCCCGGTGACGACGCCCGACAGGATGAAGATCGGCAATTTCTTCTCGCCCACC
>JANLQS010000039.1:0-4058 GCA_031367995.1 Sphingomonas sp.
CGCGCCAGGCTGCCGGTCTTGATCTGGCCGCAGCCCAGCGCCACCGCGAGGTCGGCGATGGTCGCATCCTCCGTCTCGCCCGAGCGGTGGCTCATCACCGCGGTATAGCCCGCGCCCTGCGCCATACGCACCGCGCCGACCGTCTCGGTCAGCGTCCCGATCTGGTTGACCTTGACCAGGATCGAATTGGCGATGCCATCGCGGATGCCGTCGGCCAGCCGCGCCTCGTTGGTCACGAACAGATCGTCGCCGACCAGCTGGAGGCGATCGCCGAGCGTGTCGGTGAGCGCCTTCCACCCGGCCATGTCGTCTTCGCCCATGCCGTCTTCGATCGACGCGATCGGATAATCGGCGGCGAGGCTGGCGAGGAACTCGACCATCTTGCCGGGCGTGAGGTCGAGCCCCTCCCCGGTCATTTTGTAGACCCCGCCCTTGAAGAATTCGCTGGCCGCGCAGTCGAGCGCGATCAGCACATTGTCGCCCAGCCTGTAGCCGGCCATGCCGACCGCCTCGCCGATCACATCGAGTGCCTCGCGCGCCGAGCGAAGGTTGGGCGCGAACCCGCCTTCGTCGCCGACCGCGGTGTTGAGGCCCTTGCCGTGCAACTCGGCCTTGAGCGCGTGGAAAATTTCGGCCCCGCAGCGCAACGCTTCGGAGAAGCTCTCCGCCCCGACCGGCATGACCATATATTCCTGGAAGTCGATGCCGTTGTCGGCGTGGGCCCCGCCGTTGAGGATGTTCATCATCGGCACCGGCAGCAACGTCGCCCCGGTCCCGCCGACGTAGCGATACAGCGGCAGGCCGCGCGCCTCGGCCGCCGCCTTGGCCACCGCCAGGCTGACCCCGAGGATGGCGTTGGCGCCCAGCCGCGCCTTGTTGGGCGTGCCGTCGAGCGCAATCATCGCCGCGTCGATCTCGGCCTGGTCTTCGGCCTCATAGCCGACGATCGCCTCGGCAATCTCGCCATTGACGCTTTGCACCGCGGTCATGACGCCCTTGCCGCCCCAGCGCTTGGCATCGCCGTCGCGCAGTTCGACCGCCTCATGCGCCCCGGTCGACGCGCCCGAGGGCACCGCCGCGCGACCCATCGATCCATCCTCCAGCGTCACGTCGACCTCAACCGTCGGATTGCCCCTGCTGTCGAGGATCTGGCGGGCGTGGAGGTCGACGATCGCGGTCATTCGGAAGGCCCCTTTTCGATGAAGCGCCGGTCCGCTTCGTTCGCGGCCCCTATACGGCGTGCGCCAAAGGGTGCAACTTTCGCCCCGCGCCGGGGAACGAGGCGGGCGCCGCGGGGTTCTTCTAGTCAAAGGGAGATTACACTATGAACGAGCAGGACCAGACGCTTCCCGAGGGAACCGACAAGATCATCGCGGGCGCCGCGACCACCGAGCGCGAGGAGGATTTGATCGTGACCGAACCGACATCGCGGGGGCGCATCTCCGACAAGGTCCGCACCGGCCTTAGTACCGGCACCGAAAAACTGTCGGGCCAGGCCGCCGACAAGGCCCGCGGCTTTGTCGGCCAGGGGATCGAGAAATCGAGCGAGGCGCTGGCCAATGTCTCGAAGATGATCGGCGACACCGCCTCGGGCATCGATGAGCGGCTCGGCACCGAATATGGCGATTATGCGCGGAAAGCCGCGACCAGCCTTGAGGACGCCGCCAACCGCCTGGCCTCCAAGGACGCCGACGAATTGATCGACGACACCCGCTCGTTCGTGAAGAAGAGCCCCGGGATCGCCCTTGCCGGCGCCGCCGTGGTCGGCTTCGCGCTCGTCCGGCTGGTCAAGTCGGGGCTCGACGCCGGGACCGGCTCGGGCAAGCGCAAGAGCGACTGATGCTCGCGCCGGGAGGGCGAATGGACGAAGACGACGATAAGCCGATCGGCGAGCTGTTCGGGCGGCTGATTGACGAGGGCAAGGCCTATGCCAGGGCCGAGGCCGGGCTGCTCAAGGCCCAGGTCGCGGCCGAAGCCGACCGCTTCAAGGTTCCCGCCATGCTCCTCGGCGGCGCGGTGCTGCTGGTCATCGCCGCGGTCATCGCTTTGGTCCTGACCATCGGCGCCGCCCTCGCCACCCTTATCGGCCCGCTCGCCGGCGGATTGGTCGCGGTGGTCATCGCTTTGGCCGTTGCGGGCGGCCTGGCACTTCTCGCCAAGCAGCGTCTCGAGGCACCCAAGTGAAAGCGCTCGACAAGGTGGCACTGGCCCGCGCAGAGGTCGAGACGGCCAAGGCGGCGCTGATAGACACAGCGCGCGAGCTCCAGCAGCGGCTCCAGCCCAAGACGCTGGCGAGCGACGCGTGGGAGGCGGCCAAGGTCAAGGGCGCCGACCTCGCAGAGGATGCGGTCGACGCGGTCAAACGCCGTCCGGTCGCCGCCGGCGGGATCGTCGCGGCTTTGGCGATGTTCCTCGCCCGCGATCCGCTCAAGGACGCCGCCAGACGCGCTTACGGCGCCATGACGTCATCCGGCGACGACGACAACAAGGATCATGAACCGCCGGCGCCCCCGCCGGTCAGACGGCGCGCCCGCACCCCCCGGCGGGCGCGCGCCAAGACGGAGAAAGTGACATGAGCGTCAAGGACAAGGGCCACAGCCGCGGCAAGGCCGACAACACGCTGCGCGACCGCGCCGGCGAAGCCATCGACAGCGCCCGCGAATCCGCCATCGAAGCCTATGACAGCGCGCGTGAAGGCGCTGTTGCCGCCGGCCGCTCGTTCGGCGACGGCATCGGCTCGGCACCGCTGGCGACGCTCGCGGGCGGCCTCGCGGTCGGCGCGCTGGTCGCCGCCTTGCTGCCCCGCACCAGGGTCGAGGACAAGATCATCGGACCGGTCGGTGAGCGAGTCACCGGCGCCGGCCGCGCCGCGGTCGATGCCGCGCGCTCGGCGGGCCAGGACAAGCTCGCCGACCTCAACATTACCCGGGAGGCCGGCAAGGGCGTGGTCGATTCGATCGTCGACGGCCTCGGCCAGGCGGTCCGCGCCTCGGGCCAGGCGGCGCTCGGCTCGGTCCGCGGCGAACGCTAGGGAAGCTCAATTGGCCGGTTCGCAAGCGCCCGATTTGGTGGTAGCGGGCCGGCCATGAGCAAGCTCCACCTCGTCTTCGGCGGCCGCGTCAAGGATCCGCGCGGCCTCGACTTCGTCGATCTGAACGCGGTCGACATCGTCGGCCTCTACGATTGCTACGCCGACGCCGAGGAAGCCTGGCGCGGCGCCGCCCAGCGCACCGTCGACGACGCCGAGATGCGCTACGTCGTGGTCCATCTGCACCGGCTGCTCGAACCGGATCAGTCTGCCTCCCCAGCCTAGGCTCTCGCGACGCTCGCGCTAACCGTCATTAATGCCTGGCTTTGACGGCGATTCCCATGACTTCGAAATGGGCGTTCGCGAGCAGGCTGCCCGCGCCAAGGAACGCGCGCGCCGGCATCGGCCCCTTGAAATAGCGGCGGTACACCTCGTTGAACGCGGCATAGTTTGACAGGTCTGACGCGAACACTTGGACCCACACTAGGTCATCCATGCTCATGCCCGCTTCCTCGACCGTGCGTTTCATCCCGTCGAGAATCAGCTTGGCCCCCTCCTTGGGATCGCTCGGTGGTTTGCTGGTTGCGGGATCGAGGTCGATCGCCCCCGAAATATAGAGCGTATCCCCGGCCCTCACCGCGGCGCTGAACGGCGGGCCACTGGTCGCGGTCACCGCGCCCGCCGGCAGCGGACCGTGGGCCATCGGGAAATGCTTGTTGCGGGTCTGGGCGGATGCCGGCCAGGCCAGAGTGCAGGCAACGCTCATTGCAAGCCAAAAAGTCCGCATTGGATCCTCCCCCAATCAGGCGACCGGAAGGTCGCGACCAGGCAACATGCCACAAACCAGATCGGCCTGCCAAAGCAGGCCTTCCCTCAAGCCCCGCGGTACCGCCACAGCAGCAACGGGCGCTGCAGCAGCAGTCCCGCCACGAACCCGCCGATATGCGCCGGGGTCGCCAGCAGCATCCCCTCGCCGCCCGCCAGCAGCGCTGTCATCCACTGGATCACGATCCACGCGGCGAGCAGCCAG
>JANLQS010000077.1:0-22280 GCA_031367995.1 Sphingomonas sp.
ACCTATTCTGAGCGAGGCCGACGGATGCGATGCGATCGTCGCCGATTTTTCAGCCGCTTTGCCGCCCGAATGGGAAGCGCTGCTGGCCGATGCGGCGATCGAAGGCCGCGTGGTCTACCAGGTCAAGCAATTGTATGAATCGATGACCGGCCGGGTGCGAATCAACCATATTTCCGAGAACAGCTTCGGCAGTCTGGTGCCGGTGCGCGGCTATCTTCATATCAAGAGCCTGATCGACTGGATGTTCGCCATTGCCATCCTGCCCCTGGCGGGGCCGCTGATGGCGCTGGTCGCGCTCGCCATCCGCATCGACAGCAAGGGCCCGGCGCTGTTCCGCCAAAGCCGCGTCGGGCGGCGCGGCCAGCCGATCACCATCTACAAGTTCCGGACCATGCATCTCCACGACGACGGCCCCGGGCGCGAAGCGGCGATGACCAGCGACGGCGACGCGCGCATCACCCGGCTGGGCGGCTTCCTCCGCCGCAGCCGGATCGACGAACTGCCGCAGATGTTCAACATATTGAAGGGCGAGATGAGCTGGATCGGCCCGCGCCCGGAGGCGGCTGTGCTGTCGAACTGGTATACCGGCGAAATCCCCTTCTATCGCTACCGGCACGTGGTGAAGCCGGGGATTTCAGGCTGGGCGCAGGTCAACCAGGGCCATGTCGCGGCGGTCGACGAGATCCACGAGAAATTGCAGTACGACTTCTTCTACATCAAATATTTCTCGCCCTGGCTCGACGTGCTGATCGCGTTCAAGACCGCGCGGACGATGTTGAGCGGGTTCGGGGCGCGGTAACAAGCGCAGCGGTGGCCGGTTACGCCGCCATCCTGTCGAGCTGTTCGCTGGCGTCGAGCCAGCGCGCTTCGGCCTCGGCGAGCTGCTCGGCGAGGCGCGCTCTTCGGCGGCTGAGGTCGGTGAACGTTTTGGCGCAGGCGGCGGCGAGTTCGCGGTCGAGCGCTTCGCATTCGGCGGCGAGTTTTGCGCTGGCGGCTTCGGCTGCCGCCGCGGCCTGGCGAAGCGCCTTGGCCTCACCGCTTGCCTTACGGCCGGGCTTGGTCTTTTTCGGTTTGGCCTCGCCTTTGGACTGGTTCCGGCCGAGGATGAAGTCGATGTAATCGTCGATGCTGCCCGGATAATCGACCGCGCCGCCATGATCGACCAGCACCAGCCGGTCGGCGGTCAGTTCGACCATGTGGCGATCGTGGCTGATGAGGATGACCGCGCCGTCATAGCCGTTCATCGCCTGGACCAAAGCCTCGCGGGCGTCGACGTCGAGGTGGTTGGTCGGCTCGTCGAGGATCAGCAGATGCGGCGCATCGCGAGTGATCAGCGCCAGCGCCAGGCGGGCGCGCTCGCCGCCCGACAATTTGCCGACCAGGGTATTGGCCTTGTCGCCCGAGAAACCGAAGCGGCCGAGCTGGGCGCGGATCGCGCCGGGGGTCTTGCCGGCCATCGCCCGGCTCATGTGCTGCAGCGGCGTGTCGTCGCCATGCAGTTCCTCGACCTGATACTGGGTGAAGTAACCGACGCGCATCTTGCCCGAGGCGTGGATTTCGCCGGCCATCGGCGCGAGCTGGGCGGCGAGCAGGCGGGCGAGCGTGGTCTTGCCGTTGCCGTTGCGGCCAAGCAAGGCGATGCGGTCGTCGGGGTCGATGCGCAGGTTCAATTTGCTCAGCACCGGCGTGCCGGCCGAGTAACCGACCGACGCCATGTCGAGCGTGATCAACGGCGGCTTGAGTTCGGTCGGGCTGGGAAAGTCGAAGCTCAGGCTGGGGTCGTCGACCAGGGCCGCGATCGGCTGCATCTTGGCCAGCATCTTGGCCCGGCTCTGGGCCTGCTTGGCGGTCGAGGCGCGGGCCGAATTGCGCGCGACATAATCCTGCAGCCGGGCACGCTGGGCGTCCTGCGCGGCGCGGGCCGAGGCGATCTGCGCGGCGCGCTCGGCGCGCTGGCGCTCGAAATCGTCATAGGTGCCGGCGTAGAGCGCGATCTTGCCGCCCGACAGATGGAGAATATTGTCAACGACGTTGTTGAGCAGGTCGCGTTCGTGGCTGATGACGATCAAGGTCCCGGCATAGCCCTTGAGGAAATTTTCGAGCCACAAGGTCGCTTCCAGATCGAGGTGGTTCGACGGCTCGTCGAGCAAAAGCACGTCGGGCTGCGAGAACAGCAGAGCGGCGAGCGCGACGCGCATCTTCCACCCGCCCGAGAAGCTGTCGAGCGGCTGGCCCTGCATGTCCTCGTCGAAGCCGAGGCCGAGGAGGATGCGGGCGGCGCGGGCGTCGGCGCTGTAGGCGTCGATCGCCAGCAGCCGGTCGTAAACATGGCCGAGCCGGTCGGGATGGTGGCAGGTTTCCGCCTCGTGGAGCAGAGCGGCGCGCTCGGTATCGGCGGCGAGAACGGTGTCGAACGGGGTGGCGCTGCCCGCCGGCGCTTCCTGCGCGATATAGCCCAGGCGGGTGCGGCGGGGCATCTCGATCTCGCCCTCGTCGGCCTCCAGCTGGCCGATGATGACCTTCATCAATGTCGACTTGCCGGCGCCGTTGCGGCCGATCAGACCGACGCGTGCGCCGGGCGGAATCGCGGCGGTCGCGCGGTCGAGGATCGTCCGCCCGCCAAGGCGCACCGTGATTCCGGAGATGGTCAGCATGGGCGCCGCCTAGCAGGGAATCGCGGCGAAGGCGAGGCGCGGCGCGGAGAGGTCGGAGGCCGCCTAGTTGAGCGACACCGTCGGCGAGTTTCCGAATGGCAGCGCGAAGATGTTGGCGAAGCCGTCGTAGATCTTGCGCGCCGCCTCGGCCAGCGTGCGCGGGCGATTGCTGCCCTGGCGCGCGAACAAGGCGATGGCGATGCGGCGGCCGTCGGGCAGGGTGATGAAGCCGACGTCGGTCGCCAGACCGGTCAGCGTGCCGGTCTTGTGCTCGACCAGAGTGCCGAACGGCAGCAGCGCCTTCATGCGGTTCTTGCCGGTGGCGCAGCGCGACATCAACGACAGCAAATAGTTGCGGCTGGCAGGCTTGATTAGCTGTCCGCTGTCGATTCGCTGAAGCAGAGTGACCATCGCCTTGGGCGTGCTCGAATCGCGGCGGTCTCGGAGGTCGCGGCGGGCGCTGAGCAATTGGGCGATGGTGCGGTCGATCCTGAGGCCCGACAATCGGTTCTGCGACAGCCAGGTCTGGACGTTGGCCGGGCCGCCGAGGTCGGCGAGGACGATGTCGGTCGCGACATTGTCGCTGTGGATCAGCATCCGCTCGAGCAGGCTTCGCGCCGACTTGCCGCGGATCATCGTGTCGAGGGTGCGGCGGCCATGCTCGACCTGCGACAGATATTCGGCGGCGATGGCGACCTTTACGGTGCTCGCCATCGGAAACGGTTCGTCGCCGTGGATGCTGACCATCTCGCCGCTGCTGAGATCGAGCGCGGCGATACCGACGTTGCCCGAGTTGGCGGCTTCGATCTGCCGCAGCTCGCGTTCGAGTGGCTGGAGCTGGATCGGCGCTTCGGCCGCGACCGGGGCCGCGGCAAACGCCAACAGAAATGACCAGATCGCAAGTCGACGCATTGCCACTCCCTCCCGTGATGCCTCCCTGGATCCCCGGCGCGAGCGCCGGTTTTCCGCTGGGGCGAACCCTCCGACTGCGGTCATGAGGGTAAACGAATCCTTAAGGGAATCCCGCGACTTGGGGCTGTGCGGCGAACCGTTGCGAACGCGCGACAAATGCTCGGAATTGCCCCACGACGGGACGCTCAGGCGTCGCCTGCCGGCCTATTTCATATTCGCTTCGAGCGTGATCAGGCGAATTGTCACGCGCCGGCGCTGGGGCTTGCCGTGAAAGATGGCCGGCGCGCTGTAGCGGGTTCCGACCGCGAACGACGAGCAGAGATCCGGCGGGGAAGGAATATTCCAATAAGGCCGATCAGCCGGATCGCATTGCTCGATCATTCCGTCGGCGCTGACGATCAGCACGGAGACTGCCTCAATCGACCGGGACGAGCCTTCAAGGACAATCGGCTTCGGCGGGCCGGTCGCCGCAGCCTGGGCTGCAAGCAACACCGCGGCCACGATTGCGGTCATTGGAACCCCCTTTTGTCGTCATCCGGCGTCGGCGAGATTATCAGCGGATGCGGCTGTGCAAAGCGAAATCGCGGCGAGGCATGTATCTGGCAACGGGAGGCCCGGCGGTCAGGCGTCGATTTCGTCCTCGCTGAGGTTGGCGGCGTTGTTCTGGATGAACTGGAAGCGGTGGGCGGGGTCCTTGCCCATGAGGCGTTCGACGAGGTCCTTGACCGGCTGGCGGTCCTGATAGTCGGCGGGCAGCGTGATGCGGATCAGCGATCGGCTGCCCGGATCCATGGTGGTTTCCTTCAATTGATCGGGGTTCATTTCCCCCAGCCCCTTGAAGCGGGCGACCTCGACCTTCTTGCCCTTGAACTCGGTGCGCTCGAGCTCGGCGCGGTGGGCGTCGTCGCGGGCGTAGGCGGATTTGCTGCCGGCGGTCAGCCGGTACAGCGGCGGCTGGGCGAGGAACAGGTGGCCGCGCCGCACCAGCTCGGGCATTTCCTGGAAGAAGAAGGTCATCAGCAGGGTCGCGATATGGGCGCCGTCAACGTCGGCGTCGGTCATGATGATGATGCGTTCGTAGCGCAGCGCCGCTTCGTCCCAGCGGTCGCGGATGCCGCAGCCCAAGGCCTGCTGGAGATCGGCGATTTCGCTGTTGGCGCGGATCTTGTCGGCGGTGGCGCTGGCGACATTCAAAATCTTGCCGCGGATCGGCAGGATCGCCTGGGTCTTGCGGTTGCGCGCCTGCTTGGCCGAGCCGCCGGCGCTGTCGCCCTCGACAATGAAGAGTTCGGTGCCCGCGGCGTCGTCGTTGGCGCAATCGGTGAGCTTGCCGGGCAGGCGCAGCTTGCGCGCCGAAGTCGCGGTCTTGCGCTTGACCTCGCGCTCGGCGCGGCGCTTGAGCCGCTCGTCCATCCGCTCGAGGATCGCGCCGAGCAAGGCCCGGCCGCGGTCCATATTGTCGGATAAATAATGGTCGAAATGATCGCGCACCGCGGCCTCGACGAAGCGCGCCGCCTCAAGGCTGGTCAGGCGGTCCTTGGTCTGGCTCTGGAAATGGGGGTTGCGGATGAACACGCTGAGCATCAGTTCGACGCCGTTCATGACGTCGTCGGCGGTGATGTCCTTGGCCTTTTTCTGGCCGACCAGGTCGCCGAACGCGCGCACCCCCTTGGTCAATGCCGCGCGCAGGCCCGCCTCATGCGTTCCGCCATCGGGGGTGGGGATGGTGTTGCAATAATAACTTTCGTTCGACCCTTCGCTCCACAGTGGCCAGGCGACCGCCCATTCGGCCGCGCCCTGGCTGTCGGGGAAATCCTGCCGCCCGGCGAAGGCGGTGGAGGTGACGCATTCGCGTTCCCCGAGTTGCTCGCGCAAATGGTCGGCAAGCCCGCCGGGGAATTGGAAGGTGGCGGCTTCGGGGATTTCAGGAGAGCAGAGGCTCGGGTCGCAGCGCCAGCGGATTTCGACCCCGGCGAACAGATAGGCCTTGGACCGAGCGAGCTTGTACAATCGCTCGGGGCTGAAGGCGGCGTCGGCCCCGAAGATGCTCGCGTCGGGGACGAAGCTGACGCTGGTGCCGCGGCGGTTGGGGGCAGCGCCGATTTCTTCGAGCGCCGAGGTGGCGATGCCGCGCGAAAAGGCCTGACGGTAGAGCGTCTTGTCGCGCGCCACCTCGACGATCGTCTCGGTCGACAGCGCGTTGACGACGCTGACCCCGACGCCGTGGAGCCCGCCCGAGGTGGAGTATGCCTTACCTTCGAACTTCCCGCCCGAATGGAGCGTCGTCATGATCACCTCGAGCGCCGACTTGCCCGGATATTTGGGGTGGGCGTCGACCGGAATGCCGCGGCCGTTGTCGGTCACGGTAAGCCGCCCCGCGGTACCGGCTTCGGATTCGAGCGTGACCTCGATCCGGTTGGCGTGACCGGCGACGGCCTCGTCCATGCAATTGTCGATGACTTCGGCGGCAAGGTGGTGAAGCGCGCGCGCGTCGGTCCCGCCGATGTACATGCCTGGGCGGCGGCGGACCGGCTCCAGCCCCTCCAGCACTTCGATGGCGGAAGCGTCATAGCTGTCGGGAGCGGACGGCGCGGAGCCGGTGGCAAAAAGGTCGGACATATTGCGAACGCTATAGGGTCGCGCGGCGCGCGATGCCAAGCGGCGCGGCGGCCACAGCAAGGAGAAAAGTTAGCGAGGCGGCGGGTCGGCCGGCCTCGCTCGTAATCACCGTACCCGCGGACCGCCGAAGGGAAGCGGCGGGGGCGGCCGGCGGTCGCGGCGGGGCAGCTGCGCCTGGTAGGCGACGCCGCAATGATCGACGCAATAAGGGTAGCCGGGGTTGGCGTCGCGACCGCAGAAGTGGAAATCGGGCTCGCCGGGGTGGCCCATCGGCCAGCGACAGATGCGGTCGTTCAATTCGAGCAGCGAAGTCTTGTCGGACACTTCGACCGACGGCTTGGCCGGGACCAGCCGGCGCGGCGGCGCGGGCGGGATCGGCGCCTGGGTGTCGCCGGGGCCCTGACGGATGAAGCCACCGGGCCCGACCGAGCGATACTGGATATTGGCCGGGTCGGTCTTCGACGTCGCCGGCACCGGGCGGACCGGCATGGCATGCGGCGACGGCGTGGTCTTGGCTTCGGCGCGGGCTGGAGCCTTGGGCGCGCTCGGCGCGGCCGCCTTGGGCTTGTCAATCTTGGGAGCGGGCGTCGCGCCGGCCTTGGCCGGAGACTTCTTTTCCTTTTCCTCGCCCGGCTTGACCGGCGAGGGGCGCGATTCGAGGCCCAGGCGATGAGCCTTGCCGATCACCGCGTTGCGACTCACTCCGCCGAGATCGTCGGCGATCTGGCTGGCGGTGGAGCCCTTGGCCCACATTGCTTTCAAGCGATCGATGCGCTCGTCGGTCCAGCTCATGAACTTATTGTCTCCTGTCGCGTGTTGCTTGCCGCCGCCGCTGCCGATAGGCGATTGTCGGGTGAACGACCAGACTCCAGCTTGGATTGCCGCCGAACCCGGCAGGCCGACACTCGAAGGCGTCAATTGGGGCGGCCTCAAGACCCTTTATATCAAGGAGGTCAGGCGGTTCTTCAAGGTCCAGCTGCAAACCGTGTGGGCGCCGGCCATCACGACCCTGCTCTATCTGGTTATTTTCACCGTCGCGCTGGGGCGCAGCGGGCGGATGGTGATGGGCGTCCCGTTCGCCGATTTCATCGCCCCCGGGCTGATCGTCATGGCGATGCTGCAGAATGCCTTCGCCAATTCGTCCTTCTCGCTGTTGGTCGGCAAGATGCAGGGCACGATCGTCGATTATCTGATGCCGCCCTTGTCGACCGCGGAATTGATCGCCGGATTAGTCGGCGCGTCGGTGACGCGTGCTTTCCTGGTCGGCGGGGCAGTGTGGCTGGTGATGAGCTTCTGGCCAGGTGTGCATGTCGCGCTGGCGGCGCCGCTGACCGCGTTGTGGTTCGGGTTGATGGGAGCGCTGATGTTGTCGTTCCTCGGCCTCATCACCTCGATCTGGGCCGACAAGTTCGACCATGCGGCGGCGGTCAGCAATTTCGTCGTCGCGCCGCTGTCGTTGCTATCGGGCACTTTTTATTCGGCCAACCAATTGTCGCCGGCATTCCGCGCGGCGAGCCACGCCAACCCGTTCTTCTATGTCATCTCGGGTTTCCGCCACGGCTTCCTCGGTACAAGCGATTCGCCGCTGTTGGTCGGCGCGGTCGGCCTGCTGATGCTGAATATCGTGCTCGGCTGGATCTGTTTCGCGCTGCTCAGGAGCGGATGGAAAATCAAGAGTTGAGGAAATTCAGCGTCCTGCAGGATTCCCTCGCTGAACATTGGATAACGGCCGCGTTCAGGGTGAGAACAAGCGGGCCGGCCTAGAAGGGGGCATCAACGCTTCTCATGAAGGAGAGAGACGATGCGTAAGGTCCTTATTTCCGCCGCCCTGATGGCTTCGAGCGTGGCGATTGCCGCGCCGGCCGCCGCCCAGTGGGCTCCGCAGCCGCAGCCCTATGGTTATCAGAACGGCTACGGCAATCAGAACGGCTACGGATATCAGAATAACTATGGCGCGGTGCGCTCGCTGCAGTCGCGAATCCAACGGGTTCACGCCCAGATCCATCAGCTCGGCAACGCTCGCATCCTCTCGCGTGGCGAATTCGTCGGTCTCAACCGTCAGGTCGACCAGCTCGAAGCGCGGCTGAGCTATGCCTCGCGTCGTGGCCTCAACCGTGGCGAAGTCAACGATATCGAGCGCGGCATCGCCCGGCTTGAGTGGAACGTCCGCCGCCAGGCCCGTGACGGGAACCGCAACTATGGTGACCATCACGCCAACCAGTACGGCTACAACCAGTACGGCAATGGCCAGTATGGCTATGGCCAGAATGGCTACGCGCAGAACGGTTACGACCAGGATCGCGACGGCCGTGACGACCGCTATGAAGACGATCGCGGCACCCAACACGACGACTAAGCCGCCCGGCCGCAAGGCCGCCAGGCAAGCGAAGGGCGGGTCCGCAAGGGTCCGCCCTTTTCTTTTGACCTTGCAAAAGCGGCGGCGGTATAGGCGCGGGCGGCGGCCCGTGGCCGCGTATCTTTGCCTTTTCAACGTCCCAAGGAACGCTATCCCATGGCCATCACGCCGCTCATGCCCGTCTATCCGCGCTGCGACGTCAGGCCGGTCAGGGGCGAGGGGGTGTTCCTCTATGGCGAGAAGGGCGAGCAATACCTCGACTTCGCCAGCGGCATCGCCGTCAATCTGCTCGGGCATGGCCACCCGCATCTGACCAGGGCAATCCAGGACCAGGCGGCGACGCTGATCCACGTCTCCAACCTCTACGGCTCCCCACAGGGCGAGAAGTTGGCCCAGCGGCTGGTCGACCTGACCTTCGCCGATACGGTGTTCTTCGCCAATTCGGGCGCCGAGGCGGTCGAGTGCGCGATCAAAACCGCGCGCCGCTATCACCATGCCAAGGGCAATCCCCACAAGCATGACCTGATCACGTTCAGCAACGCCTTCCACGGGCGGACGATGGCGACGATCAGCGCGACCAATCAGGAGAAATTGCGCGACGGCTTCGCCCCACTGCTGCCGGGCTTCAAGGTGGTCGAATTCGACGATCTCGAGGCGGCTCTGGCGGCGGTCGACGAGCATACGGCGGGCTTCCTCGTCGAGCCGGTCCAGGGCGAGGGCGGCATCCGCCCGGCCAGCCAGTCATTCATGAGCGGCCTGCGCCAGGCGTGCGACGAACGCGACCTGATGCTGGTGCTCGACGAGGTCCAGTGCGGCATGGCCCGCACCGGCACGCTGTTCGCGCATGAACAATATGGCATCGTCCCCGACATCATGGCCTCGGCCAAGGGCATCGGCGGCGGTTTCCCTTTGGGCGCCTGCCTGGCGACCGAGAAAGCAGCCTCTGGCATGGTCGTCGGCACCCACGGCTCGACCTATGGCGGCAACCCGCTGGCGATGGCGGCGGGTTCCGCCGTGCTCGATGTCGTCGCCAACGATGAATTTCTGGATCACGTCAAAGCGATGGGCGACCGCCTCCGCGCCGCGCTGGAGCAGATGATCCCCAACCACGATCAATTGTTCGACAGCGTCCGCGGCAAGGGCCTGATGCTCGGCCTCAAGATGAAGACCGACAGCCGGGCGTTCGTCGGCTGGCTGCGCGGGCAGGGGCTGCTGACGGTGGCCGCCGGCGACAATGTCATGCGCATCCTGCCGCCGCTGATCATCGAGGAAGAACATATCCGAATGTTCGTCGAGCGGCTGTCGGCGGCGGCCTCGCTGTACGAAGTGCCAGAGGCGGCATGACCCTGCGCCATTTCCTCACCCTGAGCGATGCCGGCGCCGATGGCGTCGCGGCGATGCTGGGGGAGGCGATGGCGCGCAAGGAGGCCCGCGCCGGCTGGCCCAAGGGACGGCCCGATGCCGACGCGCCGCTCGCCGGCCATGTCTTGGCGATGATCTTCGAAAAGGCCTCGACCCGGACACGAATCAGCTTTGATCTCGCCATGCGCCAGCTCGGCGGTTCGGCGATCATTCTCGATTCGGGTTCGTCGCAGCTTGGCCGCGGCGAGACGCTGGCGGACACGGCGCGGGTCGTGTCGCGCTTCGCCGACGCGATCATGCTGCGCACCGACAGCCACGCCAACATCGAAGCGATGGCGGCCAACGCCACCGTGCCGGTAATCAACGGGCTGACCGACCTCGCCCACCCCTGCCAGTTGCTGGCCGACATGCAGACCGTGATCGAGCGGAAATCGCGGCTGGCGGGAACGAAATGGGCGTGGGTTGGCGACGGCAACAATGTCTGCAATTCCCTGATCGAGGCAGCGTCGCTGATGAATTTCGCGCTCAACGTCGCGACGCCCAGCGGGTTCGACCCCGACCCGACGCTGTCGGCGGTGGCCAATCTGCGCGACGACATCTTCTTTGGCGACCTTCCGCTGGAGGCTATCGACGGCGTCGAAGTGGTCGTCACCGATACCTGGACGTCGATGGGCCAGGCGGACGACGAGTATCGCCGCGAGTGCCTCACCCCGTTCCGGGTCGATGAGGCGCTGATGGCGCGCGCCGCGCCCGACGCGATCTTCCTCCACTGCCTGCCCGCGCACCGCGGCGAGGAGGTGACCGACGCGGTCATCGACGGTCCGGCCTCGGCGGTGTGGGACGAGTCAGAGAACCGCCTCCACGCGCAAAAGGCGCTGCTGTTGTGGCTGTTCGGGAAACTCGGCTGAGCGTCGCGCGGTTGCGTTTGGGCCTCCCGGCCACCATTTGCCGGCGATGACCGCAGCTTCGCTTTCCTCCGACGTCGCGCTTGGCGTTACGGTTCCGGCGCGGCATGCCCGTGGGCGGGCAGCGCGGATCGACCGGACGCTCGATGCGATCCTCGCCAACCACAACTACCCGCCCGTCATCGAAAAGCTGCTGGCTGAGGCGCTAGTGCTGTCGGCGCTACTCGGGTCGATGCTCAAGGATCCCGGCGGGCAAATGACGCTGCAGGCGCAGACAGAGGCCGGCATCGTCGACCTGTTGGTGTGTGACTATAAGGGCGGGGAATTGCGCGGCTATGTCCGCCACGATCCCGAGCGGCTGGCCGAGGCCGGGCCGCACCCGAGCCTGTTCGCCTTGTTCGGCAAAGGGTATCTCGCCATCACCTTCGACCAGCCGGCGACCGACGAGCGCTATCAGGGAATCGTACCGCTCGAAGGGGAGGGGCTGGCGCAGGCGGCGCAAAGCTATTTCAGCCAGTCCGAGCAAATCCCGTCGATAGTCCGGCTGGCCGTGCGCAACGACGGGTCCGGCTGGGTCGCGGGCGGGCTGATGTTTCAGCACCTGCCCGAGGGCGAGGAAGGGCGCGACCGAATCCATACCCGGCTCGATCACCCCGAATGGCCGCACGTCGCGGTGATGGTCGGATCGGTCAAGGCCGACGAATTGACCGACCGCGCGCTGCCGCTCGACGATCTGCTGTGGCGATTGCTGCACGAGGAGCCGGAAATCCGCGCGCTGGAGCCGATCGCGCTGACCAAGGGATGCCGCTGCAGCCCCGACTATATCGCCTCGGTCATCGCCCGGTTCCCGGAGGAAGAACAAGCGGCGATGGCCGGCGACGACGGCCTGATCCGGGTCGATTGCGCGTTCTGCGCGACGAGCTTCCCGATCGATCCGGCGAGCGCCGGGAAATGATGGCGGTTTTACCCAACCTGAGTTAAATTCAGCGCATGATTCGCGATTTTTCGTCTCGAGCGACAATTGTCGCGTTCGCCGCCGTCTGCGCAGCCGTGGCGGCGGGCGCGGCCGCAGTGCCGCGGGCGATGGCGCCGGCGCTGCCGGGGATGTGGGACGTCAGCCTCACAGCCGATGGCAAGAATGCCGAGCGGCTGTGCCTCGCCGATCCCTCGCTGCTTGCCCAGTGGGAGCAACGGAACGGGCGCTGCACGCGGGTGGTGATTGAGGATTCGGGGACCAAGGCGGTGATCCATTACACCTGCGCCGATGGCGGGTTCGGCCGGTCGGACATGACCCTGCTGACTCCGCGCACGCTCAGGATCGAGACGCAAGGCATCTCCAAGAGCTATCCGTTCGCCTACACGCTGCATGCCCGGCGTGTGGGCGATTGCCCAAAGCATTAAGCGCCCGTTTACCTTGTCCAGGCTATGGCGGTCGGGTGCCGGGTTCGGCACGTTTTCCTCCCTGGCGGGCTAAACCCCGCACCATGGGCCGCCCTGCCGAAAGGCGAACGGGCGGCCCATTTTTTGGCCGGCCCGCCAGGTTTTGCGTCGCGGGGTCGGGAGCGCTAGAGCGCGCGTCATGTGGTCCTTTCTTGCCAAAGCCGGTTTCGCCGGTCTCACGGTGGCCCTGGTCGCCGTCGTCGCCAAGCGCCACCCGGGCTGGGGCGGGCTGCTCGCCGCGCTGCCGCTGACGTCGATCCTGGCGCTCAGCCTGCTGTGGATCGATACGCGCGACGACGCCAAGGTCGCGGCACTGTCCAATTCGGTGCTGACCTTCATCCTGCCGTCGCTGCCGTTGTTCATCGTCCTGCCGCGCCTGTTGCGCGCCGGGATCGGCTTCTGGCCGGCGATGGCGCTGTGCGTGGCGGGCACGCTGGCGCTCTATGCGCTGACCTTCTGGGCGCTGCCAAGGCTGGGCGTGCGCACATGAGCCGCAAGGCGGTCGTGTTGTTGTCCGGCGGACTCGATTCGATGGTCTGCGCGGCGCTGGCGCGCGAGGCCGGGTTCGAGGTGCTCGCGCTGACCATCGACTATCGCCAGCGTCACCGGGTCGAGCTTGAGGCGGCGCGGCGAATCGCCGCTGTGCTTGCCGACCGCCATCTGATCTTGCCGATCGACCTCGGCGCGTTTGGTGGATCCTCGCTGACCGACGAGGCCTTGAGCATCAACAAGGACGGGGTTGGGGAAGGCATCCCGCTGACCTATGTCCCCGCCCGCAACACGGTGTTCCTCAGCCTGGCGCTGGCGTGGGCCGAAGCGGCGGGCGCCCGCGATCTGTTCGTCGGGGTCAACGCGCTCGATTATTCGGGCTACCCTGACTGCCGCCCGGCGTTCATCGCGGCGTTCGAAGCGCTCGCCAACCAGGCGACCAAGGCCGGTGTCGAAGGCGATTCGTTCACCGTTCACGCGCCGCTCCAGCATCTGTCGAAAGGCGAAATTGCGCGCGAGGCCGAGCGGCTCGGACTCGACGCTGGAATGAGCCATAGCTGTTACGATCCTGGCGCGGACGGCGGGGCGTGCGGGCTGTGCGATGCCTGCCGGCTGCGCGCCAAGGGGTTCGAGGACGCCGGACTGCCCGATCCGACGCGCTACGCGACGCGGCGATGAGCTACGCCGTCAAGGAAGCCTTCCTGACGCTCCAGGGGGAGGGGATGCAGGCCGGCAGCCGCGCCGTGTTCCTGCGCTTCGCCGGGTGCAATCTGTGGAGCGGGCGGGAAGAGGATCGGCGCAAGGCGATCTGCCGCTTCTGCGACACCGATTTCGTCGGCACCGACGGCGCCGGTGGCGGCAAGTTCGCCGATGCCGAAGCCCTGGCCGGGCAGGTCGAAGCGCTGTGGGGCGAAGGCCTTGACCGGCGGCTGGTGGTGGTCACCGGCGGCGAACCGATGTTGCAACTCGACGCGGCGTTGGTCGCAGCGCTCCACGCGCGGGACTTTCGGGTGGCGGTCGAGAGCAATGGCACGCTCCACGCGACGCCCGGGATCGACTGGCTGTGCATCAGCCCCAAGGCCGGCAGCGACGTCGTCCAGCGGTCGGGCGACGAATTGAAACTGGTGTGGCCGCAGGCCGGCATCGACCCGGCCGCGCTCGAGAGTTGGGGGTTCGACCATTTCCTTGTCCAGCCGATGGACGGGCCGGATCGCGCCGCGGCCGAAGCGGCGGCGATCGCGCTGGCGATGGCCCGGCCGGCGTGGCGCTTGACGATCCAGGCGCACAAGGTCGTCGGGCTAGCCTAACGCAGGCAGCTGGCCTTGACCTCGCCGTTGTGGTCATAGCATTTGGCCGCGAACCGCGGGAGCACGGGGGCCGGGACGTACAGGGGCGGGGCAATCCAGAAGCGGTCGGCGGCGGGGATCAGGCTGTTGCGGAATTCCCGCATCCTGTTCTGCGCGACCTGGAACAGCGTTCCGCGCGGGGCAAACAGGACATCGCGTCCAATCTGCCCGGCGACATGGCAGAAGCCCAATAATGCGTAGAGCGACGAAAAGCCGTTGTAGGTCCGCGTATTGTAGAGGTCGAACGCCTTGGTTCCGGGGCCGACGCCCTGGGTGCGCGTGAAATAGCCGATCAGGGCATTGTAGGCGATTCTCATCTCCGGCCCGTGATTGACCAGCATGGCGTTGTAATTTTCAACCGCGTTGACCAGCGGCATCGCCTGGCATTGCAGCGCCGCGACATTGAGGCCGGCGCGCAGGTTCCACAGCATCGCCGCCGAATATTCCTGCGGGGTGGCGCCGGCAATTGGCAGGACGATGCCGGGCTCCGCGCCGGTCACCGGCGGGCCGCGAAAGTCGGGAGCGGAAACGAACACCTGGGCGGTGGCGGCTACCGGCGTGGCGAACAGCGCCAGGGCCAACGCGCAGCGTTTCAGCCCTGATGCGGCGAAGCGGGATTTGCGAACCGAAGCGGGCATGGGTGGCTGACCTTCATCGCAGGAACGCGCCGGGCGGCCGTTCTGGTTTTGACGATGGAGTCTAGGGCCTTAACCCTTGCTGACAAGTCGGGACGCAAGAAAAAGGGCCGCCGAACAATGCCCGGCAGCCCTTTCTTTTACCGATCGCCGGCAAGCCGGCGAAGGTGCGCTTACTTAGTGTTGGTGGTCGCGTTCATGGTCATGTTGGCGTCCATGTTCGCATCCATCGCCATATTGGCATCCGCATTGGCGGTTGCGTCAACGGCAGTGGTATCATTGGCGACGACATTCTCAGTGGTGAGCGTCTCATCGACATTCATCGTATTTTCAGCGGCTTGGTTCTTGCTGCAAGCCGAAACCGCCAGGGCTGCCGTGGCAACCAGGATAAGAGCACGCATTCAAAACTCCCTAGATTATAGAGATTTGCTGCGGGACCCCCCGCTTTGCAAATCGCGCGCACAATAGTCGGGATGGCCTATCCCCTCAATCGATTTGTCACTTATCCGATAAGTCTTTGAGAAACTTATGTAAATTCGCCTTTAAAGCGTCATCGAGAGGTTTCATGGCGTCGCCCTGGCCCAACTCTGACAGGCTTGTCACGCCATAATCGGCGATCCCGCACGGGACGATTCCGCCGAAATGGCCAAGGTCGGGAGCGACGTTGATCGAAAAGCCGTGAAGCGTCACCCAGCGTTTCACGCGGACCCCGATGGCACCGATTTTGGCCTCGCTTGCGCCGGTGCCGGTCCAGATGCCGATGCGCCCCGGCTCGCGCCGCGCGGCGATGCCGACCTCGCTCAGGGCCGCGATCATCCAGCCTTCGAGCGAATGGACGAATCGGCGAATGTCGCGGCCGCGCGCCTCGAGGTCGACGAGGACATAACCGACCCGCTGGCCCGGGCCGTGATAGGTGTAGCGCCCGCCGCGGCCGGCATTGAACACCGGCAAGCCCAACGGGTTGAACAGTTCGGCCGGATCGGCGCTGGTTCCGGCAGTGAACAGCGGGGGATGCTCGAGCAGCCAGACGAGTTCCTTGGCCTCGCCGTCCCGGATCGCGGCGGCACGTTTTTCCATCGCGGCGAGCGCTTGCGGATAGTCGGTGAGCCCATCGCTGACGCGCCATTCGATTGCCTCGGTCATCCCGGCATCCATGTCCCGCGCCGCGCCGCGGGGCAAGGCCGATTGCCAGCGGCGCGGCGGCTGCTACGCTTGCGCCAACAATCCGCAACGGGTGGGAAATATGACGGCAGTGTCAATTGGACGCGCGTGGGAAGAGACCAAGGCATTCATCGCGCGGGACAAGCGGCTGCTGGTGCCGCTGGCCCTGGGGTTGATCGTGTTGCCGACGGCGATCGTCGGGCTGGTCGCGCCCGGCGCCCAGATCGGGGGAGCGGACAAGAATGTCACCGGCGCGGCCCTGACTCTGGCCGACGCGTTGATCGGGCTTGTCGCGCAACTGACGGTGGTCAGGCTCGCGCTCGGGTTCAGCGGTTCGCTGGGACAGGCGATGGCGCTGGCGGCGCGGCGCCTGTGGGTATTGCTCTCGGCGATGCTGATCCTGGTCCTGCCATTCGTCCTGCTGAGCGTGACGGTCGGAGGGTTCATCGACCCCAAAAGCGGCGGGGTGGCCAGCGGACCAAGGGGCGTCGCCGCGCTCTTGCTGCTGGTGGTGATCGGGGCGTTCATCTGGCTGGCGGTGCGCCTGCTGCTCGTCTCCGTCGTCGTGATGGCCGAAGACCAGGGTCCGGTCGCCCTTCTCAAGCGCAGCTTCGCCATCACGCGCGGTCACTTCTGGCGCCTGTTGGCGTTCGTCCTGCTGATCCTGTCGGCGTTCCTGGCCCTGATCGTGGCCGTCGGCGCGGTCGGCGCGGCGCTGGTCACGGCGGTGTTCGGGGCGCCCGACGCGATGACCGTCGGGGCGCTCATCGTCGGGTTGCTGACCGGCGCGATCCAGGCCGGCGTGGCGGTCGTCTATGTCGCGATGCTCAGCCGGATATACGCCCAGCTGGCTGCAGCTCCCAGCTAAACGGTCACGTCCAGCGCGCCAGTGGCGGCAGGCTCATCAGGATGGCGTCGATGTTGCCGCCGGTCTTGAGGCCGAACAATGTGCCACGGTCGTAGAGCAGGTTGAATTCGACGTAGCGCCCGCGAAATTCGAGCAGCGCGTCCATGTCCGCGTCGGTGAAGTCCATATCCATGCGCTTGCGGACGATCTGCGGGAAGATGTCGAGGAACGCTTCGCCGATATCGCGGGTAAAGGCGAAATGGGCGTCAAAATGATCCTCCAGCCGGTCATAGAAAATGCCACCGGCACCGCGTGCGCGGTTGCGATGGGGAATCCAGAAATACTCGTCCGCCCACTGGGAAAAGCGCGGGTAGAAGGTCGGGTCATGGGCGGCGCAGGCGGCGCGCAATCGGGCGTGGAATGCGTCGGTGTCGTCCGGATAGGGGATCGCCGGGTTCAAGTCCGCGCCGCCGCCGAACCAGCGCCGGGTGGTGGTCAGGAACCGCGTGTTCATGTGCACCGCGGGAACATGCGGGTTGGCCATGTGCGCAACCAGGCTGATGCCGGTGGCGAAGAAGCTTGGGTCGTCCTCGGCGCCGGGGATGGAGGCGGCGAAGTCGGGGCTGAAGCGCCCGCCGACGCTCGACACGTTGACCCCGACCTTTTCGAACACCTTGCCATTCATCTGTCCGCGCACGCCCCCGCCGCCGGGGGACCCGTCTTCCTCGACCCGCTCCCACGGCGTAAAGGCGAAGGCGGCGTCGCTGCCCGCTTCGTGCTCGATCGCCTCGAACGCGGCGCAAATGCGGGAGCGCAGCGAATCGAACCAGTCGCGGGCGGCCTGCTGCTGGTCGTCGAGGGGGGTCATGCGGGCAATCCCTTGGTCTGGCGAAGCGCCTCGCCGAGGCCAATGGCGGCGGCGCTGGCAAGGTTGAACGAGCGCACTTCGCGGCGGATCGGCAGCCGCACCGCCGCGTCGCACGCCGCCGCCACGTCGCGCGGGACGCCGGCGGATTCCTTGCCGAACAGCAATACATCGTCGCCGCGGAAGCCGAAATCATAGGGTGAAGGCTCGGCCTTGGTCGTGAACAGGATCAGCCGGGCATCGCCGATCGCGGCGCGGAAGGTGTCGAAATCCGCATGGCGCGCCACCTCGACCTCATCGATATAGTCCATCGCCGTGCGCCGGACGCGCTTGTCGTCCCACGAAAACCCCATCGGCTCGATCAGGTCGACGGCCACGCCAAGGCAGGCCCCGAGGCGCAGCACGGCGCCGACATTGCCGGCAATTTCGGGCTGATAGAGGGCGATGCGCATGGTTCGCCGGTTAGTCCGGTGGCGCGTTGAAATCCAGAGCAGCGCCAAGTCTGCAATTTCGCCATTTGCATCGGCCAAGCGAGGCGCTATCAGGCCCGCCAATCGGTCCCGGGGGCAGTTTGTCCGGGAACTGTACCCAATCTTGCGACTAAGGGTGAGCATGGCCACGCTGGAAGAGACCAACGCCGCGCACGTCGAGGCCGATCACAGCCTCCGCCGCCGCGACTTCATCAACATCGCCGCGGTCAGCTTCGCGGGCGTCGGCGCGGTCGCGGTGGCGCTGCCCTTGGTCAATCAGATGAGTCCGTCGGCCGATGTGCTGGCGCTGGCCTCGACCGAGGTTGACATTTCCAAGATCCAGCCGGGCCAGGCGATCAAGACCGTGTGGCGCAAGCAGCCGGTGTTCGTCCGCAACCTCACTCCGAAAGAAATCGCGGAAGCCAATGCGGTCAAGCTGTCCGACCTGCGCGATCCGCAAACGCTGGCGGAGCGGACCAAGCCCGGCAAGTCCAACTGGTTGATCACCATGGGCGTCTGCACCCATCTGGGCTGTATTCCGCTCGGTACCGGTGAAGGCGAGAACAAGGGTCCGTTCGGGGGCTATTTCTGCCCGTGCCATGGCTCGGCCTACGATACCGCCGCGCGCATCCGCCAGGGTCCGGCGCCGCTGAACCTTCAGGTTCCGGTGTATGAATTCACTTCCCCCACCGTTGTGACCATCGGCTAAGGAAAGACCACGTCATGAGCTTTGCCTGGGCCAAGCCCTATGAACCGAAGACCGAGCTGGGCCGCTGGTTTGACGAGCGGCTGCCGTTGCCGCGGCTCGTCTATGGCGCCGTCGGCGGCGGCTATCCGGTCCCGCGCAACCTCAATTACTTCTGGAATTTCGGGGTGCTGTCGGGAATTTTCCTGACCATCCAGATCGTCACCGGGATAGTGCTGGCGATGCATTATTATGCATCGTCGGACCAGGCATTCAATTCGGTCGAGCACATCATGCGCGACGTCAACGCTGGGTGGATGTTGCGCTATGCCCACGCCAACGGCGCCAGTTTCTTCTTCATCGCGGTCTACATCCACATCTTCCGCGGCCTGTTCTACGGCAGCTACAAGGCGCCGCGCGAGCTGATCTGGATGCTCGGCCTGGTCATCTATCTGCTGATGATGGCGACTGCGTTCATGGGCTACGTCTTGCCGTGGGGGCAAATGAGCTACTGGGGCGCACAGGTCATCACCGGCTTCTTCAGCGCCTTCCCGCTGGTCGGCGAGCCGATCCGCATCTGGCTATTGGGCGGCTACGCCCCCGACCAGGCGGCGCTGACGCGCTTCTTCTCGCTCCATTACCTCCTGCCGTTCGTGATCTTCGGGGTGGTCATCCTCCACATCTGGTCGCTGCATATTCCGGGCTCGAACAACCCGACCGGGGTCGACGTCAAGGATGAGGCGGACACGCTGCCGTTCCACCCGTTCTACACCGCCAAGGACGGCTGGTTCGCGGCGCTGTTTCTGCTGATATATTGCGCGGTGCTGTTCTTCGCGCCGAACTCGCTTGGCCACCCGGACAATTACATCCCGGCCAACCCGCTGGCGACGCCGGCGCACATCGTCCCCGAATGGTATTTCTGGCCGTTCTACGCGATCCTGCGCAGTTGCACCTTCAACCTGTTCTGGATCCCGGCCAAGCTGTGGGGCGTGCTGGCGATGTTCGCGTCGATCCTGCTGTTGTTCTTCCTGCCGTGGCTCGACCGCTCGCCGGTAAGATCGGGCAATTACCGGCCGGTGTTCAAGCGCTTCTTCTGGATACTGGTCGCCGATGTCCTGCTGCTCGGCTACATCGGCGGGGCGGAACTGACGCCGCTCAACACCGCGCTCGGCCAGCTCGCCGCGGCTTATTATTTCGCGCACTTCCTGATCATCCTGCCGCTCGTGTCGAAGTTCGAGCGGCCGTTGCCGCTGCCGTCGTCGATCACGGCGTCGGTGCTTCACGGCGAGAATGAGGAAAGCGCTCCCTACGGGCTGGCCAAGTCGGCGCCCGCGGCGGCTCATTAAGGGGACTTGGGGCTCATGGTCCGCATCATCGGTTTCTTCGTCGGCATCGGGTTCGTCCTGGTGATGCTGTTCTCGTTCGCGTCGGGCGCGATTTCCTATTTCCGCGCGCCGCCCGAGGTGACCGCCGAGCATCTCTACCACAAGGAGCCGCGCGAGCTGGCGCTGGCATCGGACGGGCCGTTCGGCCGCTTCGACCGTCAGCAGGTGCAGCGCGGGCTGCAGGTCTACACAGAGGTCTGCTCGGGCTGCCACAGCCTCAAGCTGGTTGCCTTCCGCGACCTGCGCGAGCTCGGCTATTCCGAGGCCGAAGTGAAGAAATATGCGTCGGACTTCAAGACCGAAGTGCCGTCGATCAACCCCGACACCGGCGAAGCGGCGACGCGCAAGGCGACCCCGGCCGACATGTTCCCGAGTCCCTACGCCAACGAGACGGCAGGCCGCGCGGCCAACAACAATGCGTTGCCGCCCGACCTGTCGCTGATGACCAAGGCACGCGAGGGCGGGCCGGCCTATGTCTATTCGCTGCTGACCGGCTACCAGAACCAGCCAGCCGCGCTGCTCAAGCAATTCCCGGCGTCGAAAACACCGGCGTCGCTCCACTACAATCCCTATTTCGCCAACTTGAACCTGGCCATGCCGCCGCCGCTGACCGCGGAAGGGCAGGTGACTTACGCCGACGGGACCAAGGCCACGGTCGACCAGATGGCCAAGGACGTCGCGGCGTTCCTGGTGTGGACCGCCGAACCGAAACTCGAGAACCGCCACCGGGCCGGGATCGCGGTGGTGATCTTCCTGCTGTTCGGCACCGTGCTCGGCTATATGGCGTATCAGAACATCTGGACGTCGGCGAAGCGCAAGGTGGCCCTCAAAGGTCCGCTGGATCCGGCCAACAAGGCCAAGCGCACGCGCGCCAAGGCCAAGGCCGGGATGCCGCCGAAGGGCTAGGGATATGGGACGGAGCGGCGCTGACGAGTTGAAGGCGCTGGTCCGCACCATCCCGGACTTTCCCAAGGCCGGGATCGCCTTTCGCGACATCACCACTTTGCTGCTCGACGGACAGGGCCTGGCCGGGGCGGTCGAGGCGCTGGCCGCCACCGTCGACGCGCCCGTCGACCTGGTCGCGGCGATCGAGGCGCGCGGTTTCGCCATCGGTGGCGCGCTGGCGGTCCGGCTCGGTGCCGGGCTGCTGCTGATCCGCAAGGACGGCAAGCTGCCGGGCGCGACCATCGCCGAGGATTATGCGCTGGAATATGGCAGCGACCGATTGCACATGCATATCGACGCCTGTTCGCCGGGCGCTAGCGTACTGATCTTCGACGACCTCATCGCCACCGGTGGCACCGCGCGGGCCGCGGCGCGGCTGGTCAGGCGGGCAGGGGGCGAGATCGTTGGCGCCCGCTTCCTCATCGACTTGCCGGCGCTGGGCGGCACGACGGCGCTCGAAGCGGAAGGAGTCGATGTACGGAGCCTGATGGCGTTCGCCGGCGACTAAGCAGCCGGGAATCGCCGATCCTGGCCGATCGTGCTAATTTGGCGAGAGGGAGAGAAGCCATGAACGCACGCGCGAAGCCGTTCACGACGATTGCGGCACTGATGTTCCTGCTGGCGGCCGCGATCCACGCCTACCGGCTCTATGCCGGGTTCCAGATCGTCATTGGAAGCCATGTCATCCCGATGGCGGCGAGCTGGGGGTTGACCGCGCTGGCGTTACTGCTGGGCGTGATGCTGCTGGCCGAGAGCCGACGGTAGCGCGTTCAACCTTCGGCCGGGCGCCGCGCCATGAGGATGATCGAGGTGTAGCGCATGACCTCGACATCATTCTGGTTGGTGACGATGGTCTCCGTACGAAAGCTGCCGAGGCCAGGTTTCGAGCGCGACGGGGTCTTCTCGAGCACTTTGCCGCGGACGGTCAGACGATCGCCCGGATAGACCGGTTTGAGCCAGCGCAATTGGTCGATCCCGGGCGAGCCGAGGCCGGCCTGCGGATGAGCATTGAGGTGGCGGACGATGACCGCCATGGCCATCGCCGCCGTATGCCAGCCCGAGGCAGCGAGGCGGCCGAAATGGGTCTTGGCCGCAGCCTCGTCATCGAGGTGGAACGGCTGCGGGTCATATTTGCGCGCGAACTCGAGCATTTCCTCGCGCGTGACGTCATAATGGCCGAACACAGTCTCGGCGTCGACTTCCA
>JANLQS010000085.1:0-1679 GCA_031367995.1 Sphingomonas sp.
CAGACATTCCGGCAACTTGGCGATTTCGGACCAAATCCGGATCAAAAAAGACGGCCCGCCGGTGAGGGCGGGCCGTCGATTTGGGTCAGGCGATTGCCTTAGCCACGTTCACCGGTCGGCTCCGGCGCGGGCGGCGGCGGCGGCGGGGGCGGCGGCGGGGCCGGGCACACGTCGGTCGCCAGGATCACCGAACCGTCGGCACACGTCTGCGTGGCAGGCGGCGGCGGGGGCGGCGGCGGTGGGGGGGGCGGGGGCGGCGGCGGCGGGGCCGGCGCGGCGAAGTTGTAGACCAGGCTGGCAAGGATCGAGCTCGACTTGAAGCGCGGGCTGCCGATGCTGGCGGTGGTCGGCGTGGTGCCGGTCAAGAAATCGTACGAGTCGCGCAGCTTGGGACCGCGGAAATAGCGGTACTTGAGGCCAAGATCGAGGTTCGGCGAGACCGCGTAGCGAATGCCGGCGATGCCCTGAAGGGCGAGGCCCTTGTCGCGATACGAGCTTCCGCCGGTCGAAAGCTTGGTCCGGGCGTAACCGATGCCGGGGCCGGCGTAGAAGCCGAAGCCGTCATTGGAGCCAAGGTCGATGAGGCCATTGACCATCGCCGAGTAGGTCTTGGCGTGACCGCCGCCACCAAGGCCAACCGTCGGGCCGCCAGCAACCGTGAAATCGCGAACGTTGACGTTCTTGATCTTGGCGCTCTTGTAGCCGAGTTCGCCTTCGAGGCGGAACATGCCGAAATCGTAACCGGCAATGCCGTCGATGTCATAGCCGTGACCAAGGTCGACCTGGATCAGATTGTTGATCGTGGTCGGGGTGCCCGTGGTCGTGCGAGCGTCGAAATTGAGGTTGTTGGCCCACAGATAGCCACCTTCAATGCCGACATAGCCGCTGTTGTCGCGGGCAAGCGCCGGGCTCGCCGCGGCGGCAGAGGCCAGGAGCAGCCCCACCATTATCTTCTTCATAACAAATCCTTCGCTGAGCGGCACCGTGCCGCGTTCGTCGGGGAGGCCGTGTAAAAGTATGGCCGCCATGTTCGTTCCCCGGCACAAATTGAAAGGTTAAGGCGTGTTGCAGTGCAGCAACACCGCCATTTCGGCGCGAACGGTCGATCTCGCCCCGCTCCATTGCCGCGCTTCGCCGCCTCGCCTATATCCCGCACTCGCTCGTTCAGCCCCGGAGTCCCACCGCTTTATGTCCCGTCGCCGCCAGATTTACGAAGGCAAGGCCAAGATCCTCTACGAGGGTCCCGAGCCCGGCACCTTGATCCAATATTTCAAGGACGACGCGACCGCGTTCAACGCGCAGAAGCGCGGCACCATCAACGGCAAGGGCGTGCTCAACAACCGCATCTCCGAACATGTCTTCACCGCGCTCCAGACGATCGGCATCCCGACCCATTTCATTCGCCGCCTCAACATGCGCGAGCAATTGATCCGCCAGGTCGAGATCATCCCGATCGAGGTCGTCATCCGCAACGTCGCCGCGGGCTCGCTGTCGAAGCGGCTGGGGATCGAGGAAGGCACCCAGCTGCCGCGCACGATCATCGAATATTATTACAAGGACGATGCGCTCAACGACCCGATGGTCGCCGACGAGCATATCGCCTGCTTCGGCTGGGCCAGCCAGGACGAGATGAACGACATCGCCGACATGGCGATCCGCGTGAACGACTTCATGTGCGG
>JANLQS010000093.1:0-11637 GCA_031367995.1 Sphingomonas sp.
GTGCCGGTCGGCGCGGCGTCTATCGCCCAGGTTCACCGCGCGGTGACGATCGAAGGGCGCGATGTCGCGGTAAAGGTGCTCCGCCCCGGCATCGAAGAGGAATTCGCCGCCGCGCTCGAAACCTATGAATGGGCCGCGACCCACGTTGAACTGCTCGGCGGCGAGGCCGAACGGCTGCGGCCGCGGCTGGTAGTGGCGCATTTCAAGCAATGGACCCGGCGGGAGCTCGATCTCCAGCGCGAAGCCGCCTCGGCGTCGGAATTGCGCGACAATATGGTCGCCGAGCCTGGCTTCCACATTCCAGAAATCGATTGGACTCGAACCGCACGACGCGTGCTGACGCTCGAATGGCTCGACGGGATCAAATTAAGCGATCGCGACGGCCTGATCGCCGCCGGCCACGACCCGAAATCGCTCGCCGCGATTCTTGTCCGCGCGTTCCTTCGCCAGGCGGTCGTCGACGGCTATTTCCACGCCGATCTCCACCAGGGCAATCTGTTCGCGCTGGCCGACGGACGAGTCGCGGCGATCGATTTCGGCATCATGGGGCGGATCGACCGGCGCGCGCGGATGTGGCTGGCGGAAATCCTCTACGGCCTGATTACCGGCAACTACCAACGCGTCGCCGAAATCCATTTCGAGGCGCAATATGTCCCATCGCATCACAACGTGGCCGAGTTCGCCACCGCATTGCGCGCGGTCGGCGAGCCAATCCGTGGCCTCCCCGTCAAGCAGATCAGCGTCGGGCGGATGCTCGAAGGCCTGTTCGCCATCACCCGCGATTTCGACATGCCGACCCAGCCGCATCTGCTGCTGCTGCAGAAAACCATGGTGATGGAGGAAGGCGTCGCCACCGCGCTCGATCCCGACATCAACATGTGGGAGACGGCCGAGCCGTTCCTCAAGGACTGGCTGCGCAGCGAGCTTGGTCCCGAGGCTTATTACGCCGACAAGATCGTCGACACGGTGCGCGCGTTCAAGCTGATCCCCGACCTCATCCGCCGCATCGACGCCGCTTATCCGCCGGCCGGTGCCGCCCCGCCCCCGCCGCCGCTGGCCGACATCGAGCGCGGCGAACGCCACCCGTGGCTGGGCACCGCCTTGCTGGTCGTGATCGCGGCCGCGGCCGGCGCGGCGGCGATGGCGCTGTTCGGCTGACCATGGACCGGTTCGGCCCGCCGACCTGGTATGCCAACTGGCGGCGCGGGCCGGCGCTGGCCGCTTTGGCCTTGCTCGCCGTGGCGCTGCTCGCGGCGTGCTGGCCAGCGAACACTTCCGCCGCGCCGAAAGTCCGGGCCAGCGTTGCCGAGCAGAGCGACCTCGACCTCTACCGCGACGTCATTGCCAGGCTCCGCGCCGGCGACGCATATTATCCCGCGGTCGCCGAGGAATTGCGCAAGGATCATTATCCGCTCCGGCCGTTCATCACCTTCCGCCTGCCGACCCAGGCTTACGCCTACGCCCGGCTCGGCGAGCCGGTGATGATCGGCCTTCAGATCCTGCTCGCGCTGGCGGTCGGTGCCCTGTGGTGGCGCCGGCTCGGGCCGGACGCGCCTTTATGGCTGCGCGCGGTCGCCATGTTCTTCCTCGCCGCGGGGATGGGCGGGCTGGTCGAGCCGGTCACCGGCCTGTTCCACGAAAGCTGGGCGGCGCTGCTGATGGCAATGGCCATCGCGCTACGAAAACCGGGCCATGCGGCGGGCGCGATCGTCGCCGGAGCGGTCGCTCTGCTGGTGCGCGAGACGGCGCTGCCGATGCTGGTCATGATGGGCGCTCTCGCATTGCTCGAACGGCGCTGGCGGGAGGCCGCGGGCTGGGCCGCCGCCATCGCTTTGTTCGGCGTCTACCTTGCGTGGCACGCCGTCCAGGTCGCCGCCGTCGTCACGCCCGCCGACCTGCCTTCGCCCGGCTGGCAGGGCCTGCTCGGCATCGGCTTCGCGCTGAAGGCCCTGGCGGCGGTCAATGCGGCGACGATCCTGCCCACCTGGCTGGCCGCGACTTTGCTGATCCTGTCGCTGTTCGGCTGGGCCTCGGTGCGGGCGAGCTGGGCGTGGCGCGCGGCGCTGCTCACCCTCGGCTATGGCGCGATGCTCGCCTTGTTCGCCCGCGCCGATACCTTTTACTGGGCATTGCTCGCCGCGCCACTGTCGCTGATGGGCATCGCCTTCGTTCCCGCCGCGTTGCGCGATCTTGCCGCCGCGCTCGACTTGGCGCCCCGCCGCGTGGCAGGAGTCGAGGCATGAGCCGCGTGTTGCTGATCGTCGGGGGAGGAATCGCCGCCTACAAGGCCGCCGAGCTGATCCGGCTGCTGAGAAAGGCCGGCCACTCGGTCACCCCGGTGCTGACCGCCGGCGGTGCCCATTTCGTCACCCCGATGAGCCTCGCCGCTTTGGCCGAAAGTCCGGTCTACACCTCGCTGTGGGATCTGAAGGACGAGGCCGAAATGGGCCATATCCAGCTGTCCCGCGCCGCCGATCTGGTGCTGGTATGCCCGGCCACCGCCGATTTGCTGGCGAAGATGGTCGCCGGCATCGCCGATGACCTCGCCACCACCTTGCTGCTGGCGACCGACAAGCCGGTGGTGGTGGTGCCGGCGATGAACGTTCGCATGTGGCAGCACGCCGCGACCCAGGCCAACGTCGCCACCCTGCGGGCGCGCGGCGTCACGGTCATCGACCCCGACGAAGGCCCGATGGCCTGCGGTGAGTTTGGGCCGGGGCGGCTGCCTGAGCCCGAATCGATCCTACAGTTCGTCACTTCACATCCGTTCGTGTCGAGCGAAGTCGAGACACGTCCCTCGACTTCGTTCGGGACGAACGGGACGCTTTCGGGACGCCACATTCTCGTCACCGCTGGCCCGACCCATGAGCCGATCGATCCGGTGCGGGTCATCGCCAACCGCTCCTCTGGCCGCCAGGGCTTCGCCATCGCCGCCGCCGCCGCCGCCGCTGGCGCGCGAGTGACGTTGATCGCCGGTCCGGTCGCCTTGCCTACCCCCGGCGGGGTCGCCCGCATCGACGTCGAAACTGCCGAGCAGATGGCCGCGGCGGTCGAGTCCGCTCTGCCGTGCGACGTGGCAATCCTGGTGGCTGCGGTGGCGGATTGGAAAGTCGACGCAAGTCCTTCGAAACTCAAGAAAAGTAGCGGCCCGCCGGCGCTGCGCTTCAGCCCCAACCCGGACATTCTTGCCATCGTCGCCACCGCCCCCGATCGTCCCCGCCTGGTCATCGGCTTCGCCGCCGAAACCGAAAATGTCGTCGCCAACGCCGCCGCCAAGCGCCTCGCCAAGCAGGCCGACTGGATCGTCGCCAACGATGTTTCTGGCGATGTCATGGGCGGCGCCCACAACCAGGTTCACTTGATCACCGCCGATGGCGTCGAGGATTGGCCCGAAGCGACCAAGGACGCCGTCGCGGGCCACCTCATCGCTCGCATTGCCGAGGCGCTCGCATGACTATCCGCATCCAGATCGCCCGCCTGCCCCACGGCGAGGGCCTGCCGCTGCCAAGCTACGCCACGCCCGGCGCCGCGGGCATGGACGTCGTCGCCGCCGAGGATCTCGACCTTGCGCCCGGCCAGCGCCACGCCGTCGCCACCGGCTTTCGCCTCGCCATCCCCGAGGGCTATGAAATCCAGGTTCGCCCCCGCTCGGGCCTCGCGTTCAAGCACGGCATCTCGGTCCCCAACACGCCCGGCACGATCGACAGCGACTATCGCGGCGAGCTCAAGGTCATCCTCATCAACCACGGCGACGCACCTTTCCCCGTCCGCCGCGGCGAACGCATCGCCCAATTGGTGCCCGCGGCAGTGACCGCCGCCAGCTTCGACGAGGTCGAGGAATTGTGCGACACCGCGCGCGGCGCTGGGGGCTTCGGCTCGACCGGGCAATGAGGCTCAGTGACGACGAGCTCGACCGCTATGCCCGGCACATCGTCCTGCCGCAGGTGGGCGGCGAGGGACAGCAGCGGCTCAAGGCGGCAAAGATCGCGGTGGTCGGCGCCGGCGGGATCGGCGCGGCGGTGATCCCGGCCCTGGCCGGCGCGGGCATCGGGCGGCTGACGATCGTCGACAGCGACACGGTCGACCTCTCGAACCTCCAGCGCCAGATGCTGTTCCGCACTGGTGACGTCGGCCAGTCAAAGGCTACGCTCGCGGCCGCGTTCGTGTCGAAACGCAACCCGCATGTCGAGGCGGTCGCGGTGGCACGGCGGATCGACGCCGCAAACGCGCCCGATATCCTCGCCGGCCACGACCTGATCCTCGACGGAACCGACAATTTCGCGACAAGATTGCTGGTCAGCGACGCCGCCCACCGGCTCGGCATGAAACTGATCTCCGCCGCCGCCGCCCAGTTTCAGGGACAGATTGCATTGTTCCGCGGCAAGCCTTGCTACCGCTGCTTCGTCGGCGAGGCGTTCGATGCCGACGATTGCGACAATTGCGCCGAACTCGGCGTGCTCGGCGCGTTGACCGCGACGGTCGGCGGGTTCGCCGCGCTGATGGCCATCCGCGCCATCGTCGGCATTGGCGAGGACATGGCCGGCACGCTGCACCTGTTCGACGGCTATAACCTCGCCTGGCGGAAGATCCGTATTCCCGCCGACCCGGCCTGCAGGACCTGCGGCTAGGCTTTCTTCTTCGGCGCTGCTTTTTTGCGAGCTGGCGCCTTGCGCTTGCCCTTGGCCGGGCCTTTGGCCTCTCGGGCATCGATCAGCGCGACGCCCTCGTCGAGCGTGACCGCCTTGGGATCGGCGCTCTTGGGCAAGGTCGCGTGGGTCGTGCCGTCGCTGACGTACGGGCCATAGCGACCTTCCATCACCTTCAGCTCCTTGCCCGACACCGGGTGAGCGCCGAGCACGGCGAGCGCTTCTCGCCCGCCCCCACCGCGCTGGCCCTTGGCCGCAGCCGCCTCAGCCAATTTGACCACCGCCGCGTTCATGCCCGTATCGAACACCTCCGCCGTGGAACCGAGCCGGGCATATTTGCCATCGTGGACGAGGTACGGCCCATAGCGTCCGATCGACGCCGAGATCATCGCCCCGGTCTCGGGATGCGCGCCGACTTCGCGTGGCAGCGACAGCAATTTCTCCGCCATCTCCAGCGTCAGCCCGTCCTGCGGCACGTCCTTGGGGATCGAGGCGCGCTGGATGTCCTTGCCCTCGCCGCGCTCCACATACGCACCGAAGCGGCCGCTCTTGAGGCTGATGCCATTGCCAAGCTCGGCCGGAGCATCGCTGGCGGCTTCCTCGCCCTGCCCGAACCGCCTTGTATATTTGCACTCCGGATAGTTGGAGCAGGCGACGAACGCGCCATATTTGCCGCCACGCAGCCCGAGCTGGCCGGTGCCGCACAGTGGGCACAGCCGCGGGTCGGTGCCGTCGCCCTTGTCGGGGAACAGATAAGGGGCGAGGAAGTCGTCGAGCGCCGCCGTCACCTCGGACGGCTTTTGCTCCATCACTTCGCCGGCCTTGGGCTTGAAGTCCTTCCAGAAGGCTTCGAGCAATTGCTGCCAGCCCAATCGCCCTCCCGACACGTCGTCGAGCCCGTCCTCGAGCTCGGCGGTGTAGTCGAAACTGACGTACTGTTCGAAGAAGCGCTCTAGGAATGCAGTCACTAGCCGGCCGCTCTCCTCAGGGATGAAGCGCTGCTTTTCCAGCCGGACATATTCGCGGTCCTTGAGCGTCTGCAGCGTCGCGGCGTAGGTTGAGGGACGGCCGATGCCGAGCTCCTCGAGCCGCTTGACCAGGCTCGCTTCCGAAAAGCGCGGCGGCGGCTGGGTGAAGCTCTGCACGGCGTCAACGGCAGTCTTGGTTGGGGCGTCGCCCGATCGAAGCGCCGGCATCCGTGCCGCTTCTTCATCGTCGCCCTTGTCGTCGCGACCTTCTTCGTACAGCGCGAGGTAGCCCGGGAACAGCACCACCTGCCCGGTGGCGCGCAGCGTCGCCCGGCCCGCGCCGTCGGTCAGCTCCACCGTCGTCCGCTCGAGCCGGGCCGAAGCCATCTGGCTGGCCAGCGCGCGGTTGAAAATCAGCGCATAGAGCCGGCCATGGTCGCCAGACGCAGCGCGGTCTTTGCCGAAGTCGGTCGGGCGGATCGCTTCGTGCGCTTCCTGTGCGTTCTTGGCCTTGGTGACGTAGATTCGCGGTCTGTCCGGCACATAGCCGGCGTCATAGCGGTCGGCGACGGCGCGGCGGGCGGCGGAAATCGCCTCGTCGGCCATCTGCACTCCGTCGGTCCGCATATAAGTGATCAGCCCGTCCTCGTAGAGCGACTGGGCGAGGCGCATGGTGTGGCTGGCGGCATAACCGAGCTTGCGCGCCGCCTCCTGCTGCAGCGTCGAGGTCGTGAACGGCGGCGGCGGGTTGCGCGTGAACGGCTTGGTCTCGGTCGTGGCGACAGTGAAGCGCCCGGCCTCGACCACCGCCTTGGCGGCGTCGGCCGAGCCTTTGTCGCCGATCGACAGCCGCTCGATCTTGTTGCCGTCGAGGTTTACCAGCCGCGCCGTGAACGGCGTCGCGTCGGCCTCGAAGGTGGCGCTGACCGACCAATATTCCTGCGCCCGGAACAGCTCGATCTCGCGTTCGCGGTCGACGATCAAACGCAGCGCGACCGACTGCACGCGGCCCGCCGACTTGGCTCCGGGGAGCTTGCGCCACAGGATCGGCGAAAGGGTGAAGCCGACGAGGTAGTCGAGCGCGCGCCGCGCCCGGTAGGCGTCGATCAAATCCTCGTCCAACTGGCGCGGATGGGCCATCGCCTGAGTCACGGCCGACTTTGTGATCGCGTTGAACGTAACGCGCTCAACCTTTTGAGGGACAGCCTTTTTCTTTTTCAATACCTCGAGAACATGCCAGCTGATCGCCTCGCCTTCGCGGTCGGGGTCGGTGGCCAGGATGAGCGTGTCGGCGCCCTTGGCCGCGTCGGTGATGGCTTTGAGCTGGCGTGCCTTGTCGGGATAGGTCTCCCACTCCATCGCGAAGCCGTCGTCGGGATCGACCGAACCGTCTCTGGGCGGCAGGTCGCGGACATGGCCATAACTGGCGAGGACCTTGTGGCCCGGCCCGAGATAGGATTCGATGGTTTTGGCCTTGGCTGGCGATTCAACGACGACGAGTTTCAAGCTTCGCTCCCTCACACACACGCGTATGGTGGCCGTCGTGGATTCCGCCCGTCAAGCGGCCAGGCTGACTCGGCCGCCGGCATGGCGTTCGAGCCGGCCAGCGAGGTCGAGTTCGAGCAGGACGAGCTGAACCTCTCCAGCCGAGGCGCCCGACTGGCGGACCAATTCATCAACCACCACCGGAGAGGGGCCGAGCAAATCCTCGATCCGGGCGCGGGCATCGGGGTCTGTGTCGATCGCAACGTCCGCCAACGGGGCCTCATAGGGCATCCGGGGCGCGGCGACCCCGCCGCCGATCGGACGCAGTGTTTCGAGCACGTCGGCGGCGGTCTGGACTAACATCGCGCCGTCGCGGATCAACTGGTTGCAGCCCTGGGCGCGCGGATCGAGCGGGGAGCCGGGCACCGCCATCACTTCGCGCCCCGCCTCGCCGGCCAGGCGAGCGGTGATCAGTGAGCCCGAGCGCGGCGCCGCCTCGATCACCACCGTCCCCGCGGCGAGCCCGGCGATGATCCGGTTGCGATAGGGGAAGTGGCGGGCGCGCGGCTCGGTCCCCGGCGGCATTTCGGCGAGCAGCAAGCCGCGCGCCGCAATATCCGCCTGGCGCTGGGCATTTTCCGGCGGATAGGCGATGTCGATGCCGCCGGCGATGACCCCGATGGTGCCGCTGTCGAGCGACCCGTCGTGGGCCGCGCTGTCGATGCCGCGAGCCAGGCCGGAAACCACCGCCACCCCTTCCCCGCCGAGGTCATGAGCCAGCGTCCGCGCGAAACGGCAGGCGGCGGCGCTGGCGTTGCGCGCGCCAACGATGGCGATCATCGACCGGTCGAGCAAAGTGAGGTCGCCCTTGGCGGTGAGCAGCGCGGGGGCGTTCTCAAGCTCGGCGAGCGCGCGTGGGTACAGCCCCTGCCCGATCGACAAAAAGGTCGCGCCGGCCTTTTCAACCGCCGCAATTTCCCGCTCCGCGGCAGCCAGCGGCGTGACCGCCGGCGCCCTCCCGCCGCCGCGCCGGGCGAGGTCGGGAATGGCGTCAAGCGCGGCGCTTGCGCTGCCGAAACGGGCAAGCAACTGACGGAAGGCGATCGGGCCGATGCCGGGCGTACGGATCAGGCGGAGACGGGCAACCAGGTCAGGCGGCGCGCTCACCCCTCGCGCTTGCCGATGCGCGGCTCGGTGCCGTCCTGAAGCCGCCGGATATTGTCACGGTGCTTCCACACCACCAGCAGCGCGAAGGCGAGCAGCATCGGGAACAGGTCGCGTTCGCCCGCGACCGCCGCCGAGACCGGCGCGCTGGCCGCCGCCGCCATCCCCGCTGCCGACGAAATGCGCAGCGCGATGAGCAGGCCGACCCACACCGCTACATAGACCACCGCCGCCACCGGCATCAGGGGAATGAGGATGCCGAGCAGGGTGGCGACGCCCTTGCCGCCCCTGAATCTGAGCCACAGCGGGTAGAGGTGGCCGATGAGCGCGCCGGCGGCGGCGAAATTGACGCAGTCGGGCCAGAAGTGCTGGGCGATGATGACGGCCAGGGCGCCTTTGGCGGCATCGAGGAACAGGGTGGTCGCGGCGAGCGGCCTGGAGCCGGTGCGAAGGACGTTGGTGGCGCCGATATTGCCCGACCCGATGACGCGGAGATCGCCCTTCCCCGCGACCCGCGTCAGGATCAGTCCGAACGGGATCGATCCAAGCAGATAGCCGACCAGAAGGGCGAGGATCGTCGGCATGCTCATGGGGCGAAGTGGTAGGCAATGTTGCCTAGTCGCGCAACGATGGCCAATAGCCGTCGCCAATGAACCCCGACGCGCCTTTGCTGTTCTTCGATTCCGGTGTCGGCGGGCTATCGGTGCTTGGCCCGGCGCGGGCGCTCCTGCCCCATGCGCCGATTGTCTACGTCGCCGACAGCGCCGCCTTTCCCTATGGCACGCGCAGCGAGGCGGAAATTGCAGCGCGGGTGCCGGCCTTGCTTGGGCGGCTGGTCGAACGGTTCCGGCCGCGCCTCGCGGTGATCGCCTGCAACACCGCCTCGACCATCGCCCTCGACGCCGTCCGCGCGGCGCTCGATATTCCGGTCGTCGGCACCGTCCCGGCGATCAAACCAGCGGCTGAACTGTCGAAAAGCCGGGTGATCGGCGTGCTGGGCACGCCGGCGACGGTCCGCCAGCCTTATGTCGACGATCTCGCCGCGCGGTTCGCCGCAGACTGCCGGGTGATCCGCCACGGGTCGGCCGAACTGGTCGAGCTGGCAGAGGCCAAGCTGGCCGGCGAGCTTGTCAGCATCGAATCGGTGCGTAGCGCCGTCCGGCCATTGGTCGAGGCCGACGGCGCCGACGGAATGGACGTGATAGTGCTGGCCTGCACGCACTTTCCGCTTCTCTCCGAGGAACTGGCCGCGGCCTTCCACGGCATCGCCCAGGTCGACGGCGGCGCGGGCATCGCCCGGCGCATTGCTTACCTCACGCGCGGCCAGCCCTGGCCCTCCCAGGCGCCGCCGGGGATCGCTTTGTTCACCGCCCCGTCGCGCGCGCCGTTGGCCTCGGCGCTGGCGCGGTTCGGGCTCGACGATATCCAAACTTTATGAGCGCAGCCGTGCGAGGACCACGGTTCCATTACCAGGCGCTAATGGCGCTGGCGCTGCTTTGCGGGCTGCTTGCAATCCTGTTCGGCATCCCGCTCCTCGACAATTTCCGCACCGGCTTTGGCGACCGCGGCGATTCGATCATTGCCGCCGCGATCCTCGAGCATTGGCACAACGTCCTCCTTGGGCTCGAACCATGGAACCTGCCGCTCTACTTCTTCCCCAACGCGGACACGCTCGGCTACAATGACGGCTACTTGCTGTCGGGCCTAATCTACAGCGCGGCGCGGCAGGCGCTCGACCCGTTCCAGTCCCAGTTGCTGGTGATCGCCGCTTATAGAATTACGTCGTTCGTTTCCTGCCTGCTGCTGCTGCGCCGGTGCGTCGGGACGAGTTTTGCCGTGGCGCTGATCGGCGCCACCTGTTTCACGCTGGCCAATGCGCTGACGCTGCAGATGGTCCATGAGCAGCTCCAGGCGATCGCGCTGCTTCCCCTGCTCGCGATCCTGTTGTGGCGCGGCGTGGAGCAAGCGATCGAGGGCCGCCACGGCCCGGCGCGAATGTGGCTTGGCGGTTTCGCTTTGCTGCTTGCCTCGCTGTTCCTGACGGCCTTCTACCCGGCCTATTTCTTCACCCTCTTTCTTGGCATTTTCGGCCTCGCCTGGGCGTGGCAGGAGCGCCGCAGTCTGGTGCGGGCGTGGCGGGGCGTCGATCGGCGCTGGGCCGCGACTGTGGCGATCCCCGTTTTGCTGTTCAGCGTGGCCATCCTGCCGTTCCTGACGACGTACCTGCCCAAGGGCGCGGAAACCGGGCAGCACAAGTTCAAAGCCGCAAAACGCTTCCTGGCGCAACCGATCGACTGGCTGATGGTCGGGGACCATAATCTCTTGTGGGGGTGGACCCAGCATCCCCTGCTCAACGCCTGGTGGAGGCTGTGGCCCGACGGCAGGCTAAGCCGCGCGGCCGAGTTCAATGAAACGCGGATCGGCCTTCCCTTCCTGTTCCTCGGCCTCCTCGTCGCGGCTTTGTGGCGGGTCGGGCGGCGGCCGGCGGACAAAGGCGCGCCTTGGCTTCGGCCCCTCGCGGCGGCACTGCTGGTCAGCTGGCTGATGATGCTCGCGCTGGGTCCGCTATCGCCGTGGCGCGCCGTACGCTGGCTCGTCCCCGGCGCCAGCGGCGTGCGGGTGGTCGCCCGCTATCAACTCGTGCTGCTGCTGCCGATGACGATCATTGTCGCGCACCGCTTCGGGGCGGCGTTCGACCGGCTTGCCGGCAGACGCCCGGTCGCCGCCACGGCCATCGCCGCGTTGCTAATCGCCGAGCAGGTCAATCTCGCCCCGGTCGCGGCGCATGACTTGACGGCGTCCAGGGCGGCGCTCCAGGCGCTGTCGCCACCGCCGCGGGCCTGCCGCTCCTTCTACGTCGTCTCGACGCGGCCGGGCGAGGCGATGTTCAAGGACCCCGCCACCAATGCCAAGCTGCCGCACAATGTCGACGCCATGCTCCTCGCCGAACTGTGGCATTTGCCGACGCTCAGCGGGACATCGACGTTCAACCCGCCCGGCTGGAACCTGGCTGCGCCGCTCGCGCCCGATTACGACCGGCGCGTGGCCGGCTACGCCCTCAGCCTGGGAGTCGCCAGCAGCTGCCGCCTCGACGCCCGCCGTGCCGCGCCGTGGAACTTCGTGCGGTTCGTCAATCGGGTATAGAAATCCCGACCGGGCGGCTGTACAGGCGCGCTAGAGCGAAGGGACCTTGGCGAACCGTGGATTACGACAGCATCTTCAGGGCGGCGATTGACACGCTGCATGACGAAGGCCGCTACCGCGTCTTCATCGATATCCTGCGGACCAAGGGCTCCTACCCCAACGCCCGCTGCTTCCACGGCCACAACGGGCCGCAGCCGATCACCGTGTGGTGCTCAAACGACTATCTCGGC
>JANLQS010000112.1:0-17089 GCA_031367995.1 Sphingomonas sp.
CCTCCCTCAAGATAAGATATCTCAGAGCCGTGGAAGACCACCACGTTGATAGGCCGGGTGTGGAAGTGCGGTAACGCATGGAGCTAACCGGTCCTAATTGCTCTATTCGCGCTTGAGAATTCCACCATCATCGACAGTCCTTTCGGGGCTTCCATCAAAGTAATACTTTGTTGGATCCTTTGGGCTTTCGAGACATGGTTTGGTTCTCGGCTAGATGCCCAGAATGAACAAATGCACGATTTCTAGAACTTGATGCCCCTTACCCGGGGGTAAGCGCTGGCCCCATAGCTTGGTGGCCATAGCGTCTGTGACCCACCCGATCCCATCCCGAACTCGGCCGTGAAACCAGACTGCGCCGATGGTACTACTGCTTAAGCAGTGGAAGAGTAGGTCGTCGCCAGGCTTTGAAGCCAGCGCTCATCGGGTTCCTGTCAAGGCATCGCCTTGACGGGGCCTCATCAAGAACCCATTCGCAATGCATCAAAAAGCCGCTGCCGGGATTCCCAGCGGCGGCTTTTTTGATTGGTTGGCGCGGGATGGAGCAGCCCGGTAGCTCGTCAGGCTCATAACCTGAAGGTCGTAGGTTCAAATCCTACTCCCGCAACCACCAGAAAACCCGCTTTCGAGCGGGTTTTTTTGTGTCCGCTCCCTGGCCAGGCCGGCGCAAATGACGATCATCCGCGGATTGAATTGACATCCGTCAGCGCGCGGCCCAGTTCGCCGGTCAGGAGGAGCGTATGAGCGAACCCGCCTTCCCGGTCAGCCGACATGATTATGCCGACGACGCCGAGGAGCTTCGCCGGCTTGAGCAGGCACTAACGGTCGCACCGCGCGGCGCGCTGGTCGTGTCCGGGATCGCCGTCGGCCTGCTGATGCTGTGCTGGCTCGGCATCTACTTCCTCGTGTTCCTGCCGCGTGGGCCGGTCGGCTGATGGCTGTCAGCGAACAGGACATCCTCAAGTCGGAACTGCGCTGGGCGATCGTCGTCGGCGGCATCGTCGTGCTGATTCTCGGCGCGATCCTGTTCGCGGCGCTGTCGATGCATATCAATCCGCCGTCGAACCGCGAATTTGCCGACCCCAAGACGCTTCACCTGTCGGCCGAGTTCACCGAGGCAAACCTCGGCACCAGGGTCGAGCCGGGTGGGCAGGTGACGGCGCGGATCATCGCCACCCAGTTCGAATTCGTCCCCAAATGCATTCTGCTGCCGGCCGACCGCGACGTCACCCTGCGCTTCGCTACCCCCGACGTCATCCACGGCATCCTGGTCACGGGGACCAACGTCAACACGATGATCGTCCCCGGTTATGTCGCGCAGGTCCATACGCGCTTCACCCGGACCGGCGACCTGCTCATGCCGTGCCACGAATTCTGCGGCCTCGGCCACAGCCAGATGCTGGCCACCGTCCGCGTCGTGCCGCCGGACCAGTTTCGCCCCGATGCCGAAGGAAGGGCCGATTGTGGCGAGCCTCGCTGACCCCGTAACGCCCGCTTCGCGCCGCCGCCGCGGCGCCGCCGCGGGCCTCCAGACCGGACGGCTGGTAACCGCCCATCTGTGGACCGCGATCGCCGCCTTCTTCGTCGCCTGCCTGCTCGGCGTGTGGCAGATGTGGGCGCGCAGCCCGATCCCCGCGCCGGCGCACAGCGCCGCCAATTACTTCCGCTCGGTCACGCTCCATGGCGTGTCGATGGCGTTCGTCCTCACCACCTTCTTCATCATGGGCTTCGGCTATTACGTCGCCGAGACTTCGCTCAAGCGGCCGTTGCCCGCGATCGGCCTCGCCTGGGTCAGTTTCTGGATGGGCATCGTCGGCACGCTGATGGCGGCGCTGGCGGTGCTGTCGGGCAACGCCTCGGTGCTCTACACTTTCTATCCCCCGCTGACCGCCACGCCATACTTCTACATCGGCCTGGTGCTGGTCGTCGTCGCCAGCTGGATCTGGGCGGCCCTGATGCTCCTGGCGATGCGCAGCTGGAAGGTCGCCAACCCGGGCAAGCCGGTACCGCTGGCGATGTACGGCACCGTCGCCAATGCGGTGATGTGGCTGTGGACCACGCTCGGCGTCGCCACCGAATTGCTGTTTCAGGTGATCCCCGCCTCGCTCGGCTACAACGGCATGGTCGATGTCGGCCTGTCGCGAACATTATTCTCCTGGACACTCCACGCGATCGTCTATTTCTGGCTCTTCCCCAGTTACATCGCTTTCTACACCATGGCCCCGCGGGCGGCCGGCGGGCGGCTCTATTCGGACACCATGGGGCGCCTGGCGTTCGTCCTGTTCCTGCTTTATTCGCTGCCCGTCGGGATGCACCATCTGTTCATGGATCCGGAGCATTCGAACGGCTTCAAATTCCTCCAGATGATCCTCACCGCTTTGGTGTCGGTGCCGACGCTGCTGACCGTGTTCACCATCACCGCCTCGTTCGAAGTCGCCGGGCGGATGCGCGGCGGCACCGGCCTGTTCGGCTGGATCGGCGCGCTGCCGTGGCATCGGCCGATGGTACTAGCGACCGGTCTCGCCTTCGTCATGCTGTTCTTCGGCGGCGGCGGCGGGCTGGTCAACATGAGCTACGGCATGAACGCGATGGTCCACAACAGCAGCTGGGTCACCGCTCACTTCCATCTGATCTTCGGCGGCACGGTGGTGATCGTCTATTTCGCCATCGCCTACGCGATGTGGCCAAGCCTGACCGGGCGCAATTTCCCCAGCCTCGCGCCGCTGCGCCTTCAGCTATGGCTGTGGTTCGTCGGGATGATGGTAATGACCCTGCCGTGGCATTATCTCGGGCTGCAGGGTCAATGGCGGCGGGTCGCGGCGTTCGACTACCAGGATCCGATCATCGCCGCCTGGGGTCCGTGGGTAATTGTCAGCCTGGTCGGCGGGATCATCCTCGCGCTCAGCGCATTGCTGTTCGTCTACAACCTCGCCATGCTCCATCGCCGCGGCGCCCGTGGCGGCGCGCCCGTGGCCTATGCCGAGGCTATCCATCCGCCCGACCGGGTGCCCGCCTCATTGAACGGCTTTGGCCTGTGGAACCTGCTCGTCGCGCTGCTGATGGCGGCGGCTTATGGCTATCCGATCGCGCAATTCTTCATCGACCCGCCACCGCAGGCGATGATCCACCGGCTCGCTCAATGAGCAGCGACGAAACCTCCGCCGGCTCGCCCGCCGAGCATGCCGCGGTCGATCGCGCGTGGCGGCTGTGGGCGACCGTCATCGTGGTTGCCGCCATCTCGCTTGGTGCGCTGTTCGGGATGGTTATCATCCCCGCCGGGCAGAAGGAAAACGCCCATCTGTCGATGCACGACGCGATGCGCCGCGCGGTCGGGCTGGCGGCCGGTTCGCCGGCGCAGCGTCAGCCGATCAGCAGTGCCCGCGCGATCCCCGTGTCGCAAGTCAGCTGGGATCCGGCGATCATGCAGATCCTGTCGGCCGGCAACAGCCGCCGCGGGCAGGTGGTCGCCGCCAGCGTCTGCGCCGCCTGCCACGGCGACAAGGGTCTCAGCCAAAGTGACGTGCCGAGCCTCGCCGGCCAGTCGCCCGAAGCAATCTACAAACAGCTCCACGACTTCCGCAGCGGCGCCCGGGTCAACCCGCTGATGAGCCCGGTGGCCAAGTCGCTGTCGGTCGCCGACCTCGCCAACGTCGCCGCTTATTTCGCCGCCGCCAGCCGCGAATATGCCGCGCTCGGAGCGCGTGAATATGCCGGCGAACCGGAGACCGACCGGTTGGCGCGCGAAGGCGACAGCCATCGCCGCATCCCGGCCTGCCTGGCGTGCCATGTCAACGGCTCGGGCGGGCCAATCGAAACCCCGGTGCTCGCCGGGCAGGACAAGGATTATATCCTCACCCAACTCAACGCCTACGCCGCCGGCACGCGCAAGAACGACGTCTATGGCCGCATGCGCGATGTCGCGAAGAAACTGACCCCGGCCGAACGCGCCGCGCTGGCGCGCTATTTCGAAGGCACGCTCTGAACCCTCGCGCGGTGCCCGGCGTTTCAGGCCGATGCGGATCGCCACCTACAACGTCAATGGGGTCAACGGCCGCCTGCCGGTGCTGCTCGAATGGCTCGAGGCAACGCAGCCCGATGTCGCCTGCCTCCAGGAACTGAAGGCACCGGACGACAAATTCCCGGTCTCCGCGATCGAAGCCGCCGGTTACGGCGCCATCTGGCACGGCCAGAAGAGCTGGAACGGCGTCGCCATTCTTGCCCACGGCGCCACCCCCATCGAAACCCGCCGCGGCCTGCCCGGCGATCGGCAAGATCTCCACAGCCGCTATCTCGAGGCGGCGGTCGGCGGACTGATCGTCGGCTGTCTCTATTTGCCCAACGGCAACCCCAGTCCCGGCCCCAAGTTCGACTACAAGCTGAAGTGGATCGAGCGATTCGAGCGGCTCGCCGCCGACCATGCGGCGTTCAAGGAACCGGTCATCCTCGCCGGGGACTACAACATCATCCCGACCCCGGCGGACGTCTACAAACCCGAGCGTTGGGTCGACGACGCTCTGTTCGCGCCCGAAGCCCGCGCCGCATATGCCCGGATCCTCGAACAAGGCTGGACCGACGCGCTGCGCGCCATCTACCCGGACGATACACCGTTCACCTTCTGGGACTATTTCCGCAACGCCTTCGCCCGCGACGCCGGACTGCGCATCGATCATCTGCTGCTCAACAAACCCGCCGCCAAACGCCTCAGGTCGGCCGGGGTCGACCGCAGCGTCCGCGCGATGGCAAAGACCAGCGACCACGCCCCGGCGTGGGTCGAACTGGGTTGATATGAAGCCTAGCGCGACGCCGTCTTGGCCGGTGCCGGTGCCGGTGGCGGGGCCTTGGCCAGGCTGGCGGGGTTGGCCGCGACCAGTGGCTTGGCGCCGTCGCCAAGGATGATGAACGCCGCCCAATAGAACGGATGCGACGTCTTGGGATCGTCCATCAGCCCGCGTTGCGCTTCGCCCAGCGCCTGCGCCAGCGGCTCGCCCGGCCGGGCGCCGAGCAGGCCGGAGATCAGCCGCTTGGTCGCGTCATATTCGTCGGGCACCGGCCAGTGGCTGGCGACGACCGAGCGCGCGCCGGCGCCGACGAAGGCGCGGACCAGGCCGTCGAGCGCATAGTTGCCGCCGGTCGCGACCCCCGCCTCGCGCGAGGCGCCGACGCTTGCCGATCCGGCGGTGTCGCAGGCCGACAATATGACCACGTCGGCGTCGAGCTTGAGGTCGAAGATTTCCTTGAAGCTCAGCAGGCCGTCGGATCCGTCGGCGGCGAAGCTGGTGACCAGCGCCGGGCGCGCCGGGCATTCGGGCCGCGGCGCCGTGACCAATCCGTGTGTGGCGAAGTGGACGATGCGGAAATCGTCGAGCTTCTTGTCGGACAGCAACGCCGTGTCGGTGAAGGCCGCGTCGGTTACCACCCGGCTGTTGGCCGGGCCGAACAAGGCCGCGCCAACCTTCAGCTCGTCGGCCGAGATGGGCCGCTGCCACACCTGGATCGGCCAGTCGCAATCGTCGGCCACGGCCACCGCCGGCCGCGCCACCGCCAGTGCGTTGTGGCCGAAGCCGAGATAGGCTTCGCGTGCGCGGCTCGGGGCGATCGCGCGGACGTCGAGGAAGCTTCGTGGGCTGACCGAGATCGATACTTCGCGGCCGCGCCCGAGCCAGTCGACCCCGGTGAAATCGAACGCGTCGCCGTTGGGCCGGGCCGCCCGCGCCAAGTAGGCGTCCACGCCGGCCTGGCGCGTCGGCAACACATAAGGCGGCAGCTCGAGCATCGGCCCGTCGGGTTCGAACACCAGATGCTTCAGCCCGTTGAGGTCGGCGTCCATCGGCCCGAACAGGGTCAGGTACAGCGCCCGCGCCCGGGCGAGATCGAACGGCGTCACTTCGACCTGGCCGTTCTTCTCGCTGACGATGCTGTCGCGGATCTTGGCGACGTCGCCGCCCATCGCGGTTGCGCTTTCGCCCAGCTTCATCGCGCGGGCGGCGCCGTGCGTGGCATAAAGCGCATAGACCGCATCATCGACCACCATCATCTTGTAATAGCCTTCGCCCGCGCGCAACGCGGCCTGCAGTTCGGGCAGGTCGACGCCGGTCGGCGACAGCGCCTTGTAGCGCGGATAATCGGCCAGCTTGGCCTGCAGCGCGGTCTGCCCGGCGCGCAGCGACGTCAGGCTGTCCTTCGACGCGGCCAGCGCCAGGCTCTCGCTGTTGGTCGGTGTCGTCAGTGCCGACAGGCGCGCGACCTCGGCCTCGGTGCGGACGATTTCGCGTGTGCGCGACACGGCCAGCCGGAACATCGCGCTGGCGTCGTCATTGCCGGCCGACAATTGCCGCGCGAGGATCGCCTGCGTTTGCGCGACGCCCGGGCGCTGCAGCACCTGCGCGGCGCGGAACATGCCCGCCGCGGCATCGGGCGAACCGTCCTTCGCGAGGATTTCGAAGTACGGCGCCAGCAACCCGCGCAACGCCGCGCTGCTGTCGGCGACATTGGCGCTGTCCTTGACCACCGAGTCGAACAATAGCCGTGCTCCGGCGCTGTCGCCCGCGCGCAGCAGGAAACCCGCCTTGCGCGCCCGCGCCGACAGCAATGCCGGGCTGTCGGGAAAACTTTCGGACATGGCCGCGATGGCCCGGTCGAAGGTTTGCAACGCACCGCCGCGGTTGCCCGACGCTTCGTCGACCAGCGCCCGTTCAACCGCGATCTCGCTCTGCAGCCAGCTGGTCGACAGCACCTTGCCGTCGCGCACCCTGGCCATGTCGGCCCGCGCCTTGTCGAGCTTGGCCGCCGCTTCTGGCAATTTTCCTTCCAGCCGCAGGGCAATCCCCTCGAGCGACGTGCCCTGCGCGTCGAGCACCGCGCCCCGCTCGGCCTGGGTCAATCCGGAGCCGAGCTGGGCGACCTGCTGCGTGCTCGTGCTCGACCGGTTGATCAGCGCCGCCAGCGGGACGGTGATCAGGCCGCCGCGAATCGCCGCGTCCTGGTCATTTTCCAATACATCGGACACCTTGCGCGACAATTCCTCGATCGCGCCTTCGCCGTCGCGCTGGTTGAGCGCGTTGATCGCGCGATAGTTGCGCAGCAATCGCTGGATCACGCCGTCGCCTTGCGGCGCCACCGATTCGGCTCGCGCCATCAGCCGCAGCGCCGCCGAAAAATTGCCGAGGTTCGATTGCTGCAAGCCCTGGTTGGCATAAGCTTCGGCCAGGCTTGCCGCGTCGCTGCCCTCGCGGCTGGCGAGATCTTCGAAGAATTCGGCGGATTCGGCGAAGCGGCTGCCGTTGCCTCGCGAATAAGCCTCGGCGCGCGCACCGGCGGCGTCGAGCGAACCGGCCTGGGTGCGGGCGAAGGCGGCCGGGTCGCTGACCTCGGTCGTCGCCACCTGGACAACGCCGCTCTGCGATTTGTCGAGCGCGACCGTCGCCAGCGCCAGGCGCAGCGCCGGGTCATAGCCGGCCAGTCCCTCGCTCACGTAGCTCGTCTTTCCGCGGTGGATCGCATAGCGCAGGTAATCGAGGTTGCTGCTCGCGTCGTGGCAGCGCGCGGCGGTGACCGGTCCTATCCCGGGGATGGTGGCGGCGACCGGCTTGCAATCGACCGCGCCGGCCGGCAGCGCGCTTTTCACCGCCATCAGGTCCGCCGCGCCGCGGACCGCGAGCACGCTGCCGACCGCCGAGGCGGCGTCGCGGCAGGTGATCAGGTAGGCACGGTCGAACATGCCCTTGAGCCGCGGGTCGGTCGGTTTCGACTGCGCGGTGCATAGCACCCCGGCGTCGCCCAGGCGGAAACTGTTGCGGGTCGAGATCGGCTGATTGACGCCGACCGGCGCCGCCGTTGCTGGACTGGCGGCGAGACTTGCGAGCATCGTCCCGGCGAGCAGGGCGCGACCCAATAGGGCGGCTGCGGCGGTCATTGGTTCGCTCCTGCTGGCGGGTTGACGCCGGCTCCGATGAGGGCCGGATTGCCGCCGCCGCTGATCGGCTCGTCGGTCTCGTTCTCGGTCTCCATCGGGCGGGTGTCGAACAACGGCTGGGGCGGCACGATCGGGCTGGTGGCGCTGTTGTCGCCGCCGTCTTCCTTATTGTCCTCGATCGTTTCTTCATTGCCGAAGGGCAAATCGTCGGCGGTCGGCGCGCTGATCAGCACGAACTCGCTCGCCAGTGGCGGCGCCGGGTCATAGTGTGGCGGCGGCGGCGGCGGGACGATGTTGACGCACGCCCCGCCACTGACCGGACAGCCGTTGATCGAACTGTTCGACGTATAGTTCGGGGCGCTCCCCGCGGGGATCATTGCATCGCGGACATCCGCCCCGGTCAGTGGGGCGGTTCCGCCGGTCAACTGGCCGTTGATGACCATGTTGATCGATCCCGGCGCCATCCCTTCCGGCGGGACGATGTCGGTGACGGCGGCGAAGAAGCCGGCCCGACTGCTCAGCGTCCCGGTGTTCTGGATGAAGATCGTGTAGGGCGAAGCCGCAGCAGTCGCAGCCAGGGTGGTTGCGCTCGGGTTTAGGGCGCCGCCGTCAAGGATGACGTCGATCTCATTGGCTCGGATGACTCCGTCGGGCCGCGCCGTGGTCGGGGCGGTCTGCAGTGCCAGGTCGCGGTCGGCGAACTCGGGATCCACCGCCAGCTTGTCGAGGATCGACGTTTCGGCGACGTGGAGATTGGGCGTGGTGAACTGCAACACGCCGCCAAGCGGCGTACCGACACCGCCCAGCGCGATCGTCGCGTTGACCGCGTCGACCTCGACTATCCCAGCTTCGAAATTGACCGTGTTCACGCTCGAGAAGTTGGTGCCGATGACGTTGACGACGCGCATGCGTCCGCTGACGAAGGTATACTGCTTGGCGCCCTCGCTGCCGCTAAGGCCGAGGTTGCCAATCAGCATGTCGATCGCGGCCGACGCGTCGGGTGTGCCAATGATGGTCAGCGATGGCGCCGACAGCCGCCCGAACTCGGCCCCGTCGAGCAGATAGCCGGTGCCGCTCAATCCACCGCCGACCATCGTCTGCGTCGCATTGGTCGAAATCAGCACGATTTCGTCGCCGCTGATCCCGCCCTCCGCGCCGATCGCAATGTCATTCGAATGCAGCGAGGTCTTGCCGTTGGTCCATTGCCCATTGAGTATCGCCGTGCCGCCGACCCGCGCCAGCATGTCGTCCGAGGCAATATCCCCGCTGGTGAAATTACCGCCGGCGAGAACGTCGATCCGGTGACTGCTGACCGGCCCGGTGATGGTCACCGATCCGCCGGTGGCAACCGCCGTGCCGCCGTCGACCGCCGCGAGCAGCAACGCATTGTCGGGGTGGTCGTAGCCGCCCGCGGAGTTGAGCGTATCGAAGCCGGCGATCAGTAAGTAACCCTCGCTGTTGGTGGTGATCGCGCCGAACTGGGCAGTGGTTCCCGCCAGCGCGATGACATCGCCCCCGGCATCGATATTCCCGGTCAGGACCGATCCCGCCGAGGCCATGCCGACAAAGCCGGCCGATGCGATGTTGCCCGTGTGAATCGAGGTGCGTGACAGCAGCCCGATCTCATGTTCCTCAACCTCGGCCAATGGGTTGACGAGTCCCGCCGACAGGTTGCCGGTGATCATCGCGCCTTCGGCGATCATTCCGATCTTGTGGCCGGTGGTGACGTCGCCGACGGTGAGGGTGCCGCCGGCATTGATTTCCACATTGTGGGTTGCGGTCATCGCGCCCGCATTGAGATTCTGCCCGACCAGCGCGTCGACCCGATAGGCCGAAACCGGCCCGGTCAGGCTGACCGATCCGCCGCTGCGGGTTGCCGTTTCGGCGTCGATCGCGTCGAACACCAGCGAAGAGTCGAAATCGGTGCGCCCGCCGGCCGCAGCGATCATGTCGAAACCGGTGATGGCGAAACGGCCGACGGCAGTGACCGCGCCGAAGCCGCCATTGCCACCGAGCATGGCCAGCACATCGCCACCCGATTGAATCGCATTAACCAGCAAATCGCCGCCCACGCCCAGGTTGACGTTGCCGCCGGCGTGGAGATTGCCAAGCGTGACGTTGTGATCGCTGCCGATACCGATCTTATACTCGCCCGGGCCTTCGGAGAAATAGGGGCTGACGATGCCCGCATCGAGGTCGGTCAGAGTCACGCCCGCGCCGCCCCACACGCTGATCGAATCGCCCGCGCTGATGGTCGACCCGCCGACCGTACCGTCGGTCTCCAGGTCGACCGTCTGGCCGGCTCGGATGGCCTGGACGCTGATCGGGCCGCTGGCCGAGCTCATGGTGACATTGCCACCGGCGTTGGTCGCTCCGGCAACGCTGATCCCGGTCCCGGCGCCCAGGTCGATGGCCCAGGCAGCGGTCAGCGCCTTCGTGCCGATCGTGGTCGATGCATGAATTCCAATGCCCTGGTCGCTGTCGACCGCCCCGACCGTGGCCGAGCCGCCATTGGCGGAGATGCGGGCAAAGCCGCCAGAGCTGATATCGCCAAGCAGGATGGTTGCGTCGGATCCGACGAACATCTCGCCGTCAGTGGTGATGTCGCCAGCGGTGAAATTGCCGCCCGAATAGGCCGACACGAAGCCGGCGTGGACATTGCCATCGACAAGTACGGTGCCGCCGCTTGCGTTGGTCTGGCCAAGATCGAGCGCCGCCTGGCTGAAGTCGCTGCCGATCTGCCCGGACGTCCCCATGATCCCGGTGCCGCCGACATAGAACAGATCGCCCGCATTGACCGGGCCGAGGTGCATATTGCCGTCGCTCAGTGCGATCACGGAATTGCCCGCGTCGATCGTCAGAGTGGAGAGGTTGCCGACGGCGGCCAGCAGCACGTCGTGGGTGGCAGTGAGGTCATCGGTCGTCACCGCACCGGCGCCATTGATCGCGATGTCGTACACCGCCCCTTCGAACGTCGGTGCGAAGCTGAAGAACAGCGGCACGCCCGCGCTGACGTCACCGACGTGGATTTCGCCGCCCGACAGCAAGGTCACGCCGTTGCCCGCCGTCAAATCGCCCGCACTGATATTCTGTCCGGCCGCTAAGGCGATCGACCCGCCGGCTAAGACATCGCCGGTCAGGATCGATCCGGTAGTGGTATGATCGACATCGCCCGCGGACAGTTCGAGCGCCCCGCCGGCGTTGATCGCTTCGGTCGAAATCGATGTTCCTGCTTCGACCTGCATCTGCCCATCGACGGAGAGGTTGTCCGCGCCGAAGCTGGTGCCGGCATTGGCGATCAGTGTGCCAACGTTGATGTCGCCGTTGACCAGGATCGATCCCCCCGAGGCGACGGCCGCCGCATCGAGGATAGGCTGCGGATCGAAGGCGCCGCCGATTTCGCCGCCAAGCGCCATCATCGAATAATTGGCGAGATAAGCGGTCCCACCCACGGTCAGCGGGCCGAAGGTCATGTTGCCGCCGCCGAGCGCAAGGAAGAGGTCGCCGGCATTGATCGATAGCGTCACAATATCGCCGGTCGCCGCCAGCCCGATGCTGTTCGCGGCGGCCAGCGTGCCGGTGGTCAGCGTTCCGGCGGCGTTGGATTGCCCGGTCGGGGTCGCCCCGTCGGCACTAAGCCCGATATTATATTCGGCGCCTTCGGCCGTGCTCGGATCGACCAGTCCCGCCGACACATTGCCAAGCAGCAGCGAGCCGCCGCGGATGGCAACCGTGTCGCCCGCGGCTATGTCGAGCGTAGTGACGTTCCACCACGCGTCGATCCCGATCGATTCGCCCGCGGTCAGGGTGCGCGTATTGACGTTTCCGTCGACGGTCAGGTCGATATCGCCGCCGGCGTTGACGTCGCCAAGCGTCAAATTGCCTTCGGTATCGATCGAAGCCAATCCACCAACCGTGACATCGCCGGCCGAGAAAGCGCCCGACTTGGCCTGCAACGATCCGCCCGAAATCGCTCCGGCGACCGTGACCGATCCGTGGGTCCGCACCGGCTCGGCGCCGAACACCAGCTCGGGATTGAAGTCGTCTGTCCCGCCGCCCGCGGCCGCGAACATCGAGCTGTCGGCGATGTAGATGCGGCCATCTTGCCCCGCCTGGATGGCGTTGACAGTGATGTCGCCGGTCACCAGCAGGCCGACATCGCTGCCCGCCGTCAGCGTCCCGGCGACCAAGGTACCGGCAGAAACGAAGCCGATTCCTTCGGCGCCGCTGACGTCGCCGACGTGGATCGACGTCGAAGACCGCATGCCGACCGAGAATCCCTTGTCGGTCGGCCCCGCCGGATTGACCAGCCCGGCCGACAGGTTGACGAGCACCAATGGTCCCTCGATGCTGCCATTGATCTGGCGGCCCGCCGTGAGGTTCCCGCCGGTCAGCGATCCTCCCGTCTGGAAGTCCATCGAATCGCCGGCGCTGGCGTCGTCGAAGGTGACGTCGCCGTCGGCGTCGAGATGGATATTGAGGCCCGCGGTCAGCCCGGCCAGGGTCATCGATCCGATGTAGGACAGCAATGCGATGTCGGTCCCGGCATCGATCGCGCCGATGCCGATATTGCCGGCCGCGCCGATATCGACGCGCCCGCCGGCATCGATGTTGGTGATACTGACCGCGCCGTTCGACTGGACAAAGGCGAGGTCGCCGACAGTGATCGCGCCCGAGGTGAAGTCGCCGCCCGCCGCCGCCTGCAGCGATCCGCCCGTCACGGTGCCGTCGATGGTGATCGATCCGCCGGTCGCCACTGGCTGGGCGGCAAATACCAGTTCGGGGTTGAAATTGTCTTCCTCGCCACCGCCGCCCGCGTCAAAGACCATCGACACGTCGGCGAGATAGACGCGCCCGCTCGAACCTGCGGTGATCGCCGCGAAGTTCATGTTGCCGCCGACCAGGGCCAGCACGTCGGTCCCGGCGTTGAGCGTGCCGGTGGTCAGCGTGCCGAAGGTCCCAAAGGCAATGCCATAGGCTGCCGCGATATTGCCTGTCAGTATTGACGTTGCCGAGCTGATTACGACGGACAAGCCTTGTTCCGGAACGATTTCCGGATAACCGAATCCGGCCGAGAGGGCACCCAGTTGCACCCCTAGATCGCCGTTTACGTCGATACTGCGGCCTGCGGTCAAATCGTTGGCATGGACCGCGCCATTGGCATCGTAATGAATTCTTCCATCGGCGATCGCGTCGTTGACGGAAATGTTGCCGATGGCCCGCAAATGAATGTCGTTCCCTGAGCTGAGGTCGGTGAGCGTAATCGCACCAAGGTTGGACTCGACATCGATGTTGCCGCCCGCGTCGACGTTGCCCGCGAACACCGCGCCCGCGGCGCTGTTGACGTAAGTCCAGGTGCCGCTGGCGACGTCGCCCAGCGTGATCGAATTGCCCGCGTAGATGTTGATATAGCCGCCGGCATTGAGGTCGCCGAGGTCGATCAGGCCATAAGCGTTGAGGCCGAGGTTGCCGGTGCTGACCAGATTGGCATCCATGACGATGTCGTGCTGGCTGCTGAGGTTGATCGCCCCGGCGGTGATTGTACCGCGCACCGTCGGCGGCACGAGGATGAGCGGGTCGTGGATGAAATCGCCTGCCTGGACGGAGAAGCTGCCAGCATTGAGCGACCCATTGTCGATATAGAAAGAGACCTTCGTCGGGTCGATCACGGCGAAGCTCGTCGCCACGCTCACGGTGCCGCTCAGGATTTCATACTGGTCGACGAATGCGTCCGGATTACCGCCACTCGACCCGGCATAGGTCAGCGCAAAACTGTTCATGTTCACATCGGCATGATCGACGATGAACGCGCTCCACTTGCCGGCATAGCCGGTGCCCTGGGCCGCGCCTGCTCCACCCGTGGCGGTTCCGTGCAGATTGACATTTCCCGCATTGATCGTGCCGCGCATCGTCGAATCGCCGGCGCGCGACGAGGATTGCAGCGACAAGCCGCCGGCGATAGCGTTGCCGCCGATGCCATTGCGCACACCGCCATAGCCGTAACCGCTGTTGCCGCCGGTTGCATTGGCGATGCCCTCGATATTGCCAGCGGTCAAAGTGCCGCCAAGGTTGAAGACCGTTACGCCGCCGCCCAGCGTGTCGACGCCGGTGGCGTTGCCGCCTGTCCCGCCGGTGCCGCTCCAGGCGTTGCCGCCGGCGCCGCCGGCGACGCTGGCGTCGGCCGTGATGGAAGTGAAGTTTGCCGTACCGTCATTGCGCCGGATCGTCGTATTGGCGCCCTGTTCGGTGCCGAAGATCACCGTTCCGCCGCGCCGCGCGGCGATATACGCGTTGCCGCCCGCGCCGCCGGTCGTGTTGCCATAATCGCCGTCGCCGCCCGCGCCGCCCAGGGCGGTCGCGGTCAGATTTGCATTTCCGACCGACAAATGGCCGTTCGCGGCCGATGCCGTGACTGCGACCCGACCGCCGCTGGCATCGCCGCCGGCCCCGCCGTTGGTACCCGATTCGACGGGTGCGTTGCCGCCCATGCCGCCGCTCGCGTCGGCGCGTACGGTCAGTGCGCCCATGTTGATATTCATCCGCCCGGCATCGCTGCTCTTGGCGAACACGGTGGCATAACCGCCACCGGCGTCGCCGCCGCGGCCGCCAGCTTTCGCCGCGCCGCCGGTCGCCGAGACGTCGAGCGTGGTCGCGCCGTTGACCGTGATGGTGGCGTTGCTGCCGAGCACTTTGGCGTAGGTCGTCGCCGTATTCTTCGGGTTGGTGCCGAGGAACGCCACCGCATTGCCGCCGTTGACCCCGGCGCCGCCGGTCGATTTGGCGTTGAGCGTGAGGTTGGCGTTGACCAGATAATTGGCGCCGTCGGTGTTGACGATGCTGGTGCCGCCGATGCCATTGCCGCCGTTGCCCGATGCCGACGCGCCGCCCAGCCCGTTGGCATCCAGGCTGAGCGAACTGAACGTGCCGGTTCCGCTGTAGCCATAGAGCGACGCCCCGCCGCCCGTCCCGCTGCCGCCGGTGCCGCCGGCGCCGCTGGCCGACCCGCCGGTGCCATAGGCTTGGAAACTGAACGTGCCGCCGGTGGTCAGGCTGCCGCCGCCGAGGGTCACGCTTGACGTGCCGCCCCTGCCGTTGCCGCCGCTCAGGCCGTTGCCGCCAACCGCATAGCTGCGGATTTTCGCGCCATCGGTGCTGCTGATCGTGCCCGGCCCGCCGTAGATGCTCGCGTTGCCGCCGAACGCGTTGCCGCCGGTCCCGGCAACCGCGCCGCCGCCCAGGGCAAGGCTGGAAACGTAGAGCTGGGCGACACTGTTGAGGCCACTGCTGGAGATGGAGGCGTTGCCGCCGACCGCGGCGCCGCCGTTGCCGCCGCTCGGGCCGGCCGCGCCGCCGTACCCTTCGGCGGTGACATAGAAATAACTGTTGCCCGTGCCGTTGTACTGGATCGTTCCGCCGGCAGCGCCATAGCCTTCGCTGAACACTCTCGCGTTGCCGCCAAAGCCCACACCGCCGCTGCCGCTGCCCGTGCCAACACCACCGAAGCCGTCGGCGAAGACCAGGAATTCATTGGCGACCGTTAGGGTCGTGCCGTTCGGCACGCTGACGATGCTCTGCCCGCCGGTGCCGGTGCCGCCCCCAACATCGCCATTGCCGCCCGCGCCTTGCGCGAACATCCGCAACTTGTTGATCGTGATTGAATTGGCGCTGCCGCCCGAGTCCCCTGCGACGACCACCACCCCGCCACGCCCGGCCCCGCCGATCACGTTGCAGCTCGAACAGGCGCTCGAATTGCCGCCATATCCCTCTGCGAACAGTTTGGCGAAATTGCCGACATTCACTTGCGAATTAAAGCCCGTGACCCCCAGGTAGACTTGGCCGCCGGTGCCGATGCCCCCGCTGCCGTTGCCGCCAAAATTGTCGCCGCCAACGCCGCGGGCCTCGGCAAACACAGTTCCACTGAAATTGAGGTGCCCGCCATTGTCGGCCTGCAAGTTGATTTGGCCGCCGGTGCCGGACCCGGCGGCGGCTCCGCTCGCGATGGCCGATCCGCCATAACCGGTCGCCGAAAGGGTGGTGAGACCGTTGAGCTGGAGCGTGTGGCCATTCTTGGCCACAAGGTAAATCGCTCCGCCCGTGGCATTGGCGCCCGTCGCCGCTTGACTGTCGGCGTTGACCGTCAGCTTCTTGCTGAACGTCACGTCGTTATAAAATGCGGCGATATGGACATAGGGAGCGACGAAGCTGGCATCGTCGCTGAAGCTCGCCGCGCCGCCGTAGCCGCCAACGTTGATGCCGTTGCCGGTAGCATATAGCTTTGAAGTCACCGCTGTGCCGTCCAGCAATATATACGACGCGCCGCCTGCCTGCGGCGCGTTGGCGACACCGTTGGTGACTCCGCCGCCCGCCGACAGCACGACGCTATTGCCTTCGACCCCCGCCGATCCGGCGACGTCGAAGCCCAGGTGCGAACTGCCGTTGAACAGCATCGTCATGGCGTCGTTCTTCGACACCGCGACCAGATAAGCGGTGTGGTTGCCGCCGACCGCCGCCGAGGTGCGCGCGATGGTGCCGTTGACGACGACGCCGTTGGGATCGGTTGTGCCGGTGTCGACCTGGATGTCCCACAGGCCGTTGTCGCGGATGGTCATCGTCGCGTCTTCGGCCGCGACCAGCGCGGCGACGTTGGTGTTGATCGTGCCCTCAAGGTCGACCTTGGGCGCGACCAGCGCGATATAGCTGCCTGCCCCGGCGACCCTGACGCTGGCGCCATTGTCGATGCGGACGAAACCGTTGGCGTTCAGCGCCGGGCCGAAATCGATGGTCTTGGTTCCGCTGCCGAACCCGCTCAGCCAATTGCCGTTGCCGTCGTCGGCGATCTGCAGCGTGGTCAGTCCGAGCGAGCCGACGTCGATCACCGCGTGCTGGCCGATCACCACCCCGTTGGGGCTGTAGAAAAAGACCGTGCCGCCGCCGCCGTTGCCATTGACCGAGGTCGTGATGATCCCGTCGAGTAGGATCGAACTGCCGGTCACTCCGGGGTAAATCCGATTGAGTATTGCAAAGGTGCTGTTGCCCTGGAAGTTGGCCACCGCCCCGCTCTGCTGGAACGTGATGACTCCGCCGGTCGAGGCGCCGGTGGCGTTCCAGTTGATCACCGCCTGGGGCGAAGTGACGTTGATCTGCAACTCGCCAGTGCCCAGCACATGGGCATGGGCGCCG
>JANLQS010000122.1:0-1504 GCA_031367995.1 Sphingomonas sp.
GTGAAGGAGTCGTCCTGACCCTGCCCCGCTAAGTCCGGGCGCAACTCCCAACCGCTTCGGCGATGTTGGCAAAGCCTTCGCGCTTCAGCCGCGCGGCCAGCCCCGCGGCGATACGCTTGGCCAGGCCCGGGCCATCATAGATCAATGCCGAGTAAAGCTGGACCAGGCTCGCCCCGGCAGCGAATCGCGCCCAGGCGTCGTCCGCATTCTCGATCCCGCCGACCGCGATCAGCGGCAGTCCCCCGCCGCTGGCATCATGGAACCGGCGCAACGCATCGAGCGCCAGCGACTTCAATGGCCGCCCCGACAGCCCGCCGCCTTCGCCTCCAAACGACGAGCGCAGCGCCGGCCGCGCGATGGTTGTATTGGCGACGATCAGCCCGTCGATGCCGGCGTTCATCGCCACGCGAACGATCTGGTCCGGCTCGCCCTCGCCGAGGTCCGGCGCAACCTTGAGGAAGATCGGAGGCGAGGCAGGCCGGGGGCCTGTCGCAGCATCCGATCTCGGTGGGCCGCCAGTCCCGCGCGCCTCGGCCACCGCCGCGAGCAGCGCCCGCAACGCCCCCTCGTCCTGCAGCTGCCGCAGGCCCGGCGTGTTGGGCGAACTGATGTTGATCGTCAGATAGTCGGCGACCGGCGCCATCGCCCGCACGCCAGCGGCATAATCGGCGATGCGGTCGCTACTGTCCTTGTTGGCGCCGATATTGACCCCGACGATCCCCCGCCGTTGCCGCTTCGCCAGCCGCGCCCGAGCCGCCGCCTGGCCCTGGTTGTTGAACCCCAGGCGGTTTATCACCGCGCGGTCTTCCTTGAGCCGGAACAGGCGCGGGCGCGGATTGCCCGCCTGGGCCAACGGCGTGACCGTCCCGACCTCGACGAAGCCGAAGCCCAGCCCGAGCATGGCGTCGGGCACCTCGGCGTCCTTGTCGAACCCCGCTGCCAGCCCGACCGGGGAGGGGAAACGCAGGCCCGCCACCGTGCATCCCAGCGCCGGGTCGAAGCTAGGCAGCGGCAACGTCGGCGCCAGCGACAGCGCCGCGATCGTCGCACGGTGCGCGGTTTCGGCGTCGAGCGCGAAGGCCAGCCGGCGAAGGAACGGATAGAGCGACACAGGCTTCCGCCTAGACGGTTGCGCAAAACTCGCCAAGCGCCTAAATAGGACAAGAAAGCTCCTATTCGATATGCGCCTGACCCACCTTGCCGATTATGCGGTCGTGATGATGACCGCCGCCGCCCGCCGCGACGGCGGATCGCGCTTGTCCGCGAGCGAGCTGGCCGAGGAGACCGGCGTGCCACTGCCGACCGCGCAGAAATTGATGCAGCGGCTTACCGCGCATGGTCTGCTGGTCGGCACCCGCGGATCGGGCGGCGGCTATGCCCTGGCCCGTGCCGTGTCCGACATCAGCCTGGCCGACATCGTCGAGGCGGTCGAAGGGCCGATCGCGCTGACCCAGTGCGCCGACGGCGTGAACCACGCGTGCATTCTGGACGCGCATTGCCGGGT
>JANLQS010000138.1:0-12812 GCA_031367995.1 Sphingomonas sp.
ACCGGTTCGGCGCTTGGCACGGTCGAGACGTTTGCCGCGCAATCGGATGGCGTGGTCATTCAGTCGATCGGCGGCGGCGGCGGCAGCGGCGGCTTCAATGTCAGCGGCAATCTGCAATTCGGCGGCGCGACGGCGGTCGCGATCGGCGTCGGCCTCGGCGGGTCGGGCGGCGGCGCGGGCGCGGGCGGGGCCGTCACCGGCACGGCCGGAGACACTGTCGTCACGCATGGCGATCAGTCTCGCGGCGTGCTGGTCCAGTCGGTCGGCGGCGGCGGCGGCGCGGGCGCGTTCAACATCACCGGCGGCCTCGCCGCGGGAGGCACGGCGGGCGGCACCATCGGGGTCGGGCTGGGTGGCAACGCCGGCGGCGGCGGCGGCGCCAATATTGTCAACGCCAGCGCGCAATCGGTGACCACGTCGGGCAAGGATTCCGCCGGCTTCATCGCTCAGTCGGTCGGCGGCGGCGGCGGCGTTGGCGGGTTCAATGTCACCGGCGGCCTTGGTTTCGGCGGCACCGCCGGCGGCACCATCGGCATCGGTCTCGGCGGCAGCGGCGGCAGCGGCGGTTCGGCGATGAAGGTCACCGCCGCCTTGACCGGCGTGGCGACGACTGGCGACGACCGCTCGGGCGCCATCCTCGCGCAATCGATCGGTGGCGGTGGCGGCGCCGGTGCGTTCAACATCGCGGCCGGCATCGCCGCGGCCGGGACTGGCGCAGGGAGCCTGAACATCGGCCTCGGCGGCACCGGCGGGACGGCGGGCAACGGCGGCGAAGTGGCGCTGACCGTGGTCGGCCATGCCAGTACCGACGGCGTGGAATCCGACGGCATCGTCGCCCAGTCGGTCGGCGGTGGCGGCGGCACCGGCGGGTTCAACATCTCCGCGGGCATCGCCGCGGCGGGCACCGGCGCCGGCCAGGTCGGCTTCGGCATGGGCGGACGCGGCGGTGGTGGCGGCACCGCGGAACTCGTCACCCTCAACGTCAACAACGGCGTCACCAGCAGCGACCTCACTCGGATCGCCTCGATCACGCGGCAGAATCTGAGTTCGGGCATCGTCGCCCAGTCGCTTGGCGGCGGCGGCGGCAATGGCGGCTTCAACGTCACCGGCGGGGCCAGCTTTGCCGGCACCGGCGCGGGCGGAGTCAATGTCGGGATCGGCGGATCGGGCGGCGCCGGCGGTCTTGCCCGCAACGTGATCGCCGACATCAGCGGCTATACCACCACCGGCGGCAACGACAGCGTCGGCGTTATCGCCCAGTCGGTCGGCGGCGGTGGCGGCAATGGCAATTTCAACGTCAGCGGCGGCCTGACTATCGCCGGCACCGGGTCGGGCATGATCAATGTCGGGGTCGGCGGCGGCGGCGGATCGGGCGGCCGCTCCGGCGACGTGACGCTCCACATCAACGATCAGATCCTGACGCCCGGCCAATTGCTGATCGCGGTGCTGACCGCGGGCGACCGTTCGGGCGGAGTCATCGCGCAGTCGCTTGGCGGCGGTGGCGGTAACGGCGGCTTCAACGTCACCGGCGGAATTAACATTGCCGGGACCGGCACCGGCGGCGCCAATATCGGCGTCGGCGGCATGGGCGGCAGCGGCGGCATTGCCGGCAAGGCCACCGCCGATATCACCGGCGGGATCGCGACCGCCGGCGCCGGGTCCACTGCGCTGCTGGTCCAGTCGATCGGCGGCGGCGGCGGCAATGGTGGCTTCAACGTCAGCGGCACGCTGTCGATCGCCAAGAATGCCGGGACGCTCGGCGTCGGCATCGGCGGCTTCGGCGGCAACGGCGGCGGCGCCGACGAGGCAACGCTCAACCTCAACCAGCGCACGGCAGATGCCGGCAATACGCTGGCGGCGGTGTCGACTGTCGAGCATGATTCGGCGGGGATCATCGTCCAGTCGCTCGGCGGCGGTGGCGGCAATGGCGGCTTCAACGTCACCGGCGGCATGAGCTTCGCCACTGGCGGGGCGGGCAATATCGGGGTCGGAGTCGGCGGCTTCGGCGGCAATGGCGGCGACGCCGCGATCGCGCGGGCGAATGTCCGCGGCGACATCGTCACGGGTGGCGATCGCTCGGGCGCGCTGCTGGTGCAATCCCTCGGCGGCGGCGGCGGCAATGGCGGCTTCAACGTGACGGGCGGGATCGCCGCGTCGAAGGGCGCTACCGGCAATCTTGGGATCGGCGTCGGCGGCTTCGGCGGCGGCGGCGGCGACGGCAAAGCGGTGTTCTCGACCATCGAGAGCGATATCCAGACGACCGGCGACAAGAGCTATGGCGCAACCATCCAGTCGGTCGGCGGTGGCGGCGGCAATGGCGGCTTCAATGTCACCGGCAGCATCAATGCCACGTTCGGTACGTCGGGCAGCGGCAATCTGGGCATCGGCATCGGTGGCTTCGGCGGTAATGGCGGCAGCGGCGACGAAGTCACCGCCGCGCTGACCGGCAATATCCAGACCAGCGGCATCGACAGCCACGGCATCCTGGTCCAGTCGGCTGGCGGCGGCGGCGGCAGCGGCGGGTTCAACGTCACCGGCAGCATTTCGGTCAGCAAGGGCGCCAACGGTTCGCTCGGCATCGGCGTCGGCGGTTTTGGCGGCGAAGGCGGCGACGGCAAGAAGGTCACGGCATCGGTCACCGGCAATATCCTGACCACACAGAATGACAGCTTCGGCGCGACCTTTCAGTCGCTCGGCGGCGGCGGCGGCAATGGCGCCTTCAACGTCACCGCCGGGATCAACGTCAGCCTGGGCACGAGCACAGCCGGCAATCTAAACGTCGGGATCGGCGGTTTCGCCGGCGGCGGCGGCGACGGCGGCCAAGTCATCGGCAGCCTGTTCGGCAATGTCCAGACCGATGGCGACAATGCCCATGGCATCTTGCTCCAGTCGGTCGGCGGCGGCGGCGGCAACGGCGGGTTCAACGTCGCCGGCGGCGTTGCCTTGAGCAAGGGGTCAACGGGTACGGTCGGCTTCGGACTGGGCGGGTTCGGCGGAGACGGCGGCAACGCCGGGACGGTCGACGGCGTCCTGACCGGCAATGTCACGACCAGCGGCCTGCATTCCTATGGTGCGATGTTCCAGAGCCTTGGCGGCGCGGGCGGTACCGGCGCGCTCAATGTCACCGGCGGCATCAACATCACCAAGGGCGACTCGACCTCGGGCGGAGCCTCGATCGGGATCGGCGGCTTCGGCGGCGGCGGCGGCGACGGCAAGCGCGTCACGGCCGAAGCCCAAGGCCTGTATCACACCGACGGCGCCGGATCGGCGGGCGTCGTCGCGCAAAGCCTGGGCGGCGGCGGCGGTGCCGGCGGCCTCAATGTGTCCGGCTCTATCGGCATCTCGACCCAGGGCAATGGCGGCGGTGCCGCACTCGGGCTGGGCGGTTTTGGCGGCGACGGCGGCAGCGCTGGCGACGTGACGCTGTTGCGGGTCGGCCAGACGGTGACCTTGCAGGCCAGTTCGGATGGCGTCGTGGCGCAGTCGGTCGGCGGCGGCGGCGGACTCGGCGCGCTCAACGTATCGGGCGGAATTGCCGGCACCAACACCGGCAATGCCGGAACCCTGGTGATCGGCGTCGGCGGCTTCGGCGGCGGCGGCGGCAATGCCGGCGCTGTCACCGCGACGGTCGTCGACAGTGTCTGGGCCACCGGCAGCGACGCCGCGAGTTCATTCTTTCCGGACGATTTCGAGTTTGACGACGGCCATGTCGTCGACGTCGGACAAAAGTCCCACTGGACCAACGGTTCGAACGGAATTTTCGTCCAGTCGCTGGGCGGCGGCGGCGGCGCCGGCGGCATGAACATCAGCGGCGGCATTGCATTGGCCAAGGCCAGCGAGGGATCGGCGGGCAGCGCGCTGGTGCTCGGGATCGGCGGGTTTGGCGGATCGGGCGGCGATGGCGGAATCGTCAACGCCACGATCGGCGCGGTCTCGGGATCGCGCATTCGGGTGGTGAGCCAGGGCGATGCCAAGTCGGCGATCTATATCGGCTCGATCGGCGGCAGCGGCGGCGACGGCGCGATCAACATTTCGGGCGGGATTACGACCGACGGTCAGGTCGTCGCGGGCTTCGGTGGCGGCGGTAGCGGCGGCGGCCTTGGCCGCGCCGTCACGGCCACGGTCGATGCCGACCTGTTCGCGACCGGCTTCAAAGCCAATGGTCTCGCCGTCCAGTCTCTCGGCGGCGGCGGCGGCAACGGCGGTATCAATATCTCTGGCGGGTTGAAGCCGCGCGAGGGCAGCGAGCCGGTCATCACGTTCGGCATGGGCGGCAATGGCGGGGTCGGCAATTCGTCCGGCGACGTCACCGTCCAGCACGACGGCCAGGTCGTCGTCGAGGGGTATACTTCGCACGGCATATTGGTGCAGTCGATCGCCGGTGGCGGCGGCTCGGGCGGCATGGACATCGTCGCCAACGTCAACCGGTCGAATGGCGAATCCAAGATGGACGGCTTTGCCGCCGGCGTCGGGATCGGCGGCACTGGCGGAACCGGGGGCGTTGCCGGCAACGCATATTTGCGCAGCACTGGCGACGTCCTCGTCAACACCACGCTGACGGCCTCGAGCGCTGGTTTCGACCTCAGTCAGGGCAGCCAGGCGGGCTTTTCGTCCGGGATCACCGTCCAGTCGATCGGCGGCGGCGGTGGCGTTGGCGGCTTCAATTTCGTTGGCGTCGCCGCGCCCAAGGGTACCCCGCTAAACATCTCGGTCGGCGGTAGCGGCGGAGTCGGCGGTGACGCCGGGCTGGTGACCGTCGTTCGCGGTTACAACGCGGATGGCACGGTCAGCCGCTCGCTGATCAATACCTTCGGCGCGGGCTCGGCCGGCCTCATCGCCCAGTCGATCGGCGGCGGCGGCGGCAATGCAGGAACCAATCTCGCCTTCACCACCGGATCGACCAAGGCCAACGAGACCGGTTTCGGCGCTCAGTTTGTAATTGGCGGCGACGGTGCATCGTCGGGCGATGGCAAGGCGGTCAGCGTCCTTCACGCCGGGTCGATCCAGACCGACGGCTATGGCAGCGACGGGATTCTCGCCCAATCGATCGGCAAGGGCGGGGGCAATGCCGCCGTCAACATCGGCTTCACCAAACTCGGCGAAGACACCAAACTGTTTGCCAAATCGACCAAGACGTCGACCAGCAACGGCTTTTCGCTCGCCCTTGGCGGCGCGGCTGGCGATGCCGGCTCGGCGGGCTCCGTGACGGTCACGCACGATGGCACGATCATCACGCACCAGGCGATGTCGAGCGGCATCGTCGCTCAGTCGCTGGCCGGGGGCGGCGGCAATGTCGCCCTCAACCTTGGCCTGCTGACCGGCGCCGACAATAATCTGAAGATGTCGATCGGCCGTGAGGGCGGCAGCGGCGGGATCGCGGGCAATGCTTCGGTCACGGCCGCGGGCGTCATCCTGGCGGCCGGCGACCACAGCAACGGAATCGTCGCGCAATCGGTCGGCGGCGCCGGCGGCATGAGCGGAACGATTTCGGTCGAAGGCCAGCTGCGCGAGGGCTCCGGAACGACAGCGACTAACGACGGGTTTGGCGTGTCGGTCGGCCTTGAGGGCGGCGCCGGCGGTCATAGCGGGCTGGTGACCGTCGCCAACAGCGCGGATATCCAGACCAATGGTGAAAGCGCGCGGGGCATCATTGCCCAGTCGATCGGCGGCGATGGCGGCATCGCCGGTTCGGCGCGCGTGCTGACGACCGGCCAGGCGGACAGCCTGGCGGTGGCAGTCGGCGGCGGCGGCGGCAGCGGCGCGACGTCGGCCAAAGTCACCGTCGGCAACAGCGGGCTGATCATCACCAAGGGCAAGACCAGCGACGGGATCCTGGCGCAGTCGATCGGTGGCGGTGGCGGAGTTGCCGGCTCCGCTTCGACGATCAAGGTGCCGACCGGCGGGCTCGACAGCAAGTCGGCGTCGACGATCGCGGTCGCGGTTGGCGGCAGCGGCGGCTCGGGCGCCGTCGCCGGCGACGTCGAGGTACGCAACGACGGCATCATCTCGACCGAGAACGACACGTCCTATGGCATTCGCGCGCAGTCCATCGGTGGCGGCGGCGGGGTCGGCGGCGCGACTTATAATGTGGAAGTTCAAAAGGCCCAGACCGCGAACACGCTCAACGTCCTGATCGGCGGGGGCGGCGGCAGCGGCCAGCTCGCAGGCCGGGTCGACGTGTTCAACTACGGACTTATCCGGACCACCGGCGTCGGATCGTCGGGGATCAGCGCCAACTCGATCGGCGGCGGCGGCGGCGACGCCGGTTCGGTGTCGAGCCTGGTCATTCTCCTGGCGCAATCCGAAGGCAAGACCAACGCGTTCGAACTGGCGATCGGCGGGGCCGGCGGATCCGGCGGCAAGGGCGGTCCGGTGCATGTCGTCAACGCCCCCACCGGCGCGGCCGATTCGGGGACGATCATCACCACCAACTCGACCGCCCACGGCATCTTCGCGCAAAGCCTTGGCGGCGGCGGCGGCAATGGCTCGTCGGTGCTGTCGATCAGCGGCAGCACCGGGGCCAAGGACAGCATCTCGATCGGGCTCAACCTCGGCGGCGCCGGCGGCGACGGCAACACCGGCGGCGAAGTGACTGTCGACAATAGCGGGATCATCCACACCCTGGGCGAGGGCAGCATCGGCATCCTCGCGCAGTCGATCGGCGGCGGCGGCGGCAATGGCGGCGTGGTGCTGTCGGTGAACGCCTTGCTCAAGTCGAAGGACAAGTCGCCGCTGATCTCTATCGGCGGCATCGGCGGCGCAGGCAACGACGGCGGCCATGTCACCGTCATCAACAGCGGTCACATCATCACCGAGGGCAAGAATGCCGACGGCATCGTCGCGCAATCGATCGGCGGCGGCGGCGGCAATGCCGGTATCGGCGTCGCGCTGACCGGCGAAGTGCGCACGCTGGTCGCCTCGAACCTGATGTCGCTGCTCGTCGGCGCGATCGGCGGCGGCCATTCGGGCGTCGGTGGGCAAGTCGACGTCACCCATTCGGGCGACATTACCGTGACCGGCGAAGGGTCGCAGGCAATCGTTGCCGAAAGCATCAACGGCGGCGGCGGCCATGCGCATTTCGACATGAGCGGGATTGCCATGCCGTCGGTCTCGTCGCTCCTCCCTGAGGTTCCCGTACCCGACCTTGGCGAGCTCAACGGTATTCCGAACCTAGTGAAGGGTGAACCGACCAACCGGCCGGTCGATCCGGTCATTGTCGCCGCGCGAGTCGGCGCAAGCGATGCAACCTCGATGAACGCGGGCAAGGTCAATATCACGGTCAGCGGAACGATCGGCGCCGGTGGCGACTATGGCTCCGGTTCGACCATCCGCTCGGTCGGCGGCGGCGGCGGCACGCTCGTGCTCAGCGGGCTGCTGGTCAACGTGCCGCCTCCGGCCGGTTCGGTTTCGGCCCAGGTCATTTACGCGGTCGGGCTTGGCGCGAAGAACAGCGCCGACAGTTCGGGGGCGGACATCACTTCGATCCATACCGGCCAGATTCTGACCACCGGCAAGGCGTCGGATGGCGTCCTCCTGCAGTCGATCGGCGGCGGCGGCGGTTCGGCGTTGGTCAATCTCCAAATCGAAGATTCGACGCTGATCGACAGTGTCCGGTTCGGGCTCGGCGCGGTCGGGACGTCGAAATCCGACGGCGGGATCGTCAATCGCACCCAAACCGGCGCGGTGTTCACGACCAAGGACTTTTCGCATGGCGCGCTGGTCCAATCGATCGGCGGCGGCGGCGGCTCGGCGACGGCGCACGTCGGCCTGATTCCGCCGCCGGTGGGCCCGGCCGGGCTGGCCGGCGCTCAGCATGTCGAAGGCTGGCAGCAGGCCGCCGCAGTCGGCCAGACGGTTCCGGCGGTGCTGACGCCGGCGATCGTATCGCTCGGTGCCACCGGTGGCAGCGGCAATGACGGGGGCGCCGTCAACCTCAGCTTCACCGGTGGTTTCACCACCGAGGGCGCGCGCGCCAACGGGCTGATCGTCCAGTCGATCGGCGCCGGCGGCGGTGAAGTCGTTCTCGACGGCCTGCACGCGGCGTCGATCATCCTTGGCGGGCAGGCCGGCGCCAGCGGCTCAGGGGGCAATGTCACGGTCGACAATAACGGCCAGATGCTCACGCTTGGCGAGGCGGCCAACGGTATCTTCCTGCAGTCGATCGGCGGCGGTGGCGGCGCGCTGTTCGGCGCCGGCGCGAACCCGGTTCTGACCCTGTCGAGCGCCAACTGCGGCAATGGCGGCGCCATCATTCTTGGCCAGACGGGCAATGTCGCCGTGCTCGGGGACGGTGCCGACGGCATCCTCGCCCAAAGCCTCGGTGGCGGCGGCGGCTTTATTGACGGGGTCTTCGCGGGCACTGCCGGCGGGGTCGGACTCGGCGGCGCAATCGGGCTCAATATCGATGGCGGGATCATCGCCTACGGCCTCAATTCGACCGCTGTCATGGCGCAAAGCCTCGGCAGCCTTGGCGGCAACAACATCGTCATCGGCGCCACCGGCGACGTCCGCGGTGGTAGCGGGATCGGCCGGGGAATCGCGCTCGACGGCGGCCGCGACAACCTCGTCACCATCGGCTCCAGCCTGTCCGCGGTGTCCGGCCTGGCTATGACCGGCACCTTCGGCAACGACCGACTCGAAAACAACGGATTCACCGTCGGCAATGCGTTGCTCGGCGGGGGCGACAATCTTATCCATACCGCGCTTGGCGCGACCTTCGTGACGATCGACACGCTCGACCTTCGCGACGGCGCCGTCAGTAGCGGGCTGTTCAGCATGGATGGCAATCTGTTGATGGGCCTGGGGGCCAGCCGCTATCCGATTGACCTGCTCGCCGGCGACACCTTCCCCATCCCGGTCTCGCCCGATCCGAAAACCGATATCCTTTACGGCACGCGCGTCATCAGCCAGGTCGCGCTCGATGGCACCTTCATCCAAAGCGCCACCGGCCATGCCAATTTCGACGTCGCCTTCGGGCCCTATGCCTCGGATCGCTTTGACGTCACCGGCGACGCGATTGTCGACGGGCGGCTGACGACGACCCTGATGTGGCTGGAGAACAATCACCCGCTGACATTGTTCGCGACCGACGGCGTCGGCATCGATCTGGGCATGAAGGTCGATGACACGCTGGCGATCAACTATCGCATCCTCGCCAGCGATATCGGTATCCAGCTGGCCTTCCACAGCAATTTCGGCCTGCCGTTCCTGACGTCGAACGAACAGGCCCTCGGCGGGTCGCTCGACTCGGCGGTCGAGGTCGGCGGCGCAGCTGGCATCGGGCGTCTGTTGGCGCTGCTCGGCAACCTCACCAAAGGGCAGGAACAGCTCTACTCGGACATCATGGCGGAACTCGATCCGGAGCTGTTCGGCGCGCCGATGCTCGGCCAGTTCGACGCCGCGCGCGAGTTTGGGACGCGGCTATTCGGCTGCAACGAGCTGACCCGCAAGGCCGGCGCGGCGTGCGTGTGGACCTCGGCCGAAAAGAGCCGGCTCGATCGCGACGGCGACCGCGGCGACATGACCTACCGCGAGCATGACACCGGCCGACTACGCATCGGCGCCGAGCTTCCGGCCGGCAACGGCTTTAGCGTCGGCGGCGCGTTCGGCTATGACGATATCTCCGATATGCGCTTCGACACCGACCGCGCGACCGGTTCGGGCAGCGCCATCCACGGCGGCGTCGGCGTCCGCAAGGATCTTGACGGCACCGGTCGCGGCTCGGTCTCGCTCAAGCTGAGCGGCGGCGTCCAGTGGAACGACATGAGCCGCCGCCAGTCGGTGTTCGTCGACGGTATCGGCCACGCCCGTTACAAGAGCAGCTATTACGGGGTCAGCACCAACGTCGGCTATACATTTGACATGGGCAATCTGTTCGTCCGCCCCGAAATCGACGGATCCTTGTATAACATCGGGCTTCACGGCTTCGAGGAAACCGGTCTTGGCGGACTCGGCATCCAGGGGGTGTCGCATCGCAACTGGATTTCCACGGCCAGCCCGAAGCTGACGTTGGGCGCACTGATCGGCGGGTCCGCGCGCATCTCTGTTACCGGCGGGGCGGTGATCCACGATCGCTCGAGCCTGGCTGCGACCTATCGCATGATTGGCGCCGACGATTCGTCCGATCCGGCGCTGATCCGTACCCGCTTCGACCACAGCGCCTGGCTGGCCGGGGCCGACCTCACGGTCGCCGCGACCAACCGTATGTCGATCGACCTTGGCTATCATGGCGAAATCGGCAAGTCGGTCGAAAGCCATCAGCTGCGCGCGAAGGTCAAGATCGCCTTCTAGGCGCGGCGGCTCAGCCGCAAATGCCGGCGGCGGCGCGGGGGGGCACCGCCGCCGGCAAGGCTTCGTCAGTTGACGTTGACCTGAATCTTGTCGGGGATGTTGATGTCGGTCTTCTTCGATCCGAAGCCGAGCTGGTCCCTGAACAGGAACAGGAGGACGAGAATGACGATGATCAGCAGGACCACCGCCAGCACGCCGCCGCCTCCGCCGCCGCCGGTTTCGACGATTGTCGTGCGGTCTACCGGATCACGTTCATCAGCCATGTTCATTCTCCCTGGGTTACCTGTTATGTCGGCGTAACGAACAGGTTCGACGCGCGTTCCGCCCACCATCGTCCATGGTCTGGCGCATCTTTCCGCGCGGTCCGCGCGTTGGCTCGGGTCTAAGGCAAAACAAAGGGAGAATGGGCAATGGCTGGATTCAACGACATCCGCGAACATATGGACGTGATCGGCGCCGATGGGGTGCATGTCGGCACCGTCGACAAGATCGACGGCGAGCGTATCAAGCTGACCAAGGCCGACAGCGGCATGGGCGGCCATGAAGGCCATCACCATTATATCTCGCGCGGCCTGGTTGCCGAAGTCGAAGGCGACAAGGTGCGCCTGTCGGCCAACGCCGATGTCGCGCTGACGTTCGAAGAAGAGGAAGACGGCGCGTAAGGGCGCGCCAGCCGGCGCGGTCGGCTAAAGCGAGTTGAGCGCCGCGCCGAGCTGTTTCATCTGTTCGTTGTCGACCGGTGCGCCGGTAGCGTCGGTGACTCCGGTCGATGCTTCATTGTTGGTGCTGCCACCATCGCCGCTGCCCCCCGCGACATCGAGCGCGGTCCAGATGATCCCGGCCGCCCACAGCAGGGCGAACCAGCGAGACTTGAAGATGGTGCTGTTCTTCATCGGAAGCATAAGCGCCAGCATAAGGCGATAGCGTTAACCGTTCGTCACCAGCCCTTCCCATCGTCCGGCGCCTGTTGCAGACTGACGGGAGGGGGAGGTCTGTCATGAGTAAACCGCCACGCTTCGGCCGCACGCCGGCCCAGCGCCGTACCCGCCGCCGCGCCTTGAGCGCCGTCGCTATCCTCGTCCTCGCCGCTGCCGGCGCCGCGCTCGACCCGGCGATCGTCGCCCCGTTCGGGCCGCTGGCGGTGCACCCCGAGCGGGTCGGCGCGCACTTCACCCGTTGCGGCCAGGGCAGCGGCGACTTTGCCTGCGTCGTCGACGGCGACACGCTTCGCCTGGGCACCCGGCGGGTCAGGATCACCGGCATCGATGCGCCCGAACTGGCCAATCCGGCATGCCCGGCCGAAGCGGCGCTGGCCGAGCGCTCGGCGGCGCGGTTGCTGACCCTGGTCAACCAGGGCGAGTTCGACATGATCGCCCACCGCTTCAACCAGACCGACCGCTTCGGCCGCGACCTTCGCGTCCTCAGCCGCGGTGGGCAGTCGTTCGGCGACACGCTGATCGGCGAAGGCCTCGCCCACCGCTACATGGGGATGAAGAAGCGCTGGTGCTGAATTTTCGGCCGGGGCGGGCGCTCAGTCGCCGGGCGCGCGGCGGAAGTCGAAGTCGCCGAACCATCGGTCGAGCACCGCCCAGGCGTCGCGCCAGTGGGTCGCCAGCAGCACCAGCGGCACCCCGATCAGCAGCACTCTGATATAGGTCGCGAGCATCGCCGCGCCTCCGTTCCAGCCGTTTCGTTAATATCGGTATGCGACCGAAGCGTTAAACCAAAGTAAACAATCCTTGCGTCGTCGCCGGCCGCACGGCATGGTTTCGCTGCCGAATCTTGCCGCCTGACGGGCGGGATGTTGCGTGTTGCGCGCAAGAGGAGGTTCCATGACAGACGGTTTCGATCCCGGCACAGCCGCCGCCGCCACCACCGGCGAGCGGTTCAAGGACTGGACGGCGACGTTCGATTTCCTGCAGATCGGCAGCGGCCGGCCGCTCAGCGTCGGCGGCCAGTATTTCCTCGACATGCGGTGCGGCGGGGTCCGCCTCGAGGTGGCCGAGCCGCAAGGCATCAACGACAAGATCCTGATCCTCGATGTCGTGCAGAACGGGGATGGCGGCGGCGGATGGGAACAGGTCCAGGGGCGGTTCGCGGCGCGCAAGGACCAATATGACAGCGTCGAAGTGCGCGATGCCGAGGGCAACCGCATCACGCTCGACATCGAGCAATTGAGCAAATGACCAAGGACGGGGCCGGGCGGGGCGGATGCCGCGCGTCCCGGCTCCGCCGCCAACAGGAGGATCACAGGATGACGACACCGACATATCGCCCCCGGCGCCTGGCCTGGATTGCGGCCGGCGCCGGGATTGCGCTCGCGTTGGGCGGTTGCAACCGCGCCGACGCGCCGGCCGACAACGCCGCCGCCAATGCCGCCACGAACGCGGCCGCCGCCAATGCCGCCGAGCCGACGGTGGCCCCAGCCGCCATGGCCGCCGCGGACGGCAACGCCAGCGCTTGCCCGATCATGCGCGACTTCGACTGGAAGGCGGCGATCGCGGCGGGCAAGGACGGCAAGC
>JANLQS010000143.1:0-3199 GCA_031367995.1 Sphingomonas sp.
TCTCCCCGGCGATCGAAACCCTGATCATGGGCGGGGTCCTGTCGCTGCTGCTGCGGTTCCTGTCGCCGACCGCGGCGGTCATCGCCAGCGCGCTTGGCTGGGGCATCGCCCACTCGCTCGCGGCGCCGGTTTGGGGGCTGACCATCTGGTGGCCGTTCCTGATCTTTTCGACCCTGTTCGTGGTGTGGAGGCCACTCGGCTGGTGGCACGCCGCGGCGCTGGTTGCCTGCGTCCACGCACTGCAGAATCTGCTTCCGGCTTTGATCCTAATCGCCCACCGCTAGGGGCGGGGGATCAGCGCCGGGGTGTTGCGGGCATAATCGTCAAAAGCGGCGCCGAACTGCGCTTTGAGCAGCCGCTCTTCGCTTTGCGTGCGGATGAAAGTGCCGATCAGGAACAGCGGCAAAGCGACGATCAAATTCGCCTCATGGCCGAACGCCACGGCCAGCCCCAGCAGGAACAATAGCATCGCGGCGTAGATCGGATGGCGGACCCGGGCGAACGGGCCGCTGGTCACCAGGCTGTGGTCGCTCAGCGTCCGCGCCACCAGGCTCCAGTTCGCGCCCAATGCGGTGGCACTGGCGACGAACAGCCACACCGCCCCGCCGTTAAGCACCAACACCGCCAGTGTCGCGGCGATCGACCGCCAGTCGCCCGGCGGAAGCACCATCGCGATCCGACCGGCGCCGGTCAGCCCCATCGCTCCCCCCTGAAGCACGATGCCGATCATCGACAAAGGCGCTCGGCGTCCCGATTTCCCCTCGCGCGGTGCTTTCGCCCGGAAGCGCAGCACCATCCCCGCGAACAGGAAGGCCAGCGCGAAGAAAGCGGCGAATTGCGGGGCGCCGACGGGCAAGGGAGCGGTCATGCGCGCAGCCTAACCGCGGATCGCGGCGAACGCCATCCGCGCTAGAAAGCGCCGATCGGGACCTGCGCGTGGTAGTAATTGAACAATACCTTGCGGTCGCGGCCGTAAGTGTCGGGGCGGAACTGCACGCCGGTCGCTGTCGGCACCGCCGTCAGATAAGTCATGTAGACCGGCACCGGCTGGTGCAAATCGACCCGCTTTTCCGGCTGCCCGCCGATCGCCGGCACCTTGCCCGTCAGCCATTTGGCGAGGCGATTGGCATCCTCCAGCCGGACGCAGCCGTTGCTGACCCAGCGCGCGTCCTTGGCGAACAGCGACTTGTCGGGATAATCGTGAAGGTAGATCCCATAATCGTTGGGCAGCATGAACTTCATGGTACCCATGGAATTGCCGGGGCTCGGATCGCGGCGCAGGCGAACGCTCTGGCGCCGCTGCGCGACCCGTTGCCAGTCGACCCGCGCCGGATCGACCTGCACCGCATCCTCGGTCCAGTCCGACAGCAGCAGATAGTGGCGCTCGGTCAAATAGGAGATGCCCTGCGCCAGCACCTTGGGCGCGATCAACGTCTGGGCGAGGTCGGCGGGGACGTTCCAATAGGGGTTGACGCTGATGAAGCGGATCATCGCCGCCATCATCGGCGTCGGGCTTTCGGGCGTGCCGACGCCGACCTTCATCTTGCCCACCGCCTTGCCATTCTCGACCATCGTCAGTTCCGACGAGGCGGCGTCGATGACGATATAGCGGCGAAACCTGCCCGGGGCGGGCAGGCGCTTGGCGCGCTCCAGATTGGCGATCAGCCGAAGCTCGTAATGGCGCGGAAACAGGTTGAGCGCGCCGAATGTCTTGCCCGCCGCGATCCCGTCGACACTGAGACCGTGGACCTTCTGGAAGTCCCGCACCTTGGCGTCGAGCGCCGTGTCGAACTGGTCGCCGGCGCTCAAACCCAGCCGCTGGCGCAGCATGACCACGCGCGGCCCGTTCGATCCTTTCGACAAGGGCGGGCCGGGCGGCAGTATGATGCCGGGCAAGGATCCCCAGCGCCGGTGGTAAACCTCATAGGCCAAACGCAATTGCTTGAATAACGGGTTGAGCGGCACGAACTCGTCGAGCGGCTCGACCCGAAACGGGCTATTGTCGCCCGCCGCCGGCATGATCTGGATCGGTATGTTGGGGCGCAGCTCGGGATCGACGAAGATCATGTCGACGCCCTGCTCGATCTGCGACGGCACCGGCACCGGCTCGACCGGTCGGCGGCGCGCATCGGCGCCCGTGGCCAGCAACCCGCCCAGCGCCACGCCCGCCAGCGCGAAAAATCCTGTCCTGACATTCATTCGGGCCGATTGGCAGGCGCCGCCTGAACCTTGGCCGAACCTGGCCGACGTGGGGTCACCGCGCCCCGGCCAATGCACGGCTCGTCGTTACCAGCGGGATCATCCCCTCCATTGCGCGACTTGCCCGCACCGCCCATATGAAGGTCATGCCCAATCTGACCCTTCCGATCCTTCCCCTGCGCGACATCGTCGTCTTCCCCCATCGCATCGTGCCCTTGTTCGTCGGCCGGGAGAAAAGCGTTGCCGCACTGGAAGCGGCGATGGTCGCCGACAAGCAATTGTTCCTCGTCGCCCAGCTCGATCCGGCCGAGGACGACCCCGACCGCGACGCGATGTACGACCTTGGCGTCGTCGCCACCGCGATGCAGCTGCTCAAGCTCCCCGACGGCACGGTTCGCGTACTCGTCGAGGGCGTCCAGCGGGCGCGCCTCGTCAACCTGTCCGAACAGGACGGCCACGCTGTCGCCGAGGTCGAACTGGTTGACGAACTGGACGCCGAGGGCCCCGAAGGCCAGGCCTTGATGCGCTCGGTCATCGACCAGTTCGAAAATTACGCCAAGCTCAACAAAAGGCTGCCGGCGGAAACCTCGGTCCAGCTGACCGAGATCGACGATCCCTCGATCCTTGCCGACGCGGTGGCGTCCAACCTGTCAATCAAGGTCGCCGACAAGCAGGCTTTGCTCGCCGAACTTCACCCGGCGCGCCGGCTGGAGATGGTGTTCGCCTTCATGGAAGGCGAGCTGGGCGTGCTCCAGGTCGAGAAAAAAATCCGCAGCCGGGTCAAGCGCCAGATGGAGAAGACCCAGCGCGAATATTATTTGAACGAGCAGTTGAAGGCGATCCAGCGCGAACTTGGCGAAGGCGAGGAAGGCGGCGACGAGCTGGCCGAACTGGCCGCCAAGATCCGCAAGACCCGCCTCAGCAAGGAAGCCCGCATCCGCGCCACGGCCGAGCTGAAAAAGCTCAAGGCGATGGCGCCGATGTCGGCCGAGGCGACGGT
>JANLQS010000008.1:0-16757 GCA_031367995.1 Sphingomonas sp.
GGGATGCGGTGCTGGCGGGGGTGCCGGTCGAACGCGCGCTGGCGGAAGCCAAAACCAGCCTGACCGAAGCCGGGTTCGGGTCCATCGACTATGTCGCGCTGGTCGACGCCGCGACCTTGGAACCACTCGACCAGCCCCGCGGCCACATGCGCCTGATCGCCGCCGCGACACTGGGCGCGACGCGCCTGATCGACAACATCAGTGTAATTCCGGACACAGTGTCTGCGCCATCGTCACTGCCGCGTTAACCATTTGTTTGGGCTTGGCCGCCGAAAACCCGGTTTGCGATCACGACTGGGTGGTCAAGCAGGGGACAAGAACGATGGCGATCAGTCAGAAGAGTCAGGACTTCCTCCTTCACAGCCGCCTGGCCGATGCCGAGCGGGGCGACGTCGACGCGCTGTTCGAGCTGGGGGTGAGCTTTTCGACCGGGCGGGGCGGCATCGCCGTCGACCTGATCGAGGCGCACAAATGGTTCAACCTCGCCGCTTTGTCGGGCGATACCCGCAGCCAGGCCTGCCGCGCCGATATCGCGATCGAGATGACCGCGCGCGAAATAGCCGAGGCGCAGCGCCAGGCCCGCTCGTGGCTGACGGTGCACCCCGGACAGCGCTACGCCGCCTGATGTTTCCCTTTAGCGGACGACAACCGTGACCACGCGGCGGTTCTGCGCCCAGGCGGTTTCGTTCGATCCGACCGCGGCCGGGCGCTCCTTGCCCCAGCTGACGACCAGCAGCCTCGCCGCCGGCACGCCCTGCGCAATCAGATAGTCGCGCGCCGCATTGGCCCGCCGCTCACCCAGCGCGATATTGTATTCGCGGGTGCCGCGCTCATCGGCATGCCCCTCGATCGAGGCGCGGACATTGGCGTTGGCCAGCATCCACCGCGCCTGCGCCGCCAGCGTCGCCTGCGAGGCGGCGTCGAGCTGATAGGCATCGGTCCCGAAATAGACGGTGTCCGAACCGGCCTTGGCGACGAGGTCGGCCTGCATCGCTGGAAGCTCGACCAGGTCGACGTCGCCATTGGCCGCGGCGCCGGTGTCGGTGGTGGTGACGGGCGGCGCGGTTTCGACCGGCGGCGTCTTCTTGGCGCAGCCGCCGATTACCAGCGCCAATGCGGTCATGCCGATGAGGATGGGCTTGTTCATGATAGTCTCCAATGTGTTCAATTCTGCGGCGGCGACCAGCTGGGGTCGGATCCGCCGAGGGGGGTGGGAAGGATGCGGGCGCGGCCGCCGTTGACCGAGACGGCGTAAAGCGTCGCCTCGCCGCTGCCGCGCGCGGTGCGGTGGAACATGACGAACTGGCCGTTGGGGGCCCAGCTCGGGCCTTCGTCCTGCCAGCTGTCGGTCAGGATCTTCTCGCCGCCGCCGCTGGGCGACATCACGCCGATACGGAATGCCCCGCCGCCGATGCGGGTGAAGGCGATCAGGTTGCCGCGCGGACTCCATACCGGCGAGGCATAGCGCGCGCCGCCGAAGGTGATGCGCTTCTGGTTCGAGCCGTCGGCGGACATCACGTACAGCTGCTGGGTGCCCGAGCGGTCGCTTTCGAAGACGATCTGGCGGCCGTCGGGCGAGTAGCTGGGCGACGTGTCGGCGCCGGGCGTGGCGGTCAGCCTGCGTGGACTCCCGCCATTGGCGCCGACGACGTAAAGGTCGGTGTTGCCGCCGGTGGCCATCGAAAAGACAATGTCGCGCCCGTCGGGCGAGAAGCGCGGGGCGAAAGTGGTGACCCGGCCGGGGATGAGCAGCCGCTCGGCGCCGCTGGCGACGTCCATCACATAGACCCGCGCCATGCGGCCCTGGTAGCTCATGTAGACAAGCTTGTCGCCGCGCGGGCTGAAGCGCGGGGTGACGACGGTTGCCCTGCCGGTGGTCAAGTAGCGGTGGTTGGAGCCGTCCGAATCCATGATCGCGATGCGTTTGAGGCGGGCATTCTTGGGCCCGGTCTCGGCGACATAAACGACGCGGGTATCGAGGAATGGCTGCTCGCCCGACAGGCGCGAATAAATGGTGTCGGCGCATTTGTGCGCGGCGCGGCGCCAGTCGGTGGCGGGGACCGCGAAGCCCTGATGGGTCAGCTCGCGACCGGCGGTGACGTCGTGGAGGTAGCAGCCGACGGTGATCCGTCCATCGGGGCGTGCCTCGACATAGCCCGACACCAGCGCCGAGGCGCCGGCGTTGCGCCACTCGGCATAGACCGGCGAGGCGGCCTCGGGGAAAGCGTAAGCGCGCATCCCGACCGGACCGAGCGGCGTGAACAGGCCGGTCGAGCGGAGATCGGCGGCGACCACCTCGGCGACGCTGCGGCCGAGCTGGACGGTATCGCCGGCCGGGGTCGGCACCGGGTCGGGTGTCGGCATGGCCGGGACGGCGATGGCCATCGGCGCATTGATCCCGCCGACCACATCGACTTCGAGCGGGCCGCTATCCTGGGCCGAGGCGGCGGCGGCGAAGGGCAAAGCGAACAGAGCGGCGATCATCTTCACGGGGATACTCCTCACGGAAGGTTGTAGTTCATGATGAAATCGGACCAGCCGCGCCCGCTGTCGGTCTCATACAGCTCGGGCGGCAGGCCGGTGAGCGGGGCGCAGCCGACGAAGGTGGCGACGGCAAGATCCTTGACCCGTTCTTCGTAGCGGCTGTTTTCGTCGTCGACGCCGGAGGTCGAGAGCACCTGCGGGGCGCCTTTCAGGCGGCCATTGGGGAACAGCATCAGGCGCATCCTGACGCGGATGCGGCTGGCGCCCGGGCCGGGATTGACCTGGCGATCGGCGCACGGCTGGACCTGGCGGCGGATGGCCTGGACAATTCCCGCCATCGCCGACGCGCTGACGGTCGCAGCGGACGGCCTGGCCGGCGCGGTCGAGCGGCTGGGCGACTCCGCGATGCCTTTGAGGAAATCGGCGCCGATGCGGGAGGCGCGGGCGGCGGGGCGGGCCGGCGCCGGGGCGGCAGTCACCGGCCTCGCCGAGGCGCGTTCGGTGGCGCGTGGCGCCGGGGTCGGGACGATGCGCGGCGCCGGGGGCAGCGGCACCGGGGCGGGGGCAGGCGTCGGCTGGTCGGCCCCGGCCATGTCGGGCGCGACACTGGCCGGCGGCGGGGTGGCGATGCTGGTTGGCGCGGCGGCTGTCAGGCCGACCTCGTCAACCAGTTCGACCTCCATTGCCGGCGGCTCAGGGGCGCTGGCGACATGGGCCAGGCTCATCGACAGCGCAGCGATCAGTGCGACGTGGAAGACGACCGCCGCCCCGGTGCCCGCCAGTTCGGCGCGGTCGACGCTCATTTTTGCTCGCTCCCGACCGAGACCAAAGCGACGCGGTTCAAGCCGGCGCGGTTCAATTCGCCCATGACCTTCATCACCCGGCCATAATCCAGGCCGCGGTCGGCGCGGAGGTAGACGCGGCGGCCCTCGGCGGGCGCCGGCGAAGCAGCGATCGCGGCGAGTTTGGCGGGCAGGGCAGCCTCGGCGACGGTCGCGTCATCGACCGTGATCCCGCCTTGGGCGTCGATCGCGACCTGCACCGGCTTGGCCTTCTGATCGAGCGCGCCGGCGCGGCTTTCGGGCAGGTCGATGGGGACTCCGGCGACGAGCAACGGGGCGGTGACCATGAAGATGATCAGCAGGACGAGCATCACGTCGACCAACGGCGTGACGTTGATCTCCGCCATCGGGGCTCGGCGGCGGCGGCCCGAGCGCGAAGAGGCTATGCCCATCGCCATCAGTGACCGCCGACCACTTCTACCTCGAGTTCGCGGCTCAAGGTGGCGTGGAAGCGGTCGGCGAAGCGGCCGAGGCGGGCCTCGAGCCGGTCGAGACGATGGCTCAGGCGGTTGTAGGCGATGACCGCCGGGATGGCGGCGAACAGGCCGATGGCGGTGGCGAACAAAGCCTCTGCGATGCCCGGCGCGACGACCGCCAGGCTGGTGTTGTTGGCGCCGGCAATGGCGGTGAAGCTGCGCATGATCCCCCACACGGTGCCGAACAGGCCGACGAACGGCGCGACCGCGCCGACCGTGGCGAGGATGTTGAGGCGGTCGCTCAGCCGGTCGAGTTCGGCGGCGAGCGCGGCGTTCATGCGGCTGGCGAGGCGTTCGCGGGTGCCCGATCGGTCGACCGCCGCGGCGCGGGTCGATCTGCGCCACTCATCCATCCCGGCGGTGAGGACGGCGGCGATCGGCAGCTTCTCGTCACCGCGCTTGGCGTGGAACGCATCGATGTCGCTCGCCGCCCAGAAATCGCGTTCATAGGCGTCCGACAGGCGGTTGATGCGGCGCAGGCGAACGGCGTGGGTAAAGATGATTGCCCACGTCCAGATGCTCGCCGCGAGCAGGCCGAACATGACGATCTTGACGACGATGTCGGCGTGAAGGAACAAGGTCAGGGGCGACATCATGTCGCTGCTGGCGGTGACTTCGGGCATCAAACCTCGCTCTTCAATACAGACTCGAACCGCTCGACCCACGCCTTCGGCTGACGCTTCGGCCGGCCGTCGAGGGTGAGGAAAGCGGCGGTCACCCGCGCGTCGGTCAATGGTTGGTCGGCGCGCATGACCCGTTGATGAATGACAACCGAGGCGGCGCGGACCGCTTCGACTTCGGAGACGACCACCAGGTCGTCCCCTAGTTTCGCCGGGGCGAGGTAGCGGATGGCGACCTCGGCGACGGCATAGACGCCCTCGCCGCTGTCCATCGCGGCCCGCTGGTCGATGCCGGCGGCGCGCAGGAAATCGGAGCGGGCGCGTTCCATATATTTGAGATAATTGGCGTAATAGACGATCCCCGCGGTGTCGGTATCCTCGAAATAGACGGTCAGCGCGAAGCGGTGCTGCGGCCCGGCGAAGCCGCCGCGGTAGGGGGTGTCGAAGGGTGAAACCGTCATCGCCCTTGCCTTAACCATCCCCGGACTCGCGCCGCAACCCCGCCGCGATGAGGCGACGCTTGACAGCGATGTAACCTTGAAGTTACTTGTCACCTACAGGTTACAAAGGGGAGGGTGTCATGGTTGCGTCGAGTTCATCGCATCAGGCCGATCGGCTAAGCCGCCGGCGGGCGCGAATGCTGCCGTTGCTGGCGGTGATCTACCTTAGCCAGCAAGTGAGCTATTTCGCGTCTGACGCGGGGGATCGGGCGGTCGATCATGTCAAGGTCGGGGCCTGGCTGCTGCTGTCGCTGGTGTTGCTGGCGGCGCTGACGACCAAGGGCTTCTGGTTTCGCAGCCGCGAAGTACGCGACATGATCGACGACGAAACCACCCGCGCCCACCGCGGTGACGCGCTTGGCTGGGGATTCGTCATGGCGATCCTGACCGCGATCGCGCTGTATTTCGTCGCGATGTACGAACCGCTGACCGCGCGCGAAGCGATCCACGCCATCGTTTCTCTCGGGCTGGCGGCGGCGCTGGTCCGGTTCGGCCTGCTCGAACGGCGCGCTTACCAGGGTGCCTAACCGACTATCCAACCGGCTGAAGGAAAAACGCGCCGAACTGGGCTTGACCCAGGCCGATCTGGCCGAGCGCGTCGGAGTGACCCGCAAGACCGTCAACACGGTAGAAAATGGCGTGTTCATCCCGTCGGCCTTGCTCGCGCTGAAGCTGGCGCGGGCGCTGGAGGAGCCGGTCGAGCGATTGTTCTGGCTGGAGCCGGAGTGAGCGCAGCGACGCGCCGCAGGAGGTCGCCCATCGGCGCGCTCAGGTCGCTCAAATGCATGCCCCAGCCGGGGAGGAAGAAGCCCAGCGCGCCGACTTCGCCGCCGACGCGGTCGGTGCGCTTGTCGGTGGGGTCGGCGTTGGTGCGCAGCGACAGATAGCCGCGCGGGCCATCGTTGACGCAGCGGCCCGAAACCAGGCCGGGGGTCTCGACGAACCCGGTCGGTGGCGGGCCCTCGCTCGACCACTCGATCGGGCCGCCCGGGACAGGCAGACCGGATCTGGCATGCCAGATGCTGTCGAGCGCGACCCAACCGTTGGCGCCGGGGCGCCCGGGGTTGGTGCAGCCGACGGTCATGCCCGGCTGGTCGGCAAAACCGAACATTGCGCCCGGCGGCGGCGGGTTGTTCTCGCGGAAGGTGGTCCAGCTGAGGACGCAGCCAGTTTCGGTCGGTGAACCGCACAAAGGTGTCGACTTGAAGCTTCCGCCGACTCGCTTGCCGACGGGCACCAGCACGTCGAAGCCGGGGATAATCGCCAGCTTCATCCGCGCCGCGACCGGCTTGCCCTCGATCTCGCGGCGAATCAGCTCGATCAGTAGCGCCGAGCCCTGACTGTGGCCGATCAGCACGAACGGGCGGCCGTGGTTATCGTTGGCGAGGTAGTGGCGCCACGCAGCGGCGACGTCGCCATAAGCGATGCGCGCGGACAGGCCGATGTCGCCGCCGGTCGCCGCGGTGGCGACCGCCGCCATGGTCATCTGGCGATAGAGCGGGGCGAACGGGCGGCACAGGCCGGCGAAGGGGACGAACTGCGCCTGGACCGCGAATTTCTCCTCCCCGGCGTCGGGAATGAGGTCACTGTTGAGTCCGTCGTCGTGGCTGACCGTGGGATAGACGTAGAAGCAATCGATCGCCGGGTCGGCGAGGCGCGGGGCGGGGATCCTGGCGCCAAAGCCGGCGGGGAGCAACGCGGTGACCAACGGCTGGCGGGCGCAGACGTCGTCGCGGCCCGGGCGGCACAGCCAGTTAGCCGGCCTGGTGTAGTCGGTGGCTGCGGGGGGCCCCGCGGGCTGCGCCTGGGCCGGCGACGCCAGAGCTACGGCAGCGGCAAGCAAGAAGGCGGGTCCCGGCTCAAGGCCGGCATGACGGTGGGGGAGAAAACGCATTACTTTGCTCCGTCATCAACATCGAACAGGCCGGTTTGCGCCCCGGCGGGCGGGTTGAGGCCGAGGTGGCTCCAGCCGCGACCGTTGAGGCAGCGACCGCGTGCGGTGCGGGCGATGAGGCCAAGCTGAATGAGGAAAGGCTCGACGACATCCTCGATCGTGTCGCGCGGCTCGCTCAATCCCGCGGCGAGCGTTTCGACGCCGACCGGGCCGCCGTTGTAGAGGTCGGCGATCATCGTCAAATAGCGGCGGTCCATGGCGTCGAGGCCGAGGCCGTCGATCTCGAGCCGGTGGAGGGCGCGGTCGGCGACCTTGGCGTCGATCGTGTCGGCGCCGGCAGCATGGGCGAAATCGCGCACCCGGCGGAGCAGGCGGCCGGCGATGCGCGGGGTGCCGCGCGAACGCCGAGCGATTTCATGCTCGCCCTCGGCCGTGGTCGGCGCCGACAGAAGTCGCGCGGCGCGGCGGACGACCTGCTCAAGCTCCGCGACCGAATAGAAATTGAGGCGGATGGGGATGCCGAAGCGGTCCCTCAGCGGCGTCGTCAGGAGGCCTTGGCGGGTGGTCGCGCCGACCAGAGTGAATTTGGGCAGATCGATGCGGACCGAGCGGGCCGACGGGCCCTCGCCGATCATCAGGTCGAGCGCGCGATCCTCCATCGCCGGATAGAGTACCTCCTCCACCGCCGGATTGAGACGGTGAATTTCATCGATGAACAGGACATCGCCATCCTCGAGGTTGGTCAGCAAAGCGGCGAGGTCGCCCGACTTGGCGATAACCGGTCCGCTGGTGGCGCGGAAGCCGACGCCCATCTCGCGCGCCAGGATCGCGGCCAGCGTCGTCTTGCCGAGGCCGGGTGGGCCGAAGAACAGGACATGGTCCAATGGCTCGCCGCGCGCTTTGGCGGCGTTGACGAAGATCCGCAGATTCTCGCGGGCGCCCTGCTGGCCGACGAATTCGTCGAGGGTCTTTGGGCGCAGCGCCGAATCGGCGTCCTCGGCGGTGCGCTCGGGCGTGGTGATTCGCGACGGGTCAGTAGCCATGATTCGCCGGTCGGAAAGTCACGAAAGTCACGCCACGTAGGGCTCGCAATCTGCCTCCCGAGAGTGAGCGCCGGCTGACCGAGGTCGAATGCGAAAGGAGGCGCGGCGGCGTCATGGGCGCATGATGCACATTTCGGGGGCAGTAGGACAGAACAAAAGGGGTCAGCCCAGCGGCGCGTCGTCGGCCGGCGGTTCGTCGAACAGCAGCCTCGCGGCCAGCACCCCGGCAAGCGCGCCGGCGAACTGGCAGGCGATGAACCAGGGCGCGTCGGCGATGGCGATGCCGGAGAAGCTGTCGGTCAGGCTGCGCGCGATGGTGATCGCCGGATTGGCGAAGCTGGTCGAGGCGGCGAACCAGTAAGCCGCGACGATGTACAAGCCGACGACCCCGCCGGCCTCGGCGGGCTGACGGCCCGAGACGCCAAACACCGCCAGCACCAGGCCGAAGGTGGCGATGCCCTCGGCCAGCCATTGGCCGGAGCCGGTGCGGGCGTGGGCCGACCATTGCAACAACGGCAGGTCGAACATCGCGTGGGTGGCGACGACAGCGAGCAATCCGCCGGCAAGCTGGGCGAGGATGTAGGGGGCGAGGTCGCGCACCGCGAGGCGACCGCGCAGGGTCAGGGCGAGGCTGACGGCCGGGTTGAAATGGGCGCCCGACAGCGGCGCGAGCAGGGCGATCAGCACGAACAGCATGGCGCCCGTGGCGATCGAGTTGGCGAGCAGGGCGACGGCGACGTTCCCCCCGGCCAGCCGCTCGGCCATGATGCCCGAGCCAATTACCGCGGCGAACAGGAAAAAACTGCCGATCGCCTCGGCGCCGAAGCGGCGGGGAAGGTTCATCGGCCGACGGGCTTCGGCATTGGCATGGGCGGCGTCATGCGAGCCTTGATGCACATTTTTCGCGACAGCGGGCAAGAAATTGCGCGGCGACGGGGGCGCGGCGGCTTGCTAGCAGGGCGTCCGGGGACGAGTTGGGGGCGGCGCGCGTGGCGAGCGAAGGGGCAGGGAGCGACTGGCGGGCGGACGTGCGCGGGTTGCCGCCGATCTTCTGGCTGATCGCGTCGCTTGGCATTGCGCTGAGGCTGTGGGCGTTCGACGCTTACAGCGCTCACCAGCCCGACGAAATCCTGCAATATCTCGAACAGGCCCATCGCCGGACATTCGGCTATGGCATCGTGCCGTGGGAGTATCGTTATGGCATGCGCAGCTGGCTGATCCCGCTGGCGCTGTCGGTGCCGATGCGGATCGGCGAATGGTTTCAGCCCGGTGGAACCGCCTATCTGGTGTGGCCGCGGGCCGTCGTTGCGGCGCTCAACTTCGCACCGGTAGTCGCCGCCTGGGCCATCGGCGCGCGGACGTCGCGCCAGCATGCCATCGTGGCAATGGCGGTGACGGCAATGTGGGTCGAGAGCGTGCTGTTCTCCGTCCAGACGCTGAGCGAAAGCCTGGCGGTGGCGAGCTTCCTGCCTGCGGCCGCGCTGCTGCGGCCCGAGGCGCGGGGGCGGACGATCGCCGCAGCCGGCTTCCTGCTGGCACTCGCCGGACTGCTCAGATTCCAATATGCGCCGGCGATCGCCGTCTTCGCCGTGGCCAGCGCAAAACGCGACTGGCGGATGTGGAAGGGGCTGGCGATCGGCGCCCTGCCAGTGGTTGCCGGCGGCGCGGCGATCGACCTGGCGATGGGCATGGCGCCTTACCAGTGGATGTGGACCAACTTCCGGCTCAACGTGATCGACGCGCGGATGCTCGAGCATGGCGGGCTGAGCTCGTGGCTCTACGTCCACGCCTTCTGGCGCCACGCCCGCTTTGCGGCGCCGTTGATCCTGCTGCTGGCCCCGCTCGCCGGGCGAAAATACTGGCCGCTTTTGATCTCGGCGGCGGTCAATGTGCTGCTCCACCAGCTTATCGGCCACCGCGAATATCGCTATATCTGGCTGTCGCTGCAGATCCTGCTGGTGCTGGCGGCGATCGGGTCGGTCAACGCCGCGCGGCTGTTGATCCGCGGGCGGCGGCTGGCGCGGCCCGCGGCACCGACGACCACGGCCGTCATCCTGCTGTTGTGGGCGGCGGCCTCGCTCGGGCTGGCGGCGACCAAATTGTACCGCCACAACTGGCGCGAGAACGGCAGCGCGGCGCGGCTCGGATCGCTCGCCGCGCGCGACCCGGCGGTGTGCGGGCTGGCGGTGCCGCGGCGGCAGTCCACCGAATTCGGCTACGCACTCGTCCATCGCCCGGTGCCAATCTATCTGTTTGAGGCGGACCAGCCGCCGACCTTGAGCCGGCCGGGAGCGGCGGGCGCAGCGTTCAACGCGCTGATCCTGCCGGTACAGCTGCCGCCGCCGCCGGGCTTTGTCCGGTGGGGCGGGTGCGGCGGGCGGCCGGGCAAGATGGTCTGCCTGTGGCGGCGGGCCGGCGGCTGCGCGCTCAATGCGGCGAGCGCTGCACGCGAGTTTCAAGCGTTACTGCTGTCCCAGAATCGCTGATCAGTCAGCGGCTGCCGGCCTTCCGCAACGCCAGCCGGACGAGGGCGTCGAGCGTCGCGCCGTCGCCGAGGTCGTCAAGGGCGCCGGCGACCGCGGCGCTGGCTTCGGCCGGCTTGAAGCCGAGGTTGGCGAGGGCCGACAAGGCGTCGTGGGCCGGGCCGCCCTTTGGCGCGGCCAAACCAGCCGTGGCGGCCAGCGCGGGACTGCCGAGCTTGCCGGCGAGCTCGTTGACGATGCGCATTGCGAGTTTCGGGCCGACCCCGTTGGCGCGCGCGACCATCGCCTTGTCGCCGCGCGACACGGCGGCGGCGAGCTCGGCCGGGTCGAGCACCGAGAGGATCGCCAGCGCGACGCGGCCGCCGACCCCCTGAACGCTGGTCAGCGCGCGAAAGCTTTCGCGCTCGCCGGCATTGGCGAAAGCGAACAGGGTCATCGAATCCTCGCGCACCTGCATTTCGGTGAGGAGCAGGACGTTGCCGCCGACCGGACCGATGGCGTCTAGCGTGCGGGCGCTGGCGAGGACGAGGTAGCCAACCCCGGCGACATCGATGATCGCGCTGTCAGCGGCGGTTTCGGCCAGGGTTCCGGTGAGGCGGGCGATCATCGAGGCCGACCCTAACCGTGCTGCGCGCGAAGTCGAGGGGTCGAATTCGCCCGACCCAAGGGAGCGCGAATTTGCTATGACGGGGACGGTCGTGGCGCCTCCCGCACTGAGTCGAGTCGGATGGATTCCAACACGAGGAAAGGAATGCGGGATGGCGACGATAACTACCCGTGACGGCACCGAAATCTTCTACAAGGACTGGGGACCGCGGGACGCGCAGCCGATCATGTTTCATCACGGTTGGCCGCTCAGCGCCGACGACTGGGATGCCCAGATGCTGTTCTTCCTCGGCCAGGGCTATCGCGTGATCGCCCATGACCGCCGCGGCCACGGCCGATCGAGCCAGACTAGCGACGGCAATGAGATGGACACCTATGCCGCCGACGTTGGCGATCTGGTCAAGGCGCTCGACCTCAAGGGCGCGATCCACATCGGCCACTCGACCGGTGGCGGCGAGGTCGCGCGTTATGTCGCGCGCGCCGAGCCTGGACGGGTAGACAAGGCGGTTCTGGTCGATGCGGTGCCGCCGGTCATGGTCAAGAAGGACTCCAATCCAGGGGGCTTGCCGATCGCGGTGTTCGACCAGTTCCGCGCGGCGCTCGCGGCCAACCGCGCGCAATTCTACATCGATGTGCCGACCGGCCCCTTCTACGGCTTCAACCGGCCGGGCGCGAAGGTCAGCCAGGGACTGATCGACAATTGGTGGCGCCAGGGCATGATGGGCAGCGCCAAAGCCCATTACGAGTGCATCAAGGCCTTTTCGGAAACCGATTTCACCGAGGACCTGAAAGCCATCGAGGTGCCGGTGCTGGTCATCCACAGCCAGGACGATCAGATCGTGCCTTACGCCGATTCGGCGCTGCTGGCGGTGAAGCTGCTCAAGAACGGCACGCTCAAGACCTACAAGGATTTGCCGCACGGCCTGTGCTCGACCCACCCGGAGATCGTCAATCCCGACCTTTTGGCGTTCATCAAGGGCGAAATTGTCAGCCAGCCGGCGGAAGTGCGGGAGGCTATTCCCGCCTAGCGCAGCACGCCGCTGCGCGCGCTGGCGAGGTGGTGAGCATGGGTGATCGCCACCGCCAGCGCGTCGGCGGCGTCGGGGCCGGCGATGGCGACACCTGGAAGCAGGCGCTGGACCATCGCGTGGACCTGCGCCTTTTCCGCAGCGCCGGTGCCGACGACAGCTTTCTTGACGAGGCGGGCGGCATATTCGCCAACCTCGATGCCGGCGCGCGCGGCAAGCATCAGGCAAACCCCGCGGGCGTGGGCGAGCTTCAAGGTCGATTGCGGGTTCTTGTTGACGAACACTTCCTCGACCGCGGCGGCATCGGGCGTCTTGTCGGCGAGGAGGGCTTCGAGCTGCGTCGCGAGGTGTGCCAGACGCCTGGGCAGCGGCTCCCTGGCGTCGGTCTTGAGCTGACCGTTGGCGACGTGGATCAGGCGATTGCCCTCTGCGCGGATCAGTCCCCAGCCGGTGGTGCCGAGGCCCGGGTCGAGGCCGAGGATGATCATGCAAAGTCCTCCCCGGAACGGGGAGGTGGCAGGCGAAGCCTGACGGAGGGGTCGGCCCCTCCACCCCCAGCTTCGCTGGCGGTCCCCCTCCCCGTTCCGGGGAGGATCATCAGCCGAGCTTCTCCATGATCTCGTCGGACACTTCGTAATTGCCCCAAACTTGCTGGACATCGTCGTCGTCGTCGAGGGCGTCGATCAGCCTGAGCAGGGGGGCGGCGTCGGCTTCGTTGACATCGACCATGACCTGCGGGCGCCAGGCGAGCTTGGCGCCTTCGGCTTCGCCAAGCGCAGGTTCGAGCGCCTTGGCGACTTCGTGCAAGGACCCCTGGTCAGTCCAGATTTCATGGCCGTCGTCGGACGACGAGACATCGTCGGCGCCGGCCTCGAGCGCGGCTTCGAACACCGCGTCGGCAGAGCCGGCGGCGGCCGGGTAGGAAATCAGGCCCATGCGGTCGAAGGCGTGGCTGACGCTGCCCGAGGCGCCGAGATTGCCGCCGTTCTTGGAGACGATCGTGCGGACATTGGTGGCGGTGCGGTTGCGGTTGTCGGTCAATGCCTCGATGATCAGCGAAACGCCGCCGGGGCCGAAGCCCTCGTAGCGGATTTCCTCGTAATTTTCGGCATCGCTGGCGCTGGCCTTTTCGATCGAGCGCTGGATATTGTCCTTGGGCATCGACTGCGCGCGGGCGGCGATGACGGCGGCGCGCAGCCGGGCGTTCATTTCCGGATCGGGCAAGCCCATCTTGGCCGCGACGGTGATTTCGCGGGCGAGCTTGGAGAACATCGTCGAGCGCTTCTTATCCTGCGCGCCCTTGCGGTGCATGATGTTCTTATATTTGGAATGGCCCGCCATCGGATGATCCTTACGCCAGGCCGAGCGCGTTGCGATAGGTCTCCAGCAGGGCGTCCATCTCGTCGCGGGTGTGCTTTTCCATGCGGCGGAGGCGGACGATGGCGCGCATCGTCTTGGTGTCGTAGCCGCTGCCCTTGGCCTCGGCATAGACGTCGCGGACATCGTCGGCGATGCCCTTCTTCTCTTCCTCGAGCCGCTCGATCCGTTCGATGAATAGCCGCAGCTGGTCCGCCGCGACATTGCCTTCGCTCATGTCATTTTCCCGCTAAAGTTCGAATCCAGTTGGATGCGGATGCGTCCCTAGGCGAGGCGGCGCCGGCGCTCAACCCGGTTGAACCGATGGTGCGAGCGTTTATGGGAGCGGGCGGGAACAAGGAGAGCAAGCGGGCCATGGCGATCATTCCGGGGATGCCTCCGCGCGCACGCAAGGTGAAGATCCTGGCGACTCTGGGGCCGGCATCGTCCGACCTGGCGACGATCGAACGGCTGATGCGGGCCGGCGCCGACGCCTTCCGAATCAACATGAGCCACGGCGAGCGGGGCGAGAAAGAGGCGCTGGTCGCCGCAATTCGGGCGCTGGAGGACAAGCTTGGCCGGCCGACCACGATCCTGTTCGACCTGCAGGGCCCCAAGTTGCGAGTCGGCGACTTCGCCGGCGGCGAGGCGATGCTCGAGACCGGCCAGCGCTTTGTGTTCGACTCCGACCCGGCGCCGGGCGACGCCAGCCGGGTCGAGCTGCCCCACCCCGAATTGTTCGCGACATTGAAGGTCGGCGACCGGTTGCTGATCGACGACGGCAAGGTGCGGTTGAAGGCGCTCAGCGTCAGCCCCGACAAGATCGAGGCCGAGGTGATGGTCGGCGGCACGGTCAGTAACCACAAGGGCGTCAACGTGCCCGACGTGGTGGTGCCGATCCCGGCGCTGACCGACAAGGACCGCGGCGACCTCCAGTTCGCGCTCGAACAGGGCGCCGATTATATCGCTTTGTCGTTCGTCCAGCGGCCCGAGGATGTCGCCGAGGCGCGCGCGCTGATCGGCGACAAGGCCGCGCTGCTGGCCAAGATCGAGAAGCCGCAGGCGATCGAGCGGTTGCCCGAGATCCTCGAGCATGCCGATGCGCTGATGGTCGCGCGCGGCGACCTGGGCGTCGAATTGCCGCCCGAAGGGGTCCCGCCGCTGCAGAACCGGATCGTCGCCTTGGCGCGGCAGGCGGGAAAGCCGGTGGTGGTGGCGACGCAGATGCTCGAATCGATGATTGTCTCCCCCACCCCGACGCGGGCCGAGGTCAGCGACGTCGCCAACGCCATCTACGACGGGGCCGACGCGGTGATGCTGTCGGCGGAGAGCGCGGCGGGGCATTATCCGGTCGAGGCGGTGACGATGATGGACCGCATCGCGGTGAGCGTCGAAACCGATCCGATCTATGCCGCGCGGGTCCATTTCACCGAAACCCCGACCGAGGCGACAACCGCTGACGCTTTGTCGGAAAGCGCGGCCAGGATCGCCAAGACGCTCTCGGTCCGGGCGATGGCCTGCTACACTTCATCGGGATCGACGGCGCGGCGGATCGTGCGCGAGCGACCGCCGGTGCCGACGCTGGTGATGACCGCCAGCCTGGCGGTGGCGCGGCGCCTGGGGCTGCAGTGGGGCGTCCACGCGGTCCACACCCGCGACGTCCACAATTTCGAGGAAATGGTCGGGAAAGCCAAGCGCATGGCGCTGCGCCACGGGCTGGCCGGGGCCAATGAGCGGATGGTGGTGATGGCCGGGGTGCCGTTCGGCATGGCCGGGTCGACCAATGTGCTGCACGTCGTGCGGATCGACGGGACCGAGCTCGACCGGCACAAGGGTTAGCCCATCGTCATCGCGATCCGGTCATCGTTTCGGGCTCGGCGGTCTTTTCGGTCCCTCCCGCTTCCATCGGCGCGCCGTGGTTCCACAACGCCAGCGTCGGAATGCACAACGCCTGCGCCGTCGGCTCGAAGTCGAACGCGCTGATCCCGCAATTGAGGATTTCGCCCTGGCGGTTGAGCGCCATGATTTCGGCCTCGGTCAAATCCTCGAGGATGTAGCGCATGCACATCACGACGACCTGGTGGCCGACGACGAGCACCCGCTTGCCGGCATATTGGAGGTTGATGGTGTTCAAGATGCTCCGCAGGCGCAGGATGACGTCGGCCCAGCTCTCCCCACCCGGCGCGCGGTGGTAGAATTTGCCGAGCTTCGCGCGGTGCGCGGCCTCCTCCGGAAAGCGCTCGGCGATGCCCTTGGGAGTGAGGCCGTCGAACACGCCGAATTCGCGCTCGCGCAGACGTTCGTCGAGCATGGTCGGGCGCGCCCCGCCGGCCAGGCCGCCCGCTTCGCAGATCGCCTCGGCGGTCTGGCGGGCGCGGACGTAGGGGCTGGCGAGGAGCACCTCGGGCCGTTCCTCCTCGGGCAGAGCGGCGAACCAGCGACCGGTGGCCTCGGCCTGACGATGGCCGAGGTCGGACAGCGGGATGTCGACGTCGCGCAGGTCGAGATCGATCACGCTGGCGCCGGCCTCGTTGGCCTTGTCGCGGGCGATATTGCCCTGGCTCTGGCCATGGCGGACCAGCCAGAGGCGTTGGGGCCAGTGCTGGCGTTGCGGCATACGTACTCCTGTCGAGGCTGAAAGCGCGAGTGCGGCGAAGGTTCACCGTGTTGACGCCAGCGCGACGCGGGTTGAAAGAACGGCGGCATAGCGAACAGGGACACGCATGGCGACGACGATCGAACAGCTTGAGGCACGGCGCGCGGCGGCGCGGATGGGTGGCGGCGAAAAACGCATCAAGGCGCAGCACGCCAAGGGGCGGCTGACCGCGCGCGAGCGGTTGAGCGTGCTGCTCGACGCCGAAAGCTTCGAGGAAGTCGACATGTACGTCGAGCATAATTGCGTCGACTTCGGCATGGAGGAGCAGAAGATTCCCGGCGACGGCGTGGTCACTGGATCGGGCACCATCAACGGGCGACTAGTGTATGTGTTCGCGCAGGACTTCACGGTGTTCGGTGGGTCGTTGTCCGAGCGGCACGCGCAGAAAATCTGCAAGGTGATGGACGCGGCGATGAAGGTCGGGGCGCCGGTCATCGGCCTCAATGACTCGGGCGGCGCGCGCATCCAGGAGGGGGTCGCCTCGTTGGGCGGCTATGCCGAAGTGTTCCAGCGCAATGTGCTGGCGTCGGGGGTGATTCCGCAGCTGAGCCTGATCATGGGGCCGTGCGCGGGGGGCGCGGTGTACAGCCCGGCGATGACCGACTTCATCTTCATGGTGAAGGATTCGAGCTACATGTTCGTCACCGGGCCCGAGGTGGTCAAGACGGTGACCAACGAGGTGGTGACGCAGGAGGAATTGGGCGGGGCGGTGACCCACACCACCAAGTCGGGCGTGGCCGACGTCGCGTTCGAGGACGATGTCGACGCG
>JANLQS010000068.1:0-38740 GCA_031367995.1 Sphingomonas sp.
GGCGATCCCGCACAGCGCCGCGCGCGAGCTGTCGGAGGCAAGGAAGCTTAGCGCGACGACCGGGCTGACGGCCTGTTGCGCGGGTGCATAAGGCGTCGCGGCAGCGGCAAATGTCGGGGCCGCCAGCAGCGACATGGCAACCGCGGCACTGATCCAGCGCTTGGACAAACTCGACACCGACATAACCACACTCCTAGGCGCGAACCGAACCAACTACATCAAAGCGGGCGCTATGTTAAGGGGATTTACGGACAATCTCCCAATTCACCCGAACGTTCCGTTGGGCAAAGAGTTTCATTGCTACATGTTGCCATATGATGAATTCGCAACGAAGGGCCGGCGGCACTCCGCAACCGCCGGGAAATCGAAGGGCTGAGGTGGTCAAACGAAGCGCAGATCTGACGCCGGAAGGACTGCTGATCATGTTCGCCGCCAACAGTTGCTGGAACATCGTCAATTTCCGCCGGCCGCTGCTCAAGGCGCTGTCGACGGCCGGATACCGCTTGCTGGTGGTCGCGCCGGCCGATGCCTATTCGCCCCAGCTGGCGGCGCTCGGCGCGGCGTTCGTCCCGATCGACCTCAAGAGCTCGGGCCTGTCGCCGCTGGCCGATGCGCGGCTGACAGCGAGGTTTGCGCGGCTGTTGCGCGTCCATCGCCCCGCCGCGCTGCTCGGGTTCACGATCAAGCCCAACATCTACGCGTCGCTCGCCGCGCGCGGGACGGATATTGCGGTGATCAACAATATCAGCGGTCTCGGCACCGCCTTCCTTCGTCCGGGACCGCTCCAGCGGCTGGTTTCGACCCTTTACCGCGCCGCGCTTGGCCGCTCGGTTGCCGTGTTCTTCCACAATCCCGACGACCGCGACCTGTTCGTCGGGCGCAGGCTGGTTCGCCCGGGCCAGGCGCGATTGCTGCCCGGATCGGGGATCGACCTCGCTCGCTTTGCCCCGCGACGGCGACCGCGATCGGACGGGGAAGGGGTGCGCTTCCTGCTCATCGCGCGCATGCTGTGGGACAAAGGCGTCGGCGAATATGTCGAGGCCGCGCGGCAGCTCCGCCGTACCCATCCCGCCGCCCGCTTCGCGTTGCTCGGTCCGCTTGGCGCCGACAACCGCAGCGCCGCACCGGCGGCGGCAATCGACGGCTGGGTGGCGGAAGGCGTGGTCGAGTACCTCGGCGAGACCGACGATGTTCGCCCGGCGATCGCCGCCGCCGATTGCATTGTCCTGCCGTCCTACCGGGAAGGCCTGCCGCGCAGCCTGATCGAGGCGTCGGCGATGGCCCGCCCGGCGATTGCCAGCGACGTGCCCGGATGCCGGCATGCGGTCGACGATGGCGTAACCGGCTTTCTGTGCGCCCCGCGATCGGCTGTTGCGCTGGCCGAAGCGATGGAACGGATGATCGCGCTTTCGCCGGCGGAGCGTAAAAAAATGGGTGAGGCTGCGAGAGAAATGGCCACGCGCGCGTTTGACGAGACACTGGTAGTGCGGGCCTATCTCGACGCGCTGGCCGAAAATGGGGTAGCCGGGCCGCTTGGCGGCGGAGACGATTGACCTGATGTTGTCGCGATTGTTCTTTCAGCGCCGTCAGCGCGCGTTGCCTTCGGTGCCGCCGGGGTATCGGGTCTATGCGGTCGGCGACATCCACGGCCGTGACGATCTACTGGCGGAGATGCTCGGCCGGATCGAGGCAGATCACCGGGGCCGCGGCCCGGCCGAGGCGGTTGTCGTGTTCCTCGGCGACCTGATCGATCGCGGGCCGGATTCGGCTGCGGTCGTCGAGCGGCTGCTTCAATATGCCCCGGAATGGGCCAAGGTCGTGCTGCTTGCCGGCAACCACGAGGAAGTGCTGCTTCGCCTGCTCGACGGCGACGAGCGCGTGCTTGGCGACTGGCTGCGGTTCGGCGGCGCGGAATGCTGCGCCAGCTACGGGATTGACCCGGCCGCGCTACGGCGAATGGGCACCCGCCGCGCCGGCGAGGCGATCCGCGCCGCGGTGCCCAGGGCGCATACCGACTTCCTGCGCGGATTCAGCGACACGCTCCGCATTGGCGATTATTTGTTCGTCCATGCCGGCCTTCGCCCGGGCCTGCCGCTGGCCAGCCAGGCGCAGTCGGACCTGCGCTGGATTCGCCAGCCGTTCCTGTCGGACACCAGCGATCATGGCTTCGTCGTCGTTCACGGCCATACCATTAGCGACGGCATCGACGAGGCGACCAACCGCATCGGCATCGACACCGGCGCTTACCGTTCGGGCGTGCTGACGGCATTTTGCGCGGAGGGCAGCCAGCACTGGTTCATTCAGACCGGCAACGAAATGACGTCCTCGAGCATTGATGCCCCGAATGTAGTCAAACAAGCTGGAGCTTGCTAATCGCCAGCGCCGATGCTGCATGCGGGACAAGAGGAGCGTTACGGTGAGTAAGCCGGTGATAAAAGGAACTGCCCGTCTTTATGGGGTTGCGCTGTTGTCGGCATTGCTGGTGGCCGGCTGTTCCGACACCCGTGGCGGACCCATCCCGTATAGTGCCGGAACATTCGGCGCACCCGACGCGCCGACCGTGCTGAAGCTTGACCAAGGCTATAAGATCGCACCGATGGACACGCTGACGGTCAAGGTGTTCAAGATGCCCGACCTGTCCGGCGATTATGAAGTCGATTTGACCGGCCAGATTTCGATGCCGCTGATCGGCGAGGTCAGCGCGGTCGACCTGACCACCGCCGACCTCGACAAACGGCTGACCGCCAAGCTCGGCGAGAAATACCTCGAAAACCCGGACGTCAGCGTCGGGGTCAAATCGTCGACCCGCCACAGCGTCACGATCGACGGGTCGGTGAGGTCACCGGGCTCGTTCGCCGTTGCCGGTTCGACCACCTTGATGCAGGCCATCGCCCAGGCTGGCGGCACTGCGGAGGACGCCAACATCCACCGCGTCGCCGTGTTTCGGCAGATCGGCGGCAAGCGCCAGGCGGCGGCGTTCGACCTTGCCACCATCCGCCGCGGCCAGGCGGAGGATCCGCAGGTGTTTGCCGGCGATATCGTCGTCGTCGACGGGTCGGCCATCAAGGCGCTGCAGAAGAAGATTCTCAGCAGCCTGTCGATCCTGTCCGTGTTCAAGCCGTTCTGAGCGGTGCGCGCGCCCAACCTGTCCAAGCGGCCCAACCTGTCCAAGCGGCCCAGCCTGTCTAAGCGAAATGCATTTTGAACACTGAAATCGCCCCTCTTGGTCCCGAACGCCGCGCCGGCGCCTTTCCGCTGGCGCCATATCGCCCGACGGAAGCGGACGGTGGCCTCGCCCCCGGCGGCGGATCGTCGTTCGACCTCTCGACCGTCGCGCGCGTGCTTTACGAATGGCGTTGGCTGATCCTTGGCGCGATCGGTATCGGCGCCGCCATCGGCCTCGCCGCGACCCTGCTGACCAGGCCGATGTATCGCGCCTGGGTGACGCTTGAGGCCAATCCGCCGACGGTCGAGATTCTCGACGAGAAGAAGCGAGAAGTGCAGACCGAGGGATCCTACGATTTCATCGCCACCCAGGTCGGGTTGCTGTCGAGCCGCAGCCTGGCCGAACGTGTCGCGCAGGACCTCAATCTGGCCTCCGATCCCGATTATATTGCGGCTGGCGGCGACCCCGCCAGCCGCCTCGCGGCCGCCACCTCCAAGGTCGCCGGCGGGTTGACGGTCATCACGCCCGAAACGGGCCAGCTGATCCGCTTCAACTATGTCGACCCGTCGCCGCAGATGGCCGCCAAGGTCGCCAATGGGGTCGCCGAAAGCTTCATCAGCTCGGGACTCCAGCGCAAGCTCGAGGCGTCGGCCTATGCCCGCGATTTCCTGCAAAAGCAGATCGCCAAGACCCGGACCTCGCTCGAAGCGTCCGAACGCGCTTTGGTCGCTTATGCGCAGGCCGAGGGCATCATCAACACCGGCACCGGCGATACCGCCAACAGCGGCGGCGACGTGTCGTCGCTCCAGGGCGAATCCCTGGTCGCGCTCAACAAGGCCTTGTCCGAGGCGACGGCGCGGCGGATCCAGGCCCAGGGCGCGCTTCAGCAGGCGCAGATGGCGAGCGGATCGTCGGAAGTGACCGAAGGCACCGCGGCGCTGCGCCAGGCCAAGGCCGCGCTCGAAGCGCAATATCAGGAAAAGCGCACCCTGATGAAGCCCGATCATCCCGACATGCTGAGCCTCAAGTCGCAGATCGACGAACTCGACCGCCAGATCGCGCGCGAGCGCGCCCAGGTCACCAGCGGGCGGGTCAACACGCTGGTCGCCGACTATCGCTCGGCGGCGGCGGCGGAAAATAACCTGCGCGGGCAGGTCGGCGGGCTCAAGGGTTCGGTGCTCAACCTGCGCGGCCGCAGCATCCAGTATAATATCCTGCAACGCGACGTCGATACCAACCGCGGCCTCTATGACGCCTTGCTCCAGCGCTACAAGGAAATCGGCGTCGGTGGCGGGGTCGGCAATTCACCGATCATGATCGTCGACCGGGCCGAGCCGCCCGGCGCGCCGTACAAGCCGAGCCTGCCGTTCAACCTGTTCGCCGGGCTGCTCGCGGGGCTGCTCGCGGGCGTCGGCACCGCTTTCGCGATGGAATATCTCAACGACACCATCAAGACGCGCGAAGACGTCAAGGCCAAGCTCGCGCTCGCCTGCCTCGGGGTGGTGCCCAAATCGACCGGCAAGGGCCGACTGATTGACGAATTCGACGATCCCTCGTCGCCGGTGTCGGAAGCCTATTCCGCGATCCTCGCCGCGCTTCGGTTCAGCGCCGAGAATGGCGCGCCCAAGGTCCTGCTGGTGACCAGCGCCAACCCCAGCGAAGGCAAGTCGTCGACGTCGCTGGCCCTGGCGCAAGGCTATGCCCGACGCGGTGAGAAGGTCATCCTGATCGACGCCGACCTGCGCCGCCCGGCGTTCAAGGGGCTGTCGAATAATCACGGCATCACCAATCTCCTGACCAGCAGCGAATCGATTTCCGAGCATGTCATCCGCACCCAGCACGAGAATCTCTGGTTGCTGACCTCCGGCCCGATCGCGCCCAATCCGGCGGACCTGCTGTCGACTCCCCGCTTCGCCGAGATACTGAAGGAAGCGAGCGAGCATTTCGACCGCGTCGTGATCGATGGGCCGCCGACCCTGGGCCTGGCCGATGCCAGCTTCCTCGCCGCCTTTGCCGAACATACCATGCTGGTGATCGAGGCCGGCAAGACGCGGACCGCGGCGGCGCGCACCGCGATCGAACGGATCGACGCGTCGGGATCGCATATCGTCGGGGTAGCGCTGACCAAGTCGAGCGAGGACGCCAGCCGCTACGGCTATCGTTACTATCGCTACGGAGCGATCGAAGGAAAGCGCAAGGAAATGATCATGCTGCAGCAGCCGGATAGCTGAGCCGGGACCGGCGGAAGTGACGGCGGCGCGCACGATCATGGTGCTCGGCAGTGCGGCTCTGTTCGCGGTCGGGGCGTTGCGCATCGCGGCAGTTGCCGCGCCCCCTGACGCGCAATGGGTTAGCCCGGCGCGGGTGTGGCCATCCCATCCCGCCGTCAGGATCGACCGGGCGATGACCCTGATCGGCCAGTCGGCGCGGCTTGGGCAGGGGGTTCCTGGCGAAGCCCGGGGCCTGCTAGCGAAGGCCGCGACGGGCGATCCGTTGGCGCCCGAGCCCTTCCTCGTCGAAGGCGCCCGCGCCCAGATGGACGGGCGGATGGACGAGGTCGCCGCTTTGTTTGAAGCCGCCAGGGCGCGCGATCCGCGAAGCGGCGCCGCCCGCTATTTCCTTGCCGGCCACTATCTCGATGCCGGGCGGCCGGCCGAGGCGCTGGCCGAACTGTCGGTGATGGGCCGGCTCGTACCGGGGACCGAAGCGCAGTTCGTGCCAAGCCTGATCGCGTTCGCCCGGCAGCCGGCGGCGGCGCCCGTGCTCCGCCGCTTCTTCGCGCGCTCGCCAACCTATCGCGCGATCGTCCTTGCCGGCCTTGCCCAGGACGCGGCCAACGCCGGCCTCATTCTCGCGCTTGCCGGAACCCGCGCGCCCGGCACCCCGCCGGACGCGTGGGAAAGCGCGATCGTCAACAAGCTGATCGAGGGTGGACAGCCGGGCCGCGCCCAGATCGTGTGGCGGCGGCTGGCCGGGGTCGCGCCGTACGACGGCGTGTTCAACCCCCGCTTCATCGCGCAATCCGCCCCGGCGCCGTTCAACTGGAGCTATGACGCCAGCGGCGCCGGACTGGTGACGCCCGACGCCGGCGGTGGGCTCGATCTGGTCTATTATGGCCGGCGGGACGTCGTCCTTGCCGAGGAAATGCTGCTGCTCGCGCCCGGCAGCTATCGGCTGGTGACCGACGTCGGCGGGACCGCGACAGGCGCGCTCGGCTGGCAGGTCGCCTGTGCCGGAACCAAGGCCATCCTCCTCCAGGCACCATTGGTAGCCAACGGCGCAATCCTGCGGGTGCCGGCCGAGGGCTGCGCGGCGCAAAGTCTGCGCCTGACCGGATCGTCGGTCGAGGGGGAACCGTCGGCCAGCGTGACGATCGGGTCCGTGCGGATCGTCGGCGGGGCGGCCCGGTGACCCAGCGCCTGCTCCGTTTTGGCCTGCCGCTTTATGTCCTGCTGTGCCTCGTCGCCGGCGGCAGTTCGCAGGGCGTGTGGGCCAATTTCGTACTCCAGCTGCTGGCCATCGCGCTGCTCGCCGCGCTCGCGCTCGGCGGCGACCGCGGCGGGCAGCCGGGCTTGCTTGGCGGCCTGCCGCGCATCGCCCTTGCCTTCCTTCTCCTCGTGCTCGTGCAACTGATCCCGCTCCCGCCCGCGCTGTGGACCGCGCTGCCCGGCCGCGCGTTCGTCGCCAACGGATTCGACCTGCTTCACCTGCCGCGGCCGTGGATGGCCTGGTCGCTGGCGCCGGCGGCCAGCATCGCCACGCTGTTCCCGCTGCTCGTCCCGGTTGCGGTGCTGGGCGCGGTCGTCCGCCGCCCGTCGGAACGGCCGTATTTGCTGATCGCCGCGCTGGTCCTCGGCACCTTGCTCGGAGTCCTGCTCGGCTTTCTTCAGTTGCGCGGCGGCGAGGGCTGGTATCTCTATCGTTACAGCGCCTTCGGCCAGGCGCCCGGCTTCTTCGCCAATTCGAACCACATGGGCAGCCTGTTGCTGGTCAACATCCCGTTCCTCGCGGCGCTTGCCTCCGACCTGTTCGACAGCCGCAAGGATCTGAGCCAGCGCGGCCTGGTGCTCGGCGCCGCGGCCGGGCTGGCGTTCGTGCTGGTGATCGCGGTCGTCCTCAATCATTCGCTGGCCGTGCTCCTGCTCGGCGGGCCGGTTTTTCTGCTGTCGCTGGCGATCCCGGCGTGGCGCCGGCCGGGCGTGCGCAAAGTCCTCGCGCTGGTCGCAATCGTCGCGCTGGCCGCCGCGATCGCGCTTGGCGCGGCGCAAGGCAAGTTCGCCGCCGCCAGCCAAGAATCGTCGATCCAGACCCGCTCGGCGATCTGGACGACGTCGCTGGCGGCGATCGAGGATGACCGTCTGACCGGCAGCGGGCTGGGCACGTTCGAGCGGGTCGAGCGGCGCTTCGAGGATCCCGACACGGTCGATTCGACCTACATCAACCACGCCCACAACGACTATCTCGAGATCGCGCTCGAGCTCGGCTTGCCCGGCCTGATCCTCGTCGCTTTGTTCCTTGCATGGTGGGCGCGGCGGACGGCGGCGGCGTGGCGCCCGGCGGAGGGCAATGTCTATGGTCGCGCGGCGTCGATCGCCTCGGCCGCGCTGCTGGTTCATTCGCTGGTCGACTTTCCCCTGCGCACCGCGGCCAACGCCGCGGTGTTCGCGATGTGCCTCGGCTTGCTGTGCGTCCGCATGGCGCCCGCCGTCAGCGACAAGCGCAAGCCGCTATGGAGCCCGCGCCACATCACGCTCGGCTGAGCGGCGCCCGACAGCGCTCGACGCGGCTGGAGCGGCTGGCTAGGGCAGGGCGGTGATTCACCATGCCCTCCGCCTGCGGCTCGATGCCGCCGCGCTCGTCGCCAACTGGCGCTGGCTGCAACGCACCGCCGCCGCCGCCGCCGGGGCCGCGGTCAAGGCCGACGGCTACGGACTCGGCGCGCGCGGCGTGACGCGGCTGTTGGGCGAAGCGGGATGCCGCGACTTTTTCGTCTCGACCTGGGCGGAGGCCGAGGCGCTCGGCACGCTACCCGAAGGCGCGCGCCTCGGCGTGCTGCACGGAGTCGGTCCCGACGACCTGACGGCGGCGCTGGCCGGTACGGCGCGACCGGTGCTCAATACGCCGCATCAGGTCGCGCGGTGGAAGGAAGCCGCCCCGGGCCGGCTGTGCGACGTGATGGTCGATACCGGCATGAACCGGCTCGGCTTGCGCACCGACGACTTGGCGTCGCTCGACGGCCTCGTCATCGACACGCTGATGAGCCACCTCGCTTGCGCCGACGAGGACAGCGCCATGAACGCCGCCCAGCACGGGCGCTTTCGCGAAGTCGTCGCGGCGGTTCCGGCCAAGCGCGTCAGCCTGGCCAATTCGGCCGGCATCTGCCTTGGCCCCGACTATGGCTTCGATCTCGTCCGCCCGGGTCTCGCGCTGTACGGCGGCGTGCCGCGCGCGGAAGCCGCGGGGCACATCGCCCAGGTTGCCTTTCCCGAGGCCGAAGTGGTCCAGCGCCGCACCGTCCGCGCCGGGGAAAGCGTCGGCTACGGGGCCATCTGGGTGGCCGGGCGCGACACCGAAGCGGCGATCGTCAACCTTGGCTATGCCGACGGCTATCTGCGCTGCTTCGCCGGCAAGGGCGGGGCGCGGGCCGGAAATACCGCCTTGTCGCTGATCGGGCGTGTGTCGATGGACCTCGTCGCGCTCGATTGCAGCGCGGCGCCGCAGCTTGCCGAGGGCGAGTGGGTGACGATGGACTATGCCTTGCCCGCGGCCGCCGAGGCGTCGGGCCTGTCGCAATATGAATTGCTCACCGGCCTCAGCCAGCGGCTCGAGCGGCGCTGGCTTTAGGCGGCGGCGTTTTGGGCTTGTAGGCGCACAGATCGGCGACCGGACAGCGCCAGCATTCGGGCGTGCGCGCCTTGCAGATGTAGCGGCCGTGGAGGATCAGCCAGTGGTGCGCGTGCAGCCGAAACGGCACGGGCGTGACCTTCTCCAGCTTGAGCTCAACGGCCAGCGGGGTCTTGCCCTTGGCCAGGCCGGTGCGGTTGGCGACGCGGAAGATATGGGTATCGACGGCAATGGTCGGCTGGCCGAAGGCGACGTTGAGCACGACATTGGCGGTCTTGCGCCCGACGCCGGGCAGGGTTTCGAGCAGGTCGCGTTCGGCCGGCACCGCGCCGCCGTGCCGATCGACCAGCGTGTAGGCGGCGGCGATGACGTTTTTCGCCTTGGTGTTGAACAGGCCGATGGTCTTGATCTGCTCCCTCAGCGCCTCCTCCCCGAAGTCGAGCATCTGCTGCGGCGTGGTGACCCTGTCGAACAGCGCGCGAGTGGCCTTGTTGACGCCGACATCGGTCGCCTGCGCCGACAGCGCCACCGCCACCAGCAAGGTGTAGGGGTTGACGTACTGAAGCTCGGTCTCGGGCGACGGGTCGGCCTCGGCCAGCCGCCGGTAGAATTCGAAAATCTCGTCCTTTTTCATGCCGCCGCGATGACGTCCCGCATGGCATAGAGGCCGGCCGGCTTGCCCTTGAGAAAGCGCGCCGCCGCCAGCGCGCCCGAAGCGAAGATCGCGCGGCTTTCGGCGCGGTGCGACAGGATCAGCCGCTCGCCGGGGCCGAGGAAGAGCACGTCATGGTCGCCAGCGACGGTCCCGCCGCGCAGGCTGGCATGGCCGATTGCGCCCGCTGGGCGCTTGAGCCCGGTGCCGTCGCGGCCGCGCTCTTCGGTCCCCGCGCCCCCGCGCCCGCGCCTGGCGGCATCGCCGAGCAGCAAGGCGGTGCCCGACGGCGCGTCGGCCTTTTGCTTGTGGTGGGTTTCGACGATCTCGATGTCCCACGCGTCGGGGCCGAGCAGTGTCGCGGCGCGCTCGACGAGGTCGGACAGGAGCGCCACTCCGAGCGAAGTGTTGGCTGCGCGCAACACCGCGACGGATTTGGCCGCCTCGGCGATCAGCGCCTCATGCTCGGGGCCGAGTCCGGTCGTGCCGACAAGGATCGGGACGCCGGCCGAGACGGCCCTGTCGAGGGCCTTGCCGAGCGCGTCGGGTGCCGAAAAATCGACCAGCACGTCGCCGTGATCGTCGGCGATGGCGAAGCCGTCGTCGGCCGCGGCCGCCTCGGCGATGGCCCGGCCCATGCGGCCATTGGGAGCGGTCAGGACAAGGCGGAGCGGCTGCTGGTCGGTGCGCATAGCGGAGTGATGGCGCAGCCCCGGCGCGCGCGCAACCGTGCGCGCACCGGGGCGTCGCGGATCAGCGCTTGGTCAGTTCGCGATAGAGCACCGTGCCCAATTGCTTGCGCATCACGTTGCGCGAGCCGCTGGCCGTCGCCGCGCTATGGTCGTCCTGGTTCATCCGCTGGTTCATGATCCCGTTGCGCCGATCCATCTCGGCCACCGACGGAAAGTCGGCATAACGGGTAAGCAGGACGATGTTCGGCTCGCCATCGCGGGCGTTGACGTTGTCGAGGACGTAAAAGTCCTGGATCCAGCCTTGGGCCTTGGCGAATTCCTGGTTGGGAATCCACGTCTTGGCCAGATAGTCGCGATAGTTCTGGGCCTGGCCGTCCTCGACGGCGATCCGCGTGGCATTCCACAGTCCGCCCATCTTGAGGGCGCTCTGCTGGGCAAGTGCGGGCGTGGCGAAGGCGCCGGCCAGCGCGGCCAGCAGGATGAGTGATTTACGCATTGAAATTCCCCCAGTGAACGGCCGTGGCACATGGCAGACGGCCACCCGGCCAAGGAGACCGGTGTCCGACGCAAGTAACGGGGAAACGGGAGGCGCTCGTTCCGGGGGCGCATCAACCACAATCGGCAAGCGGAGTCTAATCGGCCAGCCGCTGCTGCAGCGCCAGCGCCGCCGCCGGCGCGCGGTTCTTGGCGCCGTTGATCATGAACATGTAGCTGTCGCGGCTGTCTTTGGCCCAGCGCCGGGCGCGGGCGGCGAAGGCGTCGAGCGCGGCGTCGTCATAGCCGGTCGGCACCGCTTCGCGCATGCGCTGTAGCCGGGCATAGGCGAAGCTCGCCGTGTCGGCATCGATGCACGGGAAATCGTCGTCGTCGCCGAACGCCACCGCGACGTCGTGGTCGCGGCACAGCTTGAAGAAAGCCTCGTCGCGGAAGCTTTCGTGGCGCGGTTCGATGACGTGGCGCAGCGCGATCCCGTCGAGCTGCTGCGGGAGCAGCGCGCAGAAAGCCGCGATGTCGTCGCGGTCGAATTTTCGCCGCGCGGCCAGCATCCACAGGATCGGGCCGATTTTGGAGCCGAGCGCCGACAGCCCCTGGGCGAGGAAATTGCCGATGCCCTCGCCGGCGTCGGCCAGCTTCGGCCGGGTCACGCAGAAGCGCGAGGCCTTGACCGCGAACTGGAACCCGTCGGGCACCTGCGCCGCCCAATTGATCCAGCTCGCCGGGCTCTGACGGCCATAGAAAGTGGCGTTGATCTCGATCGCGCCGAACGTCCGCGCGGCGAATGCGAGTTCGCCGCGCTGGGGCAGGGCGTCGGGGTAGAATAATCCGCGCCACGGCGGGTAGGTCCAGCCGCCGATGCCGACGCGGATGACGGGATCAGCCATCGCGCCACACTGGCCGACGGCGAAGGCCGGCGCAACTAGCCGGCGAGGAAGCGGGCGGCGATGTCCTTGGCCAGCCGGGCGGGGCGCTTCGACACCGCGTCGAGGCAACACCAGCTCGAGCGGATTTCGGCGACGATCTCCTCGCCGCGCGTGATCACGGTGGTGAAGAAGGCCTTGGCGCCCTCGACCTTGTCGGCGATCACGTCGGCGACGACGACATCGTCGAGGAAGGCCGGGCGGCGATACTGGATCTCATGGCTCAGCGCGACCCACAGGTGGCGCGCGACGGCGTCGGGCGGGGCCAGGCTCTCCCAATAGCGCACGACCGCGTCTTGCACCCATTTCAGGTACACGCTGTTGTTGACGTGGCCCATATGGTCGATGTCGGCGGGGAGGATGCCGATCGGGTGATGAAATGCGGCTGCGGCCATGGTTGGAAGATGGTTGTTACTGACAAAATTGTCAATGGAGCGGCGGTTTGAACATTCGCAACATCGTCATTCTGACCGGCGCGGGGATCAGCGCGGAGAGCGGGCTGCGCACCTTCCGCGCCGCCGACGGGCTGTGGGAGGACCACCGCATCGAGGATGTCGCGACGCCCGAGGCCTTCGTGCGCGATCCGGCGCTGGTCCACCGTTTCTATGACGCGCGGCGGGCCAATCTGGCGACGGTCGCGCCCAATGCGGCCCACGTCGCGCTGGCCCGGCTCGACGCGGCGTGGCCGGGCGACTTGCTGATCGTCACCCAGAACGTCGACGATCTCCACGAGCGCGCCGGGGCCAGGCGGCTGCTGCACATGCACGGCGAATTGCTCAGCGGCTGGTGCCCGGCGTGCGACCAGCGGTTCGCCTGGGCCGGGGCGATGGGCGAAGCGGCTACCTGCCCCTCCTGTCAGTCGTCCGGCAGCGTCCGCCCCGACATCGTCTGGTTTGGGGAGATGCCGTATGAAATGGACGCGATCGACGCGGCGCTGATGGACTGCGACCTGTTCGTGTCGATCGGCACGTCGGGCGCGGTCTATCCCGCCGCGGGGTTCGTCCAGACCGCGAAATATCGCGGGGCGCGGACGCTGGAGATCAATCTCGAGCCGAGCCAGGGGAGCATCTTCTTCGACCAGCGGCACTACGGCCTGGCGAGCGACCAAGTGCCGGCCTGGGTCGAGGAAATGCTGGCCTAGTCCGCCCACTCCAGCCCGATGTCCTTGTACAGGCCGCGGTCCTCGTCCCAGCGCGGGTTGACCTTGACGTGGAGGAACAAATGGACCTTGCGGCCGAGATGCTCGCCGATCGCTTCGCGCGCCGCCGTGCCGATCGCCTTCAGCCGCGCGCCGCTTTTGCCGACGACGATCGCCTTCTGGCTGTCGCGCTCGATCAATATCTGCTGGTGGATGACGGTCGATCCGTCCTTGCGGTCCTCCCATTTCTCGGTCTCGACCGCGGCCGCATAAGGCACTTCGGCGTGAAGCTGGAGGTAGAGCTGCTCGCGGGTCAGCTCGGCCGCGACCATGCGGTCGGTGGCGTCGGTCAATTGGTCTTCGGGGAAGTGCCACGGCCCCTCGGGCATCGCCGCCGACAGATGCGCACGAAGGTCGTCGACCCCGTCGCCGGTTGTCGCCGAGACCATGAAAACCCGCTCGGGCTTTAGCCGTTCGGCCAGCCGTTGCGCGATCAGCAGAAGTTGCTCCTTGTCGGCGATGTCGACCTTGTTGAGCACCAGGATTTTCGGCTCGGACCGCGCTTCGACGCCCTCGATGACCTGCTCGACGCGCAGGCCGACCTTGGCCGCGGCATCGATCACCAGCACCACCCGGTCGGCGTCGTCGGCGCCTTCCCACGCGGCCTTGACCATCGCCCGGTCCAAGCGCCGGTTGGGGGTGAAGATGCCCGGCGTGTCGACCAGCAGCATCTGCGTGTCGCCGGCAATCGCGATGCCCATCAGGCGGGCGCGGGTGGTCTGCGCCTTGGGGCTGACGATTGCGACCTTCTGCCCGACCAGCGCATTGACCAGCGTCGACTTGCCCGCATTGGGCGCGCCGAGCACGGCGACCAGGCCGCAGCGAATGGTCACTTCAATTGTTCGAACAGCAACATGGCTGCCGCGGTTTCGGCGTCCTGCTTGCTGTCGCCCTCGGCCTCCGCCTCGCCGTGGCGGCCGAGGCTGACCTTGACCCGGAAGCGCGGGGCGTGATGGGGGCCGAAGCGGCTGACGATGTCATAAGCGGGAACGCCATAGTCCCTGGCCGCGGCCAGTTCCTGCAGCGCCGATTTGGGATGAACCGGGGCGCGTTTCTGCTCGTCGAGCAGCGGCGCCCAGGCCTTGCGGATGAATGCCTCGGCCGATTCCATGCCGAGGTCGAGGTAGAGCGCGCCGATCAGCGCCTCGACGACGTCGCCGACGACATTGTCGCTCAGATTGGCGAAATCCTCGCGCGCCTGCTTGCCCAGCCTTATGTGCGGCGGCAGGCCGATCGCGCGGCCGACCTCGGCGCAGGTCTCGCGCGCCACCAAAGCATTGTAGCGGCGGCTCATCTTGCCCTCGGGCTCGGTCGGGAAACGCTCGTACAGCCAGCCGGCGATGACCAGCCCGAGCACCCGGTCGCCGAGGAATTCCAATCGCTCATAGCTTTCGCCGCCGTGGCTGCCGTGGGTCAGCGCGCGTTCGAACATGGCGGCGTCGCGCGGGGTCGCGCCGAGCGCCTCGACGAAGAAAGCGGTGCTGTCGCTCATGAATTGTAGCTCCGGCCGATGCGATCGAGGCGCAATGCGGTGAACCAGCTCAGCGGGTTGCTCCACGACGCGCTGCCATCGGTCGACCAGAAGCGGACGGTGGCGCGGCCGACGAGGTGATCGAGCGGGACCAGCCCGATGCCGCCTTCATAGGGCGAGTAGCGGCTGTCGAGGCTGTCGTCGCGATTGTCGCCCATCAGGAACAGGAAGCCATCGGGCACGGTCACCGGCGGCGCCTCGTCGGCGCGCGGCGTGTCGGCCTGGTCGAGCGTCAGATAGCTCGGGCCGCCGGGCAGCGTCTCGCGATACGCGGGGTAGAGGCAGTCCTGCCCGCCGTCGGGAGCCGGACGGACCACCGGTGTCGCTTCGGGGATGACCCGGCACGGGCTGTTGGGGCTGACCCGGATCGCCGCCTGGCCCGCCGCGACGCGCTCCAGCGGGCGGCCGTTGAGCGACACCGCGCCACCGTGCACTTCGACGGTGTCGCCGGGCAGGCCGATCACCCGTTTGACCCAATCCTCGTCCTCGCGCCCGGGTGGGCGGAAAATGACGATGTCGCCACGCTTCGGGTATTGCGCGAGGATTCGACCTTCGAACGACGGGATCCGCATCGGGAAACTGAAGCGCGAATAGCCATAGGGCCATTTGGCGACGAACAGATAATCGCCGATGTCCATAGTCGGCAGCATCGATCCAGAGGGGATGCTGAACGGGGCGACGACGAAGCTCCTCAGCGCCCAGGCGAACAGCGCCAGCAACAGCAGCGAGCGCAAGCCGCCGCCGCGCTTGGGTTCGGATTTGGCGATTACGGGATCGGCGGTCATCGGCCCTCGCCTTGGTCGAGGGGCTTTGCAGCGTCAAGCGGGGATGGCTTTTGCCCGCCCGGCGTCTAACAGGGGCGCGATGACGACTCTTGACCGCGGCTCCGCCTGGCAGGCGATTGAAACGCTCCCCGCCGCCCGCCTCACCGATTTGTTCGCAAGCGACGCGGGGCGCGTCGAGCGCTTCTCCCGCGACCTCGCCGGACTCCATTTCGACTGGTCGAAAACCCATCTCGATGAAAAGAGCGTGACCGCCTTTCTGGCGCTGGCCGATGCTTGCGGTTACGCCGCTGCGCGTGACGCCTTGTTCAGTGGCGCGATCGTCAACAAGACCGAGAACCGGCCCGCGACTCATCTTGCCGAGCGCGGGCAGGGGGCGCCGGCCGACGTCGACCTCGCCGGACAACGCCGGGCGCGGATGCGCAGCCTGGTCGACGCCATCGAAGGCGGCGCGTTCGGCGAGATCCGCTCCGTCCTCCACATCGGCATCGGCGGCTCGGCGCTCGGCCCCGATCTGGCGATCGACGCGCTCGGCCGCGACAGCGACCGCTACGAAGTGCGGGTGCTCAGCAATATCGACGGCGAGGCGTTCGACGAGGCCGTCAGCGGGTTCGACCCGGCCTCGACCCTGGTCGTCGCGGTGAGCAAGACCTTCACCACTGTGGAGACGCTGACCAACCTAGAATCGGCCATCGAATGGCTGGTCGAAGGCGGCGTCGACGATGCCTATGGACAATTGGTGGCGATCACCGCCGCGCCCGAAAAAGCCGTCAATTTCGGCATCGACCAGACCCGCGTGCTGCCGTTCGGAGAGGGCGTCGGCGGGCGCTATTCCTTATGGTCGGCTGTCGGCCTGTCGATCGCGCTGGCGCTCGGCTGGGCGGCGTTCGAGGAAATGCTCGAAGGCGCCGCCATCGTCGACCGTCACGTCCGCTCGGCCAAGGGCGCCGACAATATCCCGTTGCTCGCGGCGTTCGCCGACCTCTATTATGCGCAGGTTCGGCGGTCGGAAACGCGCGCTATCTTCGCCTATGACGAGCGGCTGCGGCTGCTCCCCAACTACCTCCAGCAACTTGAAATGGAATCGAACGGCAAGTCGGTCACTACCGACGGCCAGCCGCTCGGGCGTCCCTCGGCGCCGATCGCCTGGGGCGGAACCGGGACCGATGCCCAGCACGCGGTGTTTCAGCTGCTCCACCAGGGGACGCACCTGATCCCGGTCGAATTCGTCGCGGTGATCGAGCGGCAGGACAGCCTCGACCCGCGCCACCACCGCATGCTGCTGATGAATGCGCTGGCGCAGGGCGCGGCGCTGATGGCCGGGCGAACCCACGATGACCCGGCCCGCGCTTACCCCGGCGACCGTCCGTCGAGCACCATATTGCTCGATCGGCTCGACCCGCGGACATTGGGCGCTCTGATCGCCTTTTACGAGCACCGCACCTTTGCCAACGCGACCATCCTGGGCATCAACCCGTTCGACCAGTTCGGGGTCGAACTGGGCAAGGAGATCGCCTCGTCGCTCGACGATCCCGACGCGCGCGAACGGCTCGATCCCTCGACCCGGGCGCTGCTCGACAAGGCACGGCTATGACCGACTACGACCTGTTCGTGATCGGCGCCGGATCGGGCGGCGTGCGCGCGGCGCGGATCGCCGCCGCGCATGGCGCCAGGGTGGCGATGGCGGAGGAGCATAAGGTCGGCGGCACCTGCGTCATCCGCGGCTGCGTGCCCAAGAAGTTGCTCGTCTATGGCGCGCACTTCGCCGAGGACCTCGACGACGCGGCGATGTTCGGCTGGGACGTGCCGACCAAGCGCTTCGACTGGCCGGTGCTGCGCGACAATGTGTTGGCCGAGGTTGGGCGGCTGGAGGTGATCTACACCCAGACCCTGTCCAACCATCAGGTCGAGATTTTCCACGAGCGGGCGGTGCTGGCGGGCGCCAACAGCGTGACGCTGGCGAGCGGGCGGACGGTTACCGCGGGCAAGATCCTGATCGCCACCGGGGCGCGGCCGTTCATGCCGCCGATCGACGGGATCGAACACGCCATTTCGTCGAACGAGGTGTTCCATCTCGATCATCTGCCCAAACGCATCGTCATCGCCGGCGGCGGCTATATCGCCAACGAATTCGCCGGCATCTTCCACCAGTTCGGCAGCCATGTGACCCTGGTCAACCGGTCCGACACGATCCTGCGCGGCTATGACGAGCAGATGCGCGACCGATTATTGCAGATTTCGATCACCAAAGGCATCGAATTTCGCTTCAATTCGAGCTTTTCGAAGATCGAGAAGCGCGATCGCGGGCTGCATCTGGCGATGGCCGGCTGCGACGATATCGAGGCCGATGCGGTGCTGTTCGCCACCGGCCGCATCCCCAATACCGAGGACCTCGGCCTCGCCGAAGCCGGCGTCGACCTCGGCGACAACGGAGAGATAAAGGTCGATTTGAGAAGCCGCAGCAGTGTCCCGTCGATCTTCGCCGTCGGCGACGTCACCGACCGCATCCAGCTGACTCCGGTCGCGATCCGGGAAGGCCACGCCTTCGCCGACAGCGAGTTCGGCGGCGAGCCGTGGACGGTCGATTACGCCAACGTTCCCAACGCCGTATTCTCCCACCCGCCGATCGCCGGCGTCGGCATGACCGAGGGCGAAGCGCGCAATACGCTGGGGCAGGTCAAGACCTTCACCAGCGATTTTCGGCCGATGAAGAACGTCCTTGCCGGGCGCAACGAGCGGTCGCTGTACAAATTGGTGGTCGACGCCGCGACCGATGTCGTGGTCGGCATCCACATGATCGGCCCCGACGCGCCCGAAATCCTCCAGGCGGCGGCGATCGCGGTCAAGGCGGGCCTGAAGAAGTCGGATTTCGACCGGACGATCGCGCTCCACCCGACCATGGCCGAAGAACTGGTGCTGATGCGGTGAGCCATGACGCGGTGATCATCGGCGCGGGCCACAATGGCCTGACTTGCGCCTACTACCTCGCCAGGAAGGGCCTCAAGGTCGTCATTCTCGAGGCCAGCGACCGCGTCGGCGGGGCGGCGGTGACCGACGAATTCCACCCCGGATTCCGCAATTCGGCGGCGAGCTACACGGTGTCGTTGCTCCAGCCCAAGGTCATCCGCGACATGGCGCTGGAACGGCACGGCCTCAAGGTGGTGCTGCGCAAACGCGACAATTTCCTGCCCGGGCCGGACGGGACCTATCTCCTCACCGGCCGCGACGGGCGCACCCGCGCCGACCTGGTCCGGCTGAACAAGGCCGACGGTCCGGCCTACGACCGCTACAACGCCGAGCTGGAGACGGTCGTCCCGCTGATCCGCAAATGGATATTGAAGGCGCCGGTAGATGCCGGGACGGGGGTCGCCGGGCTCGGCAAATTGCTCAGCTTGGGTAAGGATCTGATAGGGCTGAGCACGGCGGAAGTCCGCACAGTCCACCAGTTCGCGACCAAGAGCGAAGGCGAGATCCTCGACCGCCACTTCACCGGCGACCTGGCCAAGGCGCTGTTCGGGTTCGACGGGGTGGTCGGCAATTTCGCCTCGCCCTACACGCCCGGCACCGCCTATGTCCTGCTCCACCATCTGTTCGGCGAAGCGGCCGGGGTGCCGGGCGCCTGGGGCCACGCAATCGGCGGAATGGGCGCGATCACCCAGGCGATGGCCAAGGCATGCCGCGAGGCGGGAGTCGACATCTTGCTCAATTCCCCGGTCGACGAGGTGCTGGTCGAGAAGGGCCGCGCGGTCGGTGTCATTGCCGGCGGCAAGGCGCATCGCGCCCCGACGATCATCGCCAACGTCAACCCGCGGTTGCTGTTCACCAAGCTGGTCCCCGAAGGCGCAGTCGAACGGCCGGTGGCCGAGCATTTCGCCCATTGGGCGTGTGAAAGCGCGACCTTCCGTATGAATGTCGCCCTCGATCGCTTGCCGAGCTTCACCGTCAAGCCGGGGCGGGGTGATCATTTGACGGCCGGGATCATCGTCGCCCCGAGCCTCGCCTACATGGACCGCGCTTACGCCGAGGCGGCGCTCAACGGCTGGTCGTCGCAGCCGATCGTCGAGATGCTGATCCCGTCGACGCTTGACCCGACCCTGGCGCCCAAGGGCAAGCATGTCGCCAGCCTGTTCTGCCAGCATTTCCGCTATAAGCTGCCGGGCGGTCGCAGCTGGGACGACGAGCGCGAGAAAGCGGCGGACACGGTCATCGCCACCATCGACGCCCACGCACCGGGGTTCGCGCAATCGGTCATTGCCCGGCAGATCCACTCACCGCTCGACCTCGAGCGCCGCTTCGGGCTGGTCGGGGGCGATATCTTCCACGGCAAGATGGGCCTCGACCAGCTTTTCAGCGCGCGGCCGATGATCGGCGCGGCCAATTACCGCATGCCGCTGCCCGGCCTCTATCTGTGCGGATCGGGGGCGCACCCCGGCGGCGGGGTCACCGGCGCGCCGGGGCATAATGCAGCGCAGGCGGTGCTTGCCGATCGCAGGCCTTGGCGGCGGGGCAGATGAACACGCCGCTCGCCGGAGTGCGGGTGCTCGACCTGTCGCGCGTGCTGGCCGGGCCGTGGTGCACGCAATTGCTCGCCGACCTCGGCGCCGAAGTGATCAAGGTCGAGCAGCCGGGGCAGGGCGACGACACCCGCCACTGGGGGCCGCCGTGGCACGAGCATGGTGACGAAAAGGTCGCGGCCTACTTCCTCGCCGCCAACCGCGGCAAGCGCTCGGTCGCAATCGATTTCGCCACGGACGATGGTGCCGCGCTGGTCCGCAAGATGGCCGCCGACGCCGATGTCGTGGTGGAGAATTTCAAGGTCGGCGGGCTGGCAAAATTCGGTCTCGATGCCGCCACGCTGCGCGCCGCCAAACCCCGCCTGATCTATCTGTCGATCACCGGCTTCGGCCAGGACGGGCCGTACGCCGCGCGCGCCGGCTATGACTATATCATCCAGGGCATGGGCGGGCTGATGAGCCTGACCGGCCTGCCCGATGGCGAGCCGGGCGGCGGCCCGATGCGGGTCGGGGTCGCGGTCGCCGATCTGTTCACCGGGATGTACAGCGCAAACGCCATCCTGGCCGCGCTCTACCGCAGGGAGACGACGGGCGAGGGCGCGACGATCGACCTGGCGCTGTTCGATACGCAGCTGGCGATGCTGGCGAACCAGGCGTCGAACGCCATGGTCAGCGGCAAGGACCCGGAGCGGCAGGGCGTCGGGCACCCCAACATCGTCCCCTATCAGCCGTTCGCCGCGGCCGATTTGCCGGTCATCATCGCCGTCGGCAACGACCGTCAGTTCGGCAAGCTGGCGGCGATCCTCGGCCATCCCGAATGGGCCGAGGACCCGGCCTTCGCGACCAATGCCGCGCGGGTCGCGGCGCGCGACCGGCTGGTGCCGAAGATCGCCGCGATCATCGCCGGCAAGACTGCAGCTGAGTGGCTCGACCAGCTTGAAGCCGCGGGCATCCCGGCGGGGCCAATCAACAGTATCAGCCAGGCGCTGGCCGATTCGCAGGCGGTGCATCGTGGCGCGCGTCTGTCTGCAGGAGGCGGGGCGCTCGGCGAGGTGCCGATGGTCGGCTCGCCGATCCGCATTGACGGGGAACGCGCCGACGCGGCGTTGCCGCCGCCGGCGCTGGGCGAGCATGGCGATTTGTTGCGGGAATGGATTGGGGCGGACGAGCTAGCGCGGCTCAAGGCGGCAGGAATCGTCGGCTAGTCAGTCGATCGTCTCGTCCTTGTAGCGCGACTGGATGAAGCGGCCCTGGGTTTCAAACGCGGCGAGGTCGGCGCGAGCCAGCCGGGTGCTGATGTCGCCGAGCGCTTCGCGGCCGGCGGCGAGTGCCTCGACCAGTCGTTCGTCGGCGCTCTTGCCCTCGCCGTCGAGTTCGCGGCGATAGGCCGCCGGGACGTGCAGATAACGGTCGATCAGGCCAGGCAAATGGACCGACATCAGCCGCCGCGCGTCCTGGGCAGCGGGGTCCATCGTGTCGATCCGCTCGAGCACCTGGCGCAGCGGCGGCAAGGCGGCCGACAATTGGTCGACCTCGCTCTGCGCCGGGGCGGGGAGGGCGCGGCGGGCGCGGAAGATGTAGCTGTCGAAGCGCTGGACCATCTCGCCGTTGGGCAGGTCGGTCGGGACGTTGGGCGCGGCGATCTGCCGCTCGCCCGACACCGCCAGCAGGCCCGCGACGCCTACCGCGACCAGCACGGCGGCGAGGAAGCCGAACATGCCGATCGGGAAATTGAGGCCGATTACGATCGTCGCCAGCGCGATCACCCCGAGCGCGACCGCGACCCGCCTGGCGGTCCGCCCGAGCCCGGCATTGAGCCGCTGCCTTTCGCGCCGCGCCGCGGCCAGAGCGGGTCCGTCGCGCTCATCGAGTGCGCGCATCACCCGATCGGCGCGGGCGATCGCCTGGTCGGCCTTGGCAGTCGTCATTTGCTCTCGATGGGCGTGAACGGCGACGCATTATTCTCCAGCCGGCCCTGGGCGACGCCCTCGGCGCGGGCAATGTACCCCTTCGATTTCTCGACCTCGCTGCCGAGCGTTTCGACGGTCTGCTTCATGTTGGTCAGCGCGGCCAGCTTGAACTGGTCGATCTGGTCCATCGTGTCGTAGATGTTCTGGAAGGCGCGCTGCAGCGTCTCCAGGGGGATGGTCGACGCCGCCGCTTGCTCGTGGATCGCGCCGGTCTGGGTGCGCAACAGCTCGCCGGTCGAATCGATCATGTTGGCGGTCGTCGTGTTCAAGGCGCTGACCTGTTCAAGCACCAGTTTCTGGTTGGTCATCGCCTGCGCTACCGTGACCGCGGTCCGCAGCGCCGACACGGTCGTGGTCGACGCGCGGTCGACGCCTTTCACGAGTTCGACATTGTTCTTCTTGACCAGGTCGAGCGCGAGATAGCCCTGGACCGTGACCGCCATCTGGGTGAGCAGATCGGTGGTCCGCTGGCGTGTGTAGAACAACGCCGTCTCGCGGATTGCCTTGGCCTTGGCCGGCTCGGTGGCGTCGAGTTCGTTGGCTTTCTCTTCGAGCTTGCCGTCGAGGGTCCGCGAAATGTGGATCATCTGCTCGAGGCGATGCATCGTCTTCCACAGCCCGGCGCGCTCGGTGTCGATCGCGGCATTGTCCATCAGCAATTCGTCCTTGCCGTTGGCCAGCCGGCTGAGGATCGCCGAGATGTGGGTCTGCGAACTGCGATACTTGTCGAAATAGTGGTTCACCCGGTTGCCGAACGGGATGATGCCGAGAAACTTGCGGGTGGTCATGCCGCGCCCGGCTTCCTTGGGATCGAGCGCCTCGACCGTGCGGCGAAGCTCGGTCAAATCGGCGCCGATGCCGGTGTCGCTGTCGATCGCCTTGACCGGCCGGTCGAGAAAGCGATTGGAGGCGCCCGCCGCCTCGGCGATCTCCTTGCGGCCCATGGCGGTCAGCGCGTCGACCTTCTTGCCGAAGTCGGGGCTGTTCGAATCGAGTGCGGCGAGTTCATCAACGAACTTCGTCACCTTGGCGTCGAGCTCGCTGGTCTCCTCGCTTTTCAGCGGCACCAGCCCCGACGCCTCGCTCACTGCGATCGGCCGCAGCGCTTCGGGCGGGTCGAGCTTGATCTTGGTCGCGGTGGTCGTTTCGGGGGTCTGGCTGGCCATGGTCGTTCCTTCGGTCGTCGCGTCCTGGATGAGCGTGGAGACTGCCGCCGCGCCGCGCAAGGGACTCCGCTGTATTATAGTCCTAATACGGCGGTCTTCAAGAGCGGCATGGTTAGCGCCCCGTCAACCAATCCCGGGAACGCTTCGCTCACCGTGAACTGGCTATTGGAGATGCCGATTACCTCTGACGCGTGGTGACTTTCGATGCTGAGCACCTTCAAGAAACTGTGGAACGACGAGCGCGGCAATGCCCTGCTGCTTGCCGCCGCGGCGCTGCCGCTGGTGGTCGGATCGGCCGGCCTTGCGACCGACACCATCCAGTGGACGTTGTGGAAACGGCAGCTGCAGCGGGCCGCGGATTCGGCGGCGATCGCCGGGGTTTATCAACGCGTGCTAACCAATACTCAAACCGCCGTCGAAGGCGCGGTGACGACCGACCTTGGCAAGAACCAGCATACCGGGATCGCGCTTCTGACCGGTTATCCGCAAGTTACCTTGCTGTCTGCGTCGGGCGTTCAGACCCAGCGGGTCCAGGTCGCGCTGGCGGTGCGCCGCCCGCTGGCTTTCAGCGGCATGTTCCTCAGCCAGGCGCCGGCGATCCAGGCGAACGCGACCGCGGCGAGCGTCCCCGGTCACGATCAATATTGCATCATCAGCCTGGAAACCAACCCGAGCAAAGTCGGGATCACGGGTACTGGCAACTCCGCGGTCGAGATGGACTGCGGCGGTATCACCAATGACCCGTCGAGCAATTCGGCGGCGGCCAACGGCAGCTCGAGCATGACCATGTCGGTGATTGCCTCGGTCGGCGGCATCCAGCAGTCGAACAACTGGCACGTCGGCAAATATGATCCGTACATCACCGCGATGCCCGACCCCTACGCCGCTGTATCGCCCGACACCGCGGGGATGAAATGTGCACAGACTACCGCTACGCAGGGCAACAAGACCACTGTCTCGATGACCGCATTGAACGAAAACACCGACCTTACCAATGCCAAGGACGCCAACGGTAATAAGGCGAACTGTTTCACCTCCTTGTCGGTTGGTTCGGGCAAGACCTTGAACCTACCCGCCGGCACCTATTACATCAGCGGGGGCGATGTGAACATTCAGGGCGCGATCACCGGGACGGACGTGACGATCGTCTTGACCAATGTCGACCCCGCCTCCACGACCATCGGCACGTTCAAGATGAACGCCGGCGCGACCGCCAACCTGACCGCTCCGACCACTGGCACCTACGCCGGCATCGCCGTCTATCAGGACCGCCGCGCGACCGACGCCAACGGCAGTGGCAGTCCCAACAAGATCAACGGTAATTCGAGCAGCACTATCATCGGCGCGCTATACTTCCCGAAGCAGGAGCTGGAATATAACGGCACCGGCACGCTGACCGCGGTGTGCACGCGCTTCGTGACGCGCCGCATCATCTTCAGCGGCAATAACTCGACCAGCAACAAGTTCGCCAAGGACTGCGCGGGTTCGGGTATTCCCGACTGGGACGGCGGACGCCTGGTGAGGCTCGTCGCGTGATCCGCCGCATGCTCAACCGGCTCCGCTGCGACAATCGCGGGGCGGCGATCATCGAGCTCGCGCTGGTCGCGCCGATCCTGGCGACGATGACCGTCGGCATCATCGACCTGAGCAACGGCTTCAGCCGTAAGCTGGTGCTCGAGCAGGCCGTCCAACGCGCGGTCGAAAAGATCATGCAGACGACCGGCGAAGAGACGGTTGACGATACCATCAGGAACGAGGCGTCGACGGCGGCCGGCGTGCCCGTCGACAATGTCACGGTGACTTACACTTTGACCTGTGCCGGCGTCCTGCAGGCGGATTACGCCACCGAATGCGCTAACAACAACACCGAGGTGCGCTACATCGAGATCAACATCTGGGACACCTATACGCCGATGATCCCGGTGCGGCTTGCGGGGATGCAATCGAATGGCACCTACAAGCTGACCGCGAAGGAAGGGATCCGCACGCAATGACCGGTCTTCGCAAATTGCTCCGCAAGATCATCCGCGACGAGCGTGGCGTGGCGACGGTCGAGATGGCTTTCGCTTTCCCGATCCTGATGATCATGCTGTGGATGATCATCCAGCTCGGGCTCGTGTTCCGCGCCGTGTCGGGGATGCAGCATGCGCTGGGCGAAGGCGCGCGTTATGCGACGATTTTCCCGCGCCCGACCGACACTGCAATCTCACAGCGGATCAGCGACAAGGTCTATGGCAGCGGTCCGGGGACATTCACCGTAGCGACACCGGCCGACGGCACGGGCTTCGTCACGCTACAGGTCAGCTATACTCAACCGACCAGCTTGTTGTTCCTGCCAGGCCCGACGATTTCGCTCACCCGCACCAAGAAGGTGTGGATCGCCGACTAGGCGGCGGGCGCGGCCGTTTTGGCCCGCGCCGCGAAGAAGCCGGCAATCGCCTGTTTGACCTCGTCGGAGGTCAGCCGCTCGCCGAAATGGCCATTTTCCAGTTCGATCCGCTCGATCAGTTCGCCAACCGAGTCGCGGCGTAACAGTTTCTGGGTCAGGCGCAGCGCTTCGGCCGGCTTGGCGAGCAACGCGGCGACGGTCCGCTCAAGCCCTTGCCGGAGCCCGCCCGCCGGCACCACATGGCTGGCGATGCCCAATTCCAGCGCCCGCTCGGCGCCGAACGGCTCGCCGAGCAAAAGGTGGCGCGCGGCGGCGCGGCGCCCGGCCAGGCGCGGCAGGATCAGCGAGCTGGCCGCTTCGGGCACCAGGCCCAAATCGACGAACGGCATGACGAAGCGGCAGCCTTCCTCGGCCAGCACCAGGTCGCAATGGAGTAGCATGGTGGTGCCGATGCCGACCGCGTTGCCATGCACGGCGGCTACGATCGGCACGTCGTTTTGCGCCAGCGCGCGCAGCAGCCGCCACACCGGGATGTCGGTGGTCCCCGGCGCGGGCATGGCGTTGAGGAAGTCGGCGAGGTCGTTGCCGGCGGTAAAATCCTCGCCCTCGCCGGCGATGCTGATCACCCGCGTTTCGGCGTCGGTCGCCGCGCCCTCGATCGCGTCGGCCAGCGCGGCATACATCGCCACCGTGATCGCATTGCGCTGACGCGGGCGGGCAAGCGTGATTGCCAGATGCGCGTTTCCATCGAGTCGCTCGATCCTTACCGCATCGCTCATTGCCTGCCGTCCCTTCGCCGAATCGGGTGACCTTGGCGGCCTGAGCCGCTATCGGGGGGCAACGCTAGCACCCGAGAGGCCACACCATGAAATTCTTCGCCGACACCGCCGAAATCGCCGACATCCGCGCGCTTGCCGAGACCGGGCTGCTCGACGGGGTGACGACCAATCCCTCGCTGATCAAGAAATCGGGCCGCGACTTTATCGAGACGGTGCGTGAAATCGCCGGCATCTGCCCGGGTCCGATTTCGGCGGAAGTCGTCGCGCTCGACCATGACGGCATGATGAAAGAGGCCGAAATCCTGCGCAAGATCGCCGACAATGTCGCGGTCAAGGTGCCGCTGACGCCCGACGGCCTCAAGACCTGCCGCAAGCTGACCAGCGACGGGACGATGGTCAACGTCACTTTGTGTTTCTCCGCCAACCAGGCGCTGCTTGCGGCAAAGGCGGGGGCGAGCTTCATTTCGCCGTTCGTCGGCCGGCTCGACGATATCGGCCAGCCGGGCATGGAACTGATCGCCGACATCCGCCTGATCTACGACAATTATGATTTCCGCACCGAAATACTGGTCGCCAGCGTGCGCAACACCATCCATGCCCATGACGCGGCCAAGATCGGCGCCGATGTCATGACCGCGCCGCCGGCGATCATCTGGCAGATGTTCAAGCACCCGCTGACCGATAATGGCATCGCCGCCTTCCTCAAGGACTGGCAAGCCACCGGACAGAAGATCGGCTAGCCAAAAGCGCCCTCCAGCGAGGGAAAATTAACCCGATCCGGCTATGACTCCGGGTGATGGGAAGCGTCATTCACTTCGAGGAGCGCGCTGTCGCCAGCCTGCGCCAGCGGCTGGGCGCGGCCGAAAGCGCCAATGAGGATCTGATCGCCTTCGCCCGCGGCCATTCGGGCGCGGTGTCGGCAATCCATCGCGCGGTCTTGGCCACGATCGCCGCCGACAGCGTCGAAGACCTGCTCGCCACCGTCACCGGCGACTGGCCGACAATTCTGCGCATCGATGCCGTCACGCTGGCGCTGGTCGTTGGCGAGGCCGGCTATCGCGCCGACGCGTCCGGAATCGAGTTCATCGCCCCGCAGCTGGTCGACAGGGCGCTCGCCGGTCTCGACGAGGTCGAACTGCAAGCGGTGCCGCGCGGTCACGCTTTGTTCGGGATGGCCTCGCCAGACATCCGCGCCGAGGCGCTGATCCGGATCGATTGCGGGGAGGGCCTTCCCTATGGCTTGCTCGCGCTTGGCCAGCACGACGCCCATGCGATCGACGCCGGACACGGCGCGGCGTTGCTGCGGTTCCTTGGCCAGTCGCTTGCCGCTATGATCGCGCGGTGGCTGACGATCCCGACCGACTGAGCGACCCGGCAGCGGGTCATCCCGCCCGCGCCCTCGCCGAGCGCTGGGGCAAGCATCTCGCCTTCGACCGCCGCCGCTCTCCCCATACTGTCCGCGCCTACCTCGCCACTGCTTTTCGATTCATCGATTTCCTCGGTCGCTATCGCGGCGAGGAGGTCGGCCGCTTCGGCCTGCTCAACCTCCATGCCGCCGATCTTCGTGCGTTTCTCGCCGACCGGCGCGGCGGCGGACTCGGCGCCGCCTCGGCGTCGCGCGAAATGTCGGCGGTGCGCGGATTCCTGACCTTCGCCGCGGAAGATGCCGGTAATTTACCGCAGCTGCCCCGCACCCGCGCGCCGAAACGCCCGCGCACGCTGCCGCGCCCGGCCAGCCCGACCGACGCCGTCGCGCTGGCCGAGGACGCCGGCAGCGCCGCCGCCGAGGAATGGGTCGGCGCGCGTGACCTCGCTATCCTGCTGCTGCTGTACGGGTCGGGGCTGCGGGTCGCCGAGGCGATGAGCCTGCGCGCCAGCCTGCTCCCGCTCGGCCAGTCGCTGCGGGTCACCGGTAAGCGCGGCAAGACCAGGGTCGTGCCGATCCTGCCCGCGGTCAGCGAAGCGATCACTGCCTATGTCATCCTGTGCCCTTGGCCGCTGTCCGGCGATGCGCCCTTGTTCGTCGGTGCCAAGGGCGGAGCGCTCAACCCCGACCTTGTGCGTCGCGCGGTAAGGGGGGCGCGCGAGCGACTTGGGCTGCCTGACACGCTGACCCCGCATGCGCTGCGCCACAGCTTCGCGACGCACCTGCTGGGCCGCGGAGTCGATCTGCGCTCACTCCAGGAATTGCTCGGCCACGCCAGCCTGTCGTCGACCCAGATCTACACCGAGGTCGACGCCGCGCGATTGCTCGATGTCTATCGCCACGCCCACCCGCGGGCGTGACCCGGGTCGTCCAGTCCCGCCGCGCATCGTAAGGTTGGGAACCTGTGGGGCGCGGCGGGTGGAGATTTCCGGCGCCATGACCAAGCGGCAGCCGGTGGACTGAGCGCTGGTTTCCAAAACAGGGACCCGGCGCACAGGACAAGGCCGGTCTCGCGCCGGCAATGCTACCAAAAGTTTAAATATCCAGGATGGACCTAATCCGGCCGGGCAAAAAGCGTTCTATTCCGGCGCTTTAGCATCCGTTGCGGCGACGTCTTCGGAGTCCGGGTCGATGTTGCGGTGGGTCCACACGCGATAGACGTAGGCCACCAGCAGGATAACCAGGATGGCGTTGGAAGCGGGGCCGATGACGGCGTTGATGTCGGCATAGCGCTCGCCCATGCGAAAGCCGGCGTAGGCCAGGAGCGCGGTCCAGCAGGCGGTGCCGATGGTCGAGGCGATGAGGAAAGTCTTGAACCGCATTCTCAGCAGGCCGGCGGGGATCGAGACCAGGCTGCGCACCGTCGGCAGCAACCGTCCGAGCAGGACGAAGGCGGTGCCGTGGATCGCGAACCAGCGCTCGGCGCGCATCACCTCGCCCCAGCTCATCGTGATCCAGCGGCCCCAGCGGTGGATCAGCGGGCGCAGCCGCATGATGCCCAGCGCGCGGGCGGCGAGATACCAGAAGATATTGCCGAGCATCGCCCCGGCGGTGCCCGAGGCGATGACCCAACCCAGGCTCATCCGGCCCTGGGCCGCGGCGACGCCCGAGATCGACATGATGACTTCGGAGGGGATCGGCGGGAACACCGTCTCCAGGAACATCAGGAAGCCGACGCCGAGATAGCCCGATTGCTCGATCAGGCGGACGATCCAGTCGCTCACCGCCGCGCCGCCAGCTTCGCTTCGATGGCATCCCAGATCAGGCCCGGCGTATCGGTTCCGTTGAACGCGTCGATGGCGACGATTCCGGTCGGCGAGGTCACGTTGATCTCGGTCAGCATGCCGCCGATGACGTCAATGCCGACGAAGATCAGCCCGCGCCGCGCCAGCTCCGGCCCGAGCGCGTCGCAGATTTCCTGCTCGCGGGCAGTCAGCTCGGTGGCGAAAGCGGTGCCGCCGGCGGCGAGGTTGGAGCGGATTTCGCCGGCGCCCGGCTTGCGGTTGATCGCGCCCGCGACCTTGCCGTCGACCAGCACGATGCGCTTGTCGCCCTCGGCCACCGCCGGCAGGAATGCCTGTGCGATGAAAGGTTCGCGCCAGACCTGGCCGAACAGCTCGGCCAGCGTGGCGAGGTTCTGACCGTCGCGGCCGATGCGGAACACCGCTGCGCCGGCATTGCCGTGGAGCGGTTTCATGACGATCTCGCCGTGACTGGCGTGGAACGCCTTCAAGTCGGCGAGCGAACGGGTGATCAGGGTCGGCGGCATGAACCGCGCGAAATCGAGCACGAACAGCTTTTCGGGCGCATCGCGGACGCTGCGTGGGTCATTGACGACAAGGGTTTCGCCGACGATCCGCTCAAGCAAGTACGTGGCGGTGATGTAGCCGATGTCGAACGGCGGGTCCTGGCGCATCAGCACGACATCGACGTCCCTGACGAGATCGAGCGTGACCGGTTCGCCGGCGGTGAAATGATCGCCCTGGACCGGGTTGACGGTGACCGGCCTGGCCCTGGCCAGCACCTTGCCGTCTTCGTAGCCGAGGTCTTCGGCGAGGTAGTGCCAGAGCCGGTGGCCGCGTCGCTGCGCTTCGATCATCAGCGCGAAGGTCGAATCGCCGGCGATGGCGATCGATTCGAGAAGGTCCATTTGAACGGCGACGGCGGTGGGCATGGTGACGCCCGCCTAACCGACCCTCAGCGCCGTGTCACCCTGTCCACACGTTGGCGAGATGGTGGGGAAAGCGGCCGGGAACGATGAACAAGGCGTCGATCCGCATATCGTCGCCATCGCGGACAAAGCGCGGCGCCAGCTGGGTAGCGGCAACGGCGACCCGGCGCAGGCGATAGGCGTCGAGGGCCAGGCCGGCGGCATCGGCCGTGCCGCGCTGCTTGACCTCGACGAACGCGACCATCTTTCCGCGCCGCGCGACGAGGTCGATTTCGCCGCCGGCGGCCCGCACCCGGCGGGCGAGGATGTGCCAGCCGTGAAGCCTCAGCCACCAGGCGGCGAGGCTTTCCGCCCGCCGTCCGCGCCGTTCGGCCTGGGCCCGGCTCAGCGGCTCTTCTCGAGCGCGCGGGCGTAAGCGCGCTTGCGCGGGACGCCGAGCATTTGGGCGACCGCAGCGGCGGCGCGCGACGGGGCGAGGGTGGCGAGCGCCTCGTCAAGCGCGGCGTCGAGCGCTTCGTCGCTCGCCGCTTCGGCTTCCGGCGGCGGGCCGACGACGATGACGATCTCACCCTTGACGCTGGCCTCGTTGTAGCGCGCGGCAAGGTCGGCCAGCGGGGCCGTCACCGTCTCCTCGTGGAGCTTGGAGATCTCACGGACCACGGCGGCTTCCCGCTCCCCAAGTCCATCGGACAGCGCCTCCAGCGCCTCGGCCAGCCGCGGCCCGCTTTCATAGAAGACGAGGCTCGCCCGAATGGCGGCAAGCTCGGCGATCGCACCGGCACGGGGCCCCGCCTTGGCGGGGAGGAAACCGGCGAACAGGAAGCGGTCGGTCGGCAGACCGGCGAGCGTCAGCGCGGCGATTGCGGCGCATGGGCCGGGCAAGGTATGGACCGCGGCCCCGGCGGCGCGGGCAGCGCGGACCAGCTTGAACCCGGGGTCGGAAATCAGCGGCGTGCCGGCATCGCTGACCAAAGCGATCGCCTTTGTCCCGAGATCGGCAACGATTTGGTCGCGCAGCCGTTCGTCGCTGTGGTCGTGATAGGCGGTCATCGGGGCGGTCGCGCCGATATGGCTGAGCAATTTGGCGGTGACACGCTTGTCCTCGGCCAGGATGCGGTCGACGCGGCACAACGTCTCGGCGGCGCGCCGAGTGATGTCGCCAAGATTGCCGATCGGCGTGGCGACGATGTACAGGCCGGGATCAAGGGGGTCATTCATGGTGAAGGCGAAGGACATGGCATTTATGGTCGGGGCACGGCAAGCGCGTCGCCAATTCCTTGTCATGGCGACGAGCGCGGCGCTGCTCGCGGTGACCGCCTGCCAGACCGGGCCGACCGGCCCGGGCCCCGGGCCAGTCGGGCAGGGGCCGGCGCAGCCGGTCGAGAATGACCGCCATCTGGTGGCCGTGATCGTGCCGCTGACCGGCAATGACGGCGCCATCGGCCAGTCGATCGCCAACGCGGCCAACCTTGCTCTGTTCGACACCGGCGACAAAACGATTCGCCTCAATGCCTATGACAGCGCCGCGCCCGGTGGGGCGGCGGCGGCAACCGCGCAGGCGCTGCGCGACGGAGCCGGGCTGATCCTCGGGCCGTTGCTTGCCGACGACGTCCGCGCCGCGGCGCCGGTCGCGCGCCGCGCCGGGGTGCCGGTCATCGCGTTTTCCAACGACGAGGGAGTCGCCGGCGGCGGCGCCTTCATCATGGGCTTCACCCCCGACCAGTCGATCGACCGGGTCGTCCAGTTCGCCCGCGGCAAGGGCGCCGCGCGGTTCGGCGCGCTGGTGCCGAGCGGCCTTTACGGCAAGCGGGCAAGCCAGGCGGTAGTCAGCGAGGTGCGACGGGCCGGCGGGCGCTTGAGCGGGATCGAAACGTTCGACCGCAGCAGCGCTTCGGCCAAGCTCGCCGCCGGTCGGCTCAAGGCCAAGGGAGCGATGGACGCGGTGCTGATCGCCGACAGCGGGCGGATCGCCGCGCTGGCCGCGCCGATGCTGCCAAGCGCGGTCAAATTGTTGGGCACCGAATTGTGGGCCAGCGACAAAATGCTCGGCAAGACGCCGGCCCTGCGCGGAGCATGGTACGCCGCAGCGCCGGATGCGCGCTTCGCCCAGCTCAGCACCCGCTATCGAGCGCGGTACGGCAAGGCGCCCTACCGATTGGCGAGCCTTGGCTATGACGCGGTGCTGCTGGCGGTCCGCTCGTCGCGCAGCTGGCCGATGGGCCGGCCGTTCCCGGCGCGGACATTGGTCGCGCGCGACGGGTTCGCCGGTGTCGACGGCAATTTCCGCTTCGGCAGCGATGGCATCGCCGAACGGCTGCTCGAGGTGCGGCAGGTGACGCCGGTCGGAACGACGGTCGTGGCCAAGGCAGGCACCGCCTTCTAGGCCGCGATTTCGGCGAGGATCGAATCGAGCAATAGCCGGCCCGCCTCGGTGGTGCCGACGCGTCCGGGGGATCGCCACATCAGCCCGTGCCCGACCAGGCGATCAACCGCGGCCGGATCGACCAGCGCGGCGGGGGCGATCCCCTCGGCGAGGCGCAGGCCCATGACGAGCGCCTCCTGCGCCGCTTCGACGGGGGATAGCGCTTCCTCCTCGCTCAGTCCGTGGCCGTTGCGGCCGACCGCGGCGAGGAAGTTTTTGGGTTTCCTGTGGCGGACGGTGCGCATCCCGCCGCGGCGGCCGTGCGCGCCGGGGCCGACCCCGGCGTAGTCGGTGTAGCGCCAGTAAGCGAGATTGTGGCGGCTCTCGGCGCCGGGCCGCGCGTGGTTGGAAATTTCGTAAGCGGGGAGGCCGGCGGCGGCGGTGCGTTTTTGGGTCAGTTCGAACAGGCTCGCCGCGGTTTCGGCGTCGAGCGGTTCGAATTCGTGGCGCGCGACCATCGACGCGAAGCGCGTGCCCGGCTCGATCGTCAGTTGATAAAGCGAAAGATGTTCGGTGCCGAGCCCCAGGGCGCGGTCGAGGGTGGCGCTCCATTGCGCTTCGTCGTCGCCGGGCAAAGCGTAAATGAGATCGAAGCTGACGCGATCCACCGCGCCTTGCGCCGCCGCGAGCGCGCGCAGCCCCTCGTCGGCCGAATGGGCGCGGCCGAGGAAGGCGAGGGCGGCATCGTCGAAGCTCTGCAGGCCCAGGCTGATGCGGTTGACCCCGGCGCCGGCGAGGTCGGCGAACTTGGCCGCTTCGGCGCTGTTGGGGTTGGCCTCCAGCGTGATCTCGACATCGTCCGCCGCCGGCCAGTGGCGCTGCGCCGCGGCGATCAGCGCCTCGACCGTCGCCGGGTCCATCAGCGACGGCGTGCCGCCGCCGAAGAAGATCGAGGTCAGGCGATGGCCGGGGAGCAGCGCCGCTTCATGCGCGAGGTCGGCGAGCAAAGCGTCGCGCCACGCCGCCTGGTCTACCTGCTCGCGGACATGGCTGTTGAAGTCGCAATAGGGGCATTTGGAGACGCAGAACGGCCAGTGAATGTACAGCGCGAGTGCCGAGTCGCCGGAGACGCGATCGGGCTGGAAAGTCACGAAAGTCACACTACGTCCCAATCATATTCGGGCCGCGCGACGTGCAAATGAGCGGTTGAGGACAATTGGAACCGGCACGTCGCCATGCCCCGCTTTACCTTGCTAGCCGCCTGTAGGACAGCGATCTAATTGAGGGCCGCGACGAGCTTGGCAAAGGCCTTCGCCCGATGGCTGATCGCGTGCTTCTGCTCAGGGTCGATCTCGGCGAAGGTGCGGTCCATGCCGGTGGCGACGAACATCGGGTCGTAGCCGAAGCCTTTGTCGCCGCGCGGCGGCCACACCAACGTGCCGTGGACCTTGCCCTCGAAGCTCTCGATGGCGCCGTCGGGCCAGGCGAGCGATAGAGCGCAGGTGAAATGGGCGTCGTGACCGGCGTCGGGATCCTCCGCCTCGACCTCGCGCCACACCCGTTCCATCGCCCGGCCAAAGTCGCGGTTGCCGCTCTCGTCCTCGGCCCAGCGGGCGGAGTGGATGCCGGGGCGGCCGTGGAGTGCGTCGACGCTGAGCCCGCTGTCGTCGGCGAGCGCGGGCAGACCGGACAGATCGGCGCTGGCGCGGGCCTTCAATTCGGCATTGTCAACGAAGGTGATGCCGGTTTCCTCGGGCTCGGGGAGGTCGAGCTCGGCCGCGCCGACGCAGTCGATGCCATGCGGCGCGAGCAATTCGCGGATTTCCCGCAGCTTGCCCTCGTTGTGGGTGGCGATGACCAGCCTGGGGCCGACGCTCTTCATCGGCCGGTGGCCTTCACCTGCTCGCGAAAAATCTCCGTGCAGCCAATCTTCGCGAGGCGCAGCAGGCGCAGCAGGCCTTCTTCGTCGAACGTCGCGCCCTCGGCGGTCAATTGCGCCTCGACGATCGCGCCGCCGCCGGTGAGGACGAAATTGCCGTCCGAATGGGCGTTCGAATCCTCGATGTAATCGAGGTCGAGGACCGGCGTTCCTTCGTAGATGCCGCACGACACCGCCGCGACCTGGGTAGTGATCGGGTCGGCAGTCAGCGCGCCGGACGCGATCAGTCTGTCGATCGCGATCCTGAGCGCGACCCAGGCGCCGGAGATCGACGCGGTGCGGGTGCCGCCGTCGGCCTGGATAACGTCGCAATCGACGACGATCTGGCGCTCGCCGAGCTTTTTCAAGTCGACCACGGCGCGCAAGCTGCGCCCGATCAGCCGCTGGATTTCCTGGGTGCGGCCCGATTGCTTGCCCTTGGCCGCCTCGCGGTTGCCGCGGGTGTGGGTGGCGCGCGGCAGCATGCCATATTCGGCGGTGACCCAGCCTTGGCCCTTACCGCGCAGGAAAGGCGGAACTTTGTCCTCAACTGACGCCGTGACGAGCACGCGGGTCTCGCCGAAGCTGACCAGGCAGCTGCCCTCGGCATGCTTGGTGAAGCCCGGTTCGAAAGCCAAAGCGCGCAACTGGTCGGGGGCGCGGCCGGAAGGGCGCATGAAAGTCTCCTGAAAGGTTTGGCGTGCCTTAGGCCGGGGAGTTGGGTTTTCCAACCGCCGCGCCTACATCGCCTGCCATGAGCGAGCCGATCGGCGATCTTTCCAACCGCATGCGCGACATTTTTCGGCTGGTCGTCGAAGCCTATGTCGAACGCGGTCAGCCGGTCGGCTCGAAAATGCTGGCGGGCAGCGTCAACCTGTCGCCGGCGTCGGTCCGCGGGGTGATGCAGGCGCTCGAGGAGCGCGGGCTGCTGACCCACCCGCATACGTCTGCCGGACGCATACCGACCGAAACCGGGCTCAGGTTGTTCGTCGACGGCATCATGCAGGCGTCGCTGCCCGACAGCGCCGAGCGCGCCGCGATCGAGGCCGGGGTCAAGGACCGTTCGATCGAGGACGCGCTGGCCGCGGCAAGCTCGACCCTCTCGGGCCTGTCGGCCTGCGCCGGGGTGGTGATGGCGCCCAAGCTCGAAGTGCGGTTGAAGCAGCTAACGTTCATGCCGCTCGCGCCCGACAAGGCGTTGGCGGTGCTGGTCGGTGTGGACGGCAAGGTCGAAAACCGCGTCGTGCCGCTGCCGCCGGGAACGTCGGCGATCGCGCTCGCGGAGGTTGGCAATTATGTTTCCGCAAGGCTGAGCGGGCTGACGGTGGGGGAGGCGGTCAGCCGGCTTCGCGCCGAAATCGCCGCCCGCCGGGAGGCGCTCGATAGCGCCGCGGCCGAACTGGTTGCCGCGGGGCTGGCGGCGTGGAGCGAAGACCTCGACCAGCGCCCGGTGCTGATCGTCAAGGGCGCGGCCCGGCTGGTCGACGGCGAGGCAGCAAACGACCTCGAGCGGGTCAGGATGCTGCTCGACGAGCTTGAGAATACGCGCGACATTGTCCGGCTGCTCGAAAGCGCCGGCGAGGGCGAAGGCTGCCGGATTTTCATCGGCAGCGAGAACCGTATGTTCGCTTTGTCCGGCTCCTCGGTCATCGCCGCGCCCTACCGCGGGAGCGACGGACAGGTGATCGGCGTTGTCGGGGTTATCGGACCGACGCGATTGAACTATGCGCGGGTCGTACCCATGGTGGATTTCACCGCCCAGGCGCTAACGAGACGGATGCAATGACCGACGACAATAATCTTCACGACGAAGCCGAGGAAATCCGCAAGGAAACCGCCGAGGGCGCGCCCGAACTGGCCGAGCATGACCGTTTCGCGGCGCTCGAACAGGAGCTCGAGGAGGCCAAGTCCAAGGCGCTTTATGCCGCCGCCGAGGCGCAGAACGTCCGCCGCCGGCTGGAGGGCGAAAAAACTCAGGCCGCGACCTATGCCGCGACCGGCTTCGCGCGCGACATGCTGAGCGTCCGCGACCACCTCGACCGGGCGTTGAGCCATGTACCCGAGGGGACGCGCGAGGGCGAACTCAAGAGCTTCGTCGAGGGGATCGAGGCAACCCTGCGCGAGATCGACGCAGTGTTCGCCCGCAACGGCGTCGAGCGGATCGCCGCCAAGGGCCTCCCGCTCGACCCGCACAAGCACCAGGCGATGGTCGAGATCGCCAGCGACGAAGAGCCGGGCACGGTGATTGAGGAAATGCAGGCCGGCTACATGATGAAGGACCGGCTGTTGCGGCCGGCGCTGGTCGGTGTGGCGAAGGCGAGTTAGCTCATCGCGCCCGCAATCCGAAGGTCAGGCGGCTTCGGCTGGGGTTCGTTATGCGCAATAGACGCCCTTGAGCGCCGCCCAGACGCCGTCCCCGTAGGACTTGGCGTTATAGTCATGATGCGCTTTCAACCAAGGCACGATCCGCCTCACTCTTTCGCCTAGCCAGGCTTCCATTTCCGCGCTTTCGGGCGACGATTCGAGCATCGCGTCCGGACCGCCGTCGCAAGTCTCGTTCGGAGTCTCGCGGCTGTTGACCACTTCCTCGACATGTTGGACCGCGGCGATGCAATCCGATGGCGGCGAGGCGACGCCGCACTGACTGACGAACTCGGCAGTCGTGGTGAAGGAATAAAGTTTCAACTGGCCGATCGCGGGCGACGACAGTCCGAACGCAACCAGAAGCAACGCGATTTTCATGGTCATGACACGCCCCTCTCGCCCGGAATACAGTTTTCGTTTCTAGGCCGACATGATAGGTCTATCCGGTTCGCGGCGCCAAATATAGGTACCTCACGCACCCCGGCGCAAAAGGACTGCCCCATGGCCAGCTTCCACACCAGCGACGCTCAGCGGGCCGCGCTGATCGTCATCGCGCTTGCGACCTTGTCCTATCCGGTGGGCGCGGCCGCGCCGCCTGTGTCGCGATTGTGCGCGTTCGAGGCGGATTTCGACTACGGCGCGGACGCCGTTTATCCGCGGAAAAATGAGTCACGCGTGGAGATCGATCTGAAAGGGGGCACGGTGCGGTTTACCTCGCCGGGCAGCGGCCAATGGCTGGTTCCCAACTACGCCTCGGTCTCCCGCTCGACCATTCGCTGGTGGGTCGGCGTGCCCGACGGGTCTCAGAAGATCAGCTACTCAATCGACCGCGCAAGCGGGAGCTACACCTCTCGCCTGACATTCGGCGGCGAAACGTCGCCGGGCGGAAGCCGGGGCACGTGCCTTCCCAAGAAGCCGTTCTGAAAATCGCGGTCAGCCGCGCTTTTGGGGGTCCACTTTTCGCTGAATTCTAGGAGCGGTCGAAAGGCAGCAGCCTCGGCTCGCACACCTGCACGAGCATTTGGCCGCGGTCGGCCAGGAAGCGGTGGCGGACGAGTTCGGCTTGCTGCTCCAGGCCATAGGCCCTGAACGGGCGGCCTTCCTTCAGCACGTAGCCGTAACGGCAGAATGGGTGGCGCATCAGCGGGAGATAGTAGCGCCCGCGGGTCTGCGCCTGCCAGACATGGGTCATTTCATGGATGAACAGGCCTTGGAGCGCCAGCGGCGCTGCTGTGAAATCGTCTCGCCAGTTCGGGTCGCCGGGGTGGAAATGGATGTTGCCGGTGGGGGCCATGACGACGCCCCTCGGCTGGAACGGCCACCATTTGCGCCGCACGAGCCGTACCCGGGCATAATCGATGGCGTCGCCGAACATCGTCCGCGACAGCATGATTTCGCCGGGGGTTAGGACGCGGGAGGCTTTCATGACGGGGCCGAGGTAGGGCTTCAACTGACGCTTGCCCAGCCCGCCGGGTGCCGCTACGGCAGCGCAAAATCAAACGGAGGAAGACCATATGAGCGACACCGCCGATCGGGTGAAGAAGATCGTCGTCGAACATCTCGGCGTCGATGCCGAGAAGGTCACCGAGGAAGCCAGCTTCATCGACGACCTTGGCGCCGACAGCCTCGACATCGTCGAGCTGGTCATGGCGTTCGAGGAAGAATTCGGGGTCGAAATTCCCGACGACGCCGCCGAGAAGATCACGACCGTCAAGGACGCGATCGACTTTATCGACAGCAACAAGGGCTAATTCCCGGTCACCGTTCGCCCTGAGCCTGTCGAAGGGCTGCCCTTTTCGGGCCCAGGCTTGAACTGAGGACAGGGCTTCGACAGGCTCAGCCCGGACGGGCTGGGCCTGTCGTGCTTTGTGGAGAATGAGAATGCGCCGTGTCGTGGT
>JANLQS010000140.1:0-8384 GCA_031367995.1 Sphingomonas sp.
CTGAACTGCGCGCCGAGCGCGGCCTCGTCGGTCCCGCTGGCGAGCTGCACCCAGACGCGCCTGATCGCGAATGGTCGGGGCGTTGGTTGGGTCGGTGGCGGAGCGGCGACCGCGACGGTTGCCGGGGGCGGAGCTGGCGGCATGCTGGCTGACGGCGCCTGACTCGGCTGGCGGAGCAGCGCGTCGATCCCGGCGAGGCGATCGCCGGTGACCGGCTGGGTCTCGAGGTGATAGCTGGGCGCGGCTGGCGGCGGGATGCGCGGGAGACCCCACGGGCCGGCCGAGGGGCCGGCGGCGGACGGCGGCGGGGTAACGCCGGCGACCTGCGTGGCACTGCCATCGCCGGGGAAGATGCCGAGGTGAACCGCGGCCGCTTTTTGCGCGGGCGAGAGCGTCGACAGGCGGCGGAAGAAGGGATCGAGCCGGCTCGAAAGGCCGGGCATGGCAGCATCGAGCGCCCGGTCGGCGCCGTCGGGATCGCCGCCGAGCGCGAGGACGAAAGCGCGAGTACGGCTGGTGGCGGTGTCGGGACGCATGAGGAGCGGCGCGAGCGCGGTCTGCGCGCCCGCGCGGTCGCCGGAGATGGCGAGGCTGAGCGCGAGGCGGCGGCGCGCTTCGGCGGCGTCGGGGCCGTTGAGGCCGAGGCGGTAATCGGCTTGGGCAAGCGCCTGCTGGCCGAGCAAGTCGCGGGCGAGGCCGCGGTCGGCGGCGAAGCTCTCCACCGCCGCGCCAGCGCGTTGGGCCTTGTCGAATTCGGGCAGCGCCTGGGCCGCTTCGCCCATCGCCGCGAGCGCGGCGCCCATCCCCGCCTTGGGCGCGGGCGCGGTCGGCCAGACGTCGGCGGCACGCCCAAAAAAGCCGACTGCCGCCTCGGCATCGCCGATCGCCAGTGCGGCCCGGCCAGCGCCGACCAGCGCTTTGTAATCGCGGGGGCTCTGGGCGAGGATCCGGACATTGCGGGCCAAAGCGTCGGCGGGGCCCTCGGCGCCGAGCGGCGCGACCGGCAGTGGCGGCGCAGCCCCGTCGATATATTGCGCATGCCCCGGACCGGCCAACAGGAGCGCGGCGGCGGCAAGCGACGTCCGCCACGCGAGATGGTGGTGCAACATGATCCTCCCCATGCCGCACCCGAGCTTGCTGGAGCCTTGCTGAAAAGCCCCTAGCGGCAAGGCGTTGCGTGAAGGGGATGAATGGTTGGAAGAGATCCCCACGACAAAGGGCGGAGGTTGCCCCCCGCCCTTCAATCGATCCGTGGCCTGAACCCCTACTGGTTGTTCTGGCGATTGAGGAAGCGCGGGATGTCGATCGGATCGCGGCGGAAGCCGGGGGCTTCTACCTCGTCGATCTGCGCCTTGGGCGCGCCGCGAGCGATGTTCGACATGCGCTCAAACAAGGTGCCGCTTTCACGCTTGGCCTCGCCGTCGTCGGCCGGTGGCGCAATCGGCGCGGCGCCGACCGGGCTGGTCAGGATGTCGTCGCTGTCGAGCAGCAGTTCGTCGTCGCCGACTTCGTCGGTCAGATCGAGCGGCGCCTCGTCGGCGATAGGCGGCTTGGCGGCAGCGACGACCGACGCCGGAGCGGCGGCCGGCGCGCGGCTTGTCGGGAAGGAGAACACCTTACCCGGCGCGGGCGCGGCTTGGGCGTCGGCCTCGATCCCGGTGGCGACGACCGAGACGCGGATGCGGCCTTCCATATTATTGTTGAACGCCGACCCCCAGATGATGTTGGCGTCGGGGTCGACCAGTTCCTTGATGTGGCTGGCGGCCTCGTCGACCTCCATCAGGCGCATGTCCTCGCCGCCGGTGATCGAGATGATGACGCCCTTGGCGCCCTTCATCGAAACGCCGTCGAGCAGCGGGTTGGAGATGGCCTTTTCGGCCGCCTCGATCGCGCGATTGTCACCCGACGCCTCGCCTGTGCCCATCATCGCCTTGCCCATTTCGCCCATCACCGAGCGGACGTCGGCGAAGTCGAGGTTGATCAGGCCGGGCATGACCATCAGATCGGTGATGCCGCGGACGCCCTGCTGGAGCACCTCGTCGGCCATTTCGAACGCTTCCTTGAAGGTCGTGTCCGAATTGGCGAGGCGGAACAAATTCTGGTTGGGGATGACGATCAGCGTGTCGACATGCTTTTGCAGTTCCTCGATGCCGGCGTCAGCCGAGCGCATCCGCCGCGTGCCCTCGAAGGCGAATGGTTTGGTCACCACTCCGACGGTCAAGATGCCGCGGTCGCGCGCGGCCTTGGCGATGACTGGCGCGGCGCCGGTGCCGGTGCCGCCGCCCATGCCGGCGGCGATGAAGCACATGTGGGCGCCCTCGAGAGCGCGCTCGATTTCCTCGAGCGTCTCCTCAGCGGCGGCGCGGCCGATTTCGGGCCGTGAACCAGCGCCTAGGCCCTGAGTGATCTTGAGGCCCAATTGAATGCGCGCGTCGGCCGAGGAGGAATTGAGCGCCTGCGCGTCGGTATTGGCAACCAGGAACTGGACGCCCTGGACATCGCGAGCGATCATGTTGGCGATGGCGTTGCCGCCAGCACCACCGACGCCGATGACACTGATCCGCGGGCGGAGTTCGTCGACTTCCGGCCGGATGAAATCAATGCTCATGAGTAAACCCCCCTCGAAGGCAAGCAATTGAACCGTGGGGATGAATCATTGCACCATGCGAGTCGCGACCCCAAGCAAAAAATGGTCGCGCGGACAAAAAAGTGAAGATTTGATTCATTATGGGACGAAGGTGAGTCCCGTGAGCCGCAGTTGACGCCAGTAACATGCGCCGACGTCAGCTTACTCGAGGTCGAGTGGGCGGATGCCATGCGTTCGGCCCCCCGGGGGCGGGGTCATAGCATGTCCGCGGCGCGGACCTAATAGCCCTGCTTGAGCGCGGTCAATAGACGGCCGATGAGGCCACTGTCTTTGTTCGCCTGGCGCGCGCCGGACCTGCCGGGGTCGCGCAAGTCGCCACTATCCGAAGCCGACAATAAGGCCAGGCCGACCAGGCTGGAGAAGGCCGGCCCGCCATGCGCTTCGGGCAGGCCGGTCAGGGTGCGCGGCCGTCCGACCCGCACCGCGCGGCCGAGCACACCCTGCATGTAATCGGCGATATTCTTCAATTCCGCGCCGCCGCCGGTCAGCACGACCTGCCGTCCGACCGGGCCGGTGAAGCCGAGGCTTTTCAGCGCGCCGTCGATCGCCCCGGTCAACTCCTCGACCCGCTGACGGATAACGGTCATCAGTTGGGCGCGGGTGATGCGCGTCGGTTCGCCGCCGTCCTCAACCCCGATCGGCGCGGCATCGATCATTTCGTGATTGTCGCGCGGGGAGGTCATCGCCGAGCCGTAAAAGCATTTGAGCCGCTCGGCGTCGCGCCGCTGAACCCCGAAGGCGCAGGCGATGTCGTCGGTGATGTCCTTGGCGCCCAAGGGGATCGAGCGCAGCCCGACCAGCATCCCGCCGGCGTGGAGCGAAACATTGGTGACTTCCGCCCCCATCTCGACCAGGGCAACGCCGAGGTCGCGCTCTTCCGGCGTCAGGCAAGCGATCGCCGCGGCGATCGGCGAGGCGACGATGCGATTGACGCCGAGATGCGCCGAACGGATGACGAAATCGACATTGCGTAGCGGCGCCGGGTCGGCCGCGATGACATGGATGTCGACCCCCAAACGGTCGGCATGCAGGCCGATCGGCTGGCGCACGCCCTCCACTCCGTCGATGGTGTAAAGCGCCGGATGGGCGTGGAGCACGAGCTGGCCCGAGCGGTCGATCGCGCCGCGCCCGGCGTCGAGCAAATGGTCGATATCCGATTGTTCGACCTGGTGACCGCCGAGCTCGACTTCGACATTGGCAATATCGCTGACCAGGCTTCCGGCGCCGAAGCTGGCCCACACATCGTCGATCGTCACGCCCGAAATGCGTTCGGCGATCTCGACCGCCTCGCGCACCGCGACTTCGGTCGCGACCATGTCGGTCACATATCCGCGTTTGACCCCGCGGCTCTCGCGCTGGCCGGTGCCGAGGACGCGCAACCGTCCGTCGTCGTCGCGCGTGACGATCAGCGCGCCGACCTTCGACGAGCCGATGTCGAGTGCGGCGATCAGCGGTTTTTCTGGATTTGCGGACATTGCGCTGTGGATCAGCCTGCGGACTTGGGTTCGGGGACGATCGGCTCTCCGGCCGCCCGCGGCAGGCGGACGGTCATCTTGCCGGGGATCCTGAGGTCGAAACGAAGCATGCCGCGACCCAGCAACCCGCTCGATTTGTCGATCCGGGCGAATTTGGCAAGCGCCACGCGCGCCGCCTGCTGGCCTTCGGGCAATGCGATCGTCTCGCCGGTCTGCAACGCGAGATCCCAGCGGCGCTGACCGATCCAGCTGGCCGAGACCATTTGCGCCTTCATCGCCGGGAGCGGGGCGAGCAATGCGTTGAGTTCGCTGGCGTGGGCATTGGCGCCCGGGCCGACCAGGAGCGGCAGGTCGGGCATGCGACTGACCGGCACGCGGTCGAGCACCACGCCCTCGGCATCGATCAGATTGAGCCGGTCACTGTCTTGCCACAACGCGGCCGGCGCGCGTTCGACGATATCAACCACCAGCGTGTCGGGATAGCGGCGCGACACCCGCGCGTCCTTGACCCAACCGAACCCGAGCAGGCGGTTGCGGATATCGGCGACATCGACCAGGGGCAGCGCCGCCGCCTTCTGGTCGAGGGCGATGCGATAGACCGGCTTGGGGTCCATCCGCCGCGTGCCCTGGACTTCGACCGAGCGGACGCGGAAGCCGGCCTCTCCTACGGCCTCTCCCGCCGCCCGTGCCGCCTTGGCGGGAAGGTCGAGCGCGATGGCTGCGACGATAGCGATGGCCAGTACGAACAAGGCGAACATCCAGCCCGCCAGGCGGTTGGCCTGGGCCTGTTTCATCGGCAGTTTCGAGGCGATCTTGCGGGGCACCGCGACACGGCCCGCGGGCTTGCGCGACGCGGATCGCGCGCCTTCGCCGCGACGGACGCGGGTCGCGCTCATCCGGCCTGTCCGGGACTCAGCGCCTCGGCGATAATCCGCTCGACCAGCTCGCCATAGGCAATGCCCTTCTGCCGCGCCTGCTCGGGCACCAGGCTCAAGGCGGTCATGCCCGGCTGGGTGTTGACCTCAAGCAAGTAGATACCGGCCTCACCGAGCTCATCGTCCCACCGGAAATCGGAGCGCGATGCGCCCTTGCAGCCGAGGAAGCGATGCGCCGCCGCGGCCATGCCCATCATCGAGTCCGCGATCGCCGGGGGCACTTCGGCGGGGCAGACATGTTCGGTCAGGCCGTCGGTATATTTGGCGTCGAAGTCGTAGAATCCGGCCTTGGGCTTCAATTCGGTAACGCACATCGCCTCCCCGCCCAGCACCGCAACGGTCAGTTCGCGTCCGCGGATGAACGGTTCGGCCAGCAGCCGGTCGAAATGCTTCCACGGCCCTTCGGCCCTGGCGCTGATCGGGTGGCCGTGGTTGCCGCCCTCGGTGACGATGGCGACGCCGACCGAGCTGCCTTCGTTGACGGGTTTGAGCACGTAGGGGCGCGGCATCGGGTCACCTTCGTAGAGGCTGGCGCTGTCGACCACCTTGCCCTTTGGCATGCGGATGCCGTGCGGCACCAGCACCGCCTTGGTCAGTTCCTTGTCGATGGCGATGGCCGAGGTGGCGCAGCCCGAGTGGGTGTAAGCGATGCCCATCAGGTCGAGCATCCCCTGCACCGTGCCGTCCTCGCCTGGCGTACCGTGGAGCGCGTTGAACACCACGTCGGGCTTCAGTTCGCCGAGCTTGGCCGCAACATCATGCGCCATGTTGAGCCGGGTGACCCGAGTGAAGCCACGTTCCGTCAACGCATCGGCGACACCGGCGCCGCTCATCAGCGACACCGACCGCTCGGCCGACCAGCCGCCCATCAACACGACGATGTGGAGGTTCTTGTCGAGGCCGCTCATTCCACTCCGATCCGCTGGATTTCCCATTCGAGGGCGATGTTGCTGTTCTCGCGCACGCGGCGCCGGACTTCTTCGCCGAGCGCTTCGATCTCGGCGCTGGTCGCGGAGCCGAGGTTGAGCAGGAAGTTGCAATGCTTCTCGGACACCTGCGCGCCGCCGAGGGTCAATCCGCGGCAGCCGGCGGCATCGATCAGCGCCCACGCCTTGTGACCCGGCGGGTTCTTGAAGGTCGACCCGCCGGTGCGGCTGCGCAAGGGCTGCGTCGCTTCGCGTGCCGCGGCGATGCGGTCCATCTCGGCCTGGATTTCGGCCGGATCGCCGGGGTGGCCCGCAAAAGTCGCGCTGACGACGATCGCGCCGTCGGGCAGCTCGCTGTGGCGATAAGAGTAGCCGAGCGCTTCGGCGGATAGCGTCACGACCTCGCCCGAGCGCAGCACAACCTCGCATTCGACCAATATCTCGCAGGTCTCGCGACCGTAAGCGCCGCCGTTCATGCGGACGAAACCGCCGACCGTGCCGGGGATCGAGCGCAGGAATTCAATTCCAGCGATACCGGCGTCGCGCGCGCTCGACGACACCAGGATGCCGCTCGCCCCGCCGCCGCACTTGAGGCGCAGATCGCCCCTGGCGTCGACCGTCGCGAACGGCTTGCCGAGACGAATGGTGACTCCGGGGACGCCGCCGTCGCGGACGATCATGTTGGACCCGAGGCCCAGCGCCATCACCGGCGTCGCTGGGTCGAGGTCGCGGAGAAATTGCACGAGGTCGTCGCGGTCGGCGGGCTCGAACAGCAGTTCGGCCGCGCCGCCCGACTTAAACCAAACCAAAGGGGCGAGGGTGGCGTTAGGCTTGAGCTTGCCGCGCGTCTCCAGCGCCAGGGACGGCGCGCTCACTTCGCCGCCCTCGCCTTGTCGATTGCGTCGGCGAGGCCGGCCGCCCACTTGGTGATGTCGCCGGCGCCCATGCATACGATCATGTCGCCGTCGGCGGCGATATCGCGCAGGGCGGCGGCGAGGTCGGCGGGGCTGTCGACTGTCTTGACCATGCGGTGGCCGCGGGTGCGCAGCCCCTCGGCCAAAGCAGCGGCATCGACGCCCTCGATCAGCTGCTCTCCCGCGGCATAGACCGGGGCGACGAACACAATGTCGGCGTCGTTGAAGCCGTTCTGGAAGTCCTCCATCAGATCGTGGAGCCGGGTGAAGCGGTGCGGTTGCACCACGGCGATGACCCGCGCTCCGTCGCTGCCCGACGAGGCAACCGCTTCGCGCGCGGCCGACAATACGGCGCGGATTTCGACCGGGTGATGGGCGTAATCGTCGATCACGATTGCGCCGCCAACCTCGCCGACGCGAGTGAAGCGGCGCTTGACCCCGTCGAAGCGCGCAAAACCAGCGGCGAGCGTGGCGTCGTCCATCCCGAATTCGACCCCGACAGCCACCGCGGCCAGCGCGTTCAGCACATTGTGCCGCCCGGGCATGGGTATGAAGATATCCTCGACCGTGCGGCGGGCGCCGTCGCGCTGGAGGATGATGGCGTCGAAGCGGCTGCCACTGGCTTCGGGGCGGATATTGTCGGCGCGGACGTCGGCCAGCGCCGAGGTGCCGTAAGTGACGACCCGGCGGTCGCGGATGCGGCTCAACACACCCTGCACTTCGGGATGGTCGACGCACATCACCGCCAGGCCGTAGAAGGGGACGTTCTCGACGAATTCGACGAACGCATCCTTGACCGCGTCGAAGCTGCCGTAATGCTCGAGATGCTCGGGATCGACGTTGGTGACCACCGCGATCGTCCCGTCGAGGCGCAGGAAGCTGCCGTCGCTCTCGTCGGCCTCGACCACCATCCAGTCGCTCTTGCCCAGCCGCGCGTTCGACCCGTAGCGGTTGATGATGCCGCCGTTGATCACCGTCGGGTCGAGCCCGCCGGCGTCGAGCATCGCGGCGATCATCGACGTCGTCGTCGTCTTGCCGTGGGTGCCGGCGACCGCGATCGTCTTTTGCATCCGCATCAGTTCGGCCAGCATCTCGGCCCGCCGAACGCGCGGCAGGCGCCGCTCGGCCGCCGCCTCGATCTCCGGGTTGCTGTCCTTGATCGCCGTCGAGCACACCACCACCGCGGCGTCGCCCAAATTGTCGGCGCTGTGGCCGATCATCACCGTGATGCCGGCTTTCCTGAGGCCCTCGACGACATAGCCCTCGGCGATGTCGGAGCCCTGCACGGTGTAGCCCAGCTGGTGCATCACCTCGGCGATGCCGGACATGCCGATGCCGCCGATGCCGACGAAGTGGATGGTGCCGACGTCGGTGCCAAACGCCTTCATGCGGGAACGCCCCCGGCGAAGACGGCGCGGCTGCGCGGGGTCAGCGCCGGCCCGACCATGATTGGCGCCAGCCCGTTGCCGATGCGCTCGACCAGGTCG
>JANLQS010000156.1:0-7386 GCA_031367995.1 Sphingomonas sp.
ATGCGGTTGATGGCGAAATGGAGATGCGGCCCGTCGGCGCTGGCATTGCCGGTGTGGCCGACATAGCCGACCGCCGCGCCGCGCAGCAGATGCTGGCCCTCGGCAAGGCCCGGCGCATAAGCCGACAGATGGGCGTAATAAAAAGTCCACAGTCCGTCGTCGGAACGGATGTAGGCGCTGATCCCGCCGCCGCCGTTGGAGAAATAGAGCTTTTCAATCGTGCCCGGCGCCGCCGCCACTACAGGCGAGCCCTCGGCCGCCATGATGTCGATCGCGTCATGAACCCGCGCGCCGCCGGCGCGGGCCTGGGTGAAAGTGTCGGTAAGCGCGCTTGCCTTGACCCCGGCGACCGGGATGGCCAGCCCCGCCGGGCCAACCGTGACGCCATCGGCCAGCACCACCGGCGTCGCCTTGCCGCCGCTCGCCTCGACGATGCCGTTGACGCGCCCTTGTGGCGCGGACGAGGGCGCGCCGCTGATGCCCTGGTAGAACACCCAGAAGGCACCGAGCAGGACCAGCGCGACGACCGCCGACATTACGCTCCGCATTCGCCCCTGCCCCCTGCGTTAGGCCTGGAAAACGGCCTTGAACCCCGGCTTTAGCATCTGCGACAGACGAAGCACGTCCCAATTGGTCATGCGGATGCAGCCGTGACTTTCGGCGCGGCCGATGGTCTCGGGCGTAGGCGTGCCGTGAATGCCGTAATGCTCCTTGTTGAGGTCGAGCCAGGCGACCCCGACGGGACCGTTGGGGCCGGGCTTGAGCATCTGGTCCGGGGCGCCCTTGTCCTTGGCGTCCCAGAACAGGTCCGGCTGGTAATGGAACGGCGGCAGGAAGGCGTAGGTCGTGACCTTCCACTCACCGATCGGCAGCGGGTCGTGGGTCGAACCCATCGTCACCGGGAACTGGGCGACGATCCTGTCGCCCTCGCCCATCACCTTGAGCACGCCCTCCGACTTGTCGACGACGATCGAGCTGGCGCTGATGTCGCCGGCGGCAACGTTGAGCACGTTCATCAGGCCGAGCACGTCGCCCTTGGCTGCATTGCCGTAGGTGCGGCTGGCGGGCACGACATTGGGCAGGCGCAGCGTCTGACCCGGCCCGATCAGCGCGGTCGGGCCATTGAGGGCGATGATTGTCTCGGGCGTGGTGTGGAATTCCTCGGCGACCTTCTCCAGCATGTTGCGATAATAGAGGCCGGGAAGCTTGGCCTTTTCCGCGGTGTCCTTGGGAATGGGGTTGATGAACGGGCCGGCAACCTGGTCGGGCGACAGCTTGACCATCAGCGTCGATTCGCGATTTTCGGACAGCAATGCCTGGCGCGTCGGCTGATCGAGCTTGCCGGTGATCTGAAGATCGTGCGCTTCCTGGAAGCCGCGCAGCGCCTGGCTGAAGCTCATGCCCTTCTTGCCGTCGATCACTCCGGCCGGGAAGCCGGCGACGTCGAGCAGCACCTGGGCGTGAAAGATTGTCCCGTCGATCGGCGACCCCTTGGTTCCCGGCGCGGCCCACGCGGCGGCGGACTTGACCGGCGTGGGCGCCGTGGCAAATGCAATGCTGGTGCAGGCGACCAGCGAGGAAGCGGCGAGGATCAGGCTACGCATACGGTTCACGGGGCGGTCTCCGAATTCAGGAATGTCCCGCTGCAACGCGGCAACCACCGCTTGTTTCCCCGCCCGTCGGTCAGCCAGAGAACATGGCGTCGAAGGCCTTGACCGCCGTGGCCGGATCGTCCTGTCCCCACACCGCCTGGCAGACTGCGATGAAATCGGCCCCGGCGGCGATCAGCGGCGCGGCGTTGGCCGGCGTGATCCCACCGATCGCCACGCACGGCACTTCGAACAGGCTGGCCCACCAGCTGAGCAGTGCCGGCACCGGGCGGTAGTCGCTCGGCTTGGTGGTGGTCTCGTAAAAGGCGCCGAACGCGACATAGTCGGCGCCCGCTTCGCCCGCCTCCATCGCCAAATGGCGGCTGTCGTGGCAGGTGCGGCCGATCTGTACCGACGGGCCGAGCACGGCGCGGGCCTCACGGATGTCGCCGTCCCTCTGGCCGAGGTGGACGCCATCGGCGCCGAGCCGCTTCGCCAGGCTGACGCTGTCATTGACGATGAAGGCGACGTCATGGTCGGCGCAGATCCGCTGCAGCGGTTCGGCCAGCCGCGCGAGATCGTGGGCATCGACGTCCTTGACCCGAAGCTGGAACGCCGCCACCGGCCCGCCGCCGAGCGCCGCCTTCAAGCGGTCGGGAAAAGCGCCGCCAACCTCCTGCGGACTAATCAGATAGAGTTCGCACGGCCCGGTCCGCCGCGGCGGCGGAAATGCGGTCAAGTCGACGTCGTCTTCATTCATGCGGCGCTCATTAACCGAGCGGCAGCATCCGTCCAATGAAACGCATCGCCCCCATCCTCGCCGCAGCGCTTGCGCTTGGCGCCTGCACCACCTTCCCCAACGGCCCGATTGTCGACGGCGGCCCAGTCCGCGCCGACGGCATGGCTCATCTGGGTCAGCCGACCCGAGTCGGCGCGCTGGTCGCCACGCCGCAAGTGCTGGTCGAGGACAGCCGCTGTCCGATCAACGCCCGCTGCATCTGGGCCGGCCGGGTTATCGTCACCGCCCGCATCGACGGTCCCGGCTGGCGCGAAACCGCCAATCTGACGCTGGGCCAGCCTTACGCCACCCACGGCACCGGACTTGCCCTGACCTCGGCCGAGCCGAACAAGATGGCCGGCGCGCCAGCCACCCCGCCGAGCGCCTATCTGTTCGGGTTTGAGCCGCGATAGGGCTCAGGCGACCGACGCCGCGCTGATTTCGTCGATCGCGGTGCCGAGCGTGGCGTCGAACTCGGTGTCGCTCATCTGGACCCTGAGATCGGACAGCAGTGCCCGGCTGAAGCTGGCGATCATGCCACGATTTTCGGCAAGCTGGCGGCATGCCTCGGCCCGGCTGAACCCACCTGATAGCGCGACCACGCGCAGCACGCGGGGATGATCGACCAAGGGCGCGAACAAATTCGCCTGCGCCGGGAGGGTCAGCTTGAGCATCACCTGACGGTTTTCGGGCAGCGCATCGAGCGCCTCGATCAGCTCGGCCAGCAGCATGCGGTCGGCGGCGTCGCGGTCGGGTGCCTTGATCGACACTTCGGGTTCGATGATCGGCATCAGACCCTTGCGCGATATCTGTTCCGCGACTTCGAACTGCTGCGTGACGCTCGCTGAGATGCCGCTCGGCGAGGCGCGCTCGATGACCGAGCGCATCTTGGTCCCAAACATGCCCTTGGCGACGCCGCGGTCGAGCAACGCGTCGAGATCGGGCATCGGCTTCATCAGCTTGACCCCGTCGGCCTCATCCTCGAGCCCCTTGTCGACCTTGAGGAACGGCACCACGCTGCGTGCCTTCAGGACCTCGGGAATGGGCTGGCCGTCGGCTTCGCCGGCCATCGTCCGCTCGAACAGGATAGCGCCGATGACCTTGCCGCCGCCGAAGCAGGGCGAGGTGATGATGCGGACGCGCATGGCGTGGATCAGCGCGTACATCTCCTCGTCGGTCGAATAGGCGTCGTCGGCGATGCCGTAGCCCTTGAGCGCACCCGGCGTGGACCCGCCGCTCTGGTCGAGCGCGGCGATAAAGCCCTGGCCCGATCGGATCTGCTCCAGCATCTGCTGATTGTTCATCGACTTCGCTCCTGATTCATGAGGGCGGCGACGCCTGGCAGCGCGCGGCCTTCCATCCATTCGAGAAACGCCCCGCCCGCGGTCGAGACATAGGTAAAATCCCCGGCGACGCCAGCCTGGTTCAAGGCGGCCACCGTGTCGCCACCGCCAGCCACCGACACCAGGCTGCCGTCCTGGGTCAGCGCTGCAGCGATCCGCGCCAGCGCCACCGTCGCGGCGTCGAACGGCGGGGTCTCGAACGCGCCCAATGGCCCGTTCCACACCAGGGTGCGACAGGTCTTGATGGCATCGCCGAGCGCCTCGACCGCGGCTGGGCCGATGTCGAGGATCATTTCGTCTGCCGCGACTTCGTGGACGTTGCACGTCCGCAAGCTCGGCGGGTTGGGCGCGAATTCCCTGGCGACGACCACGTCATAGGGCAAATGCAGGATGCAGCCGGCCGCCTCGGCGCTTTCGAAAATAACCTCAGCTTCACCGAGCAAGCCCTTCTCACATAATGATTTCCCAACATCGATTCCGCGTGCGGCAAGGAACGTGTTGGCCATGCCGCCACCGATGATCAGATGATCGACCTTGCCGACCAGATGGCCGAGCACGGCGAGCTTGGTCGACACCTTGGCGCCGCCGACCACCGCCGCGACCGGCCGCTCGGGAGTGCCCAGCGCCTTTTCGAGCGCCGTCAGTTCGGCCTCCATCGCCCGTCCGGCAAAGCTCGGCAGGAGGTGCGCGATGCCCTCGGTCGAGGCATGGGCGCGATGCGCGGTGGAAAAGGCGTCATCGACATAATAATCGCCGAGCGCCGCCATGCCGCGCGCCAGCGCCGGGTCGTTGGTCTCCTCGCCGGCGTGGAAGCGGGTATTCTCGAGCACGCCAATATTGCCCGGCAGCATGGTCATCACCGCCCGCTCGGCCTCGGGCCCCTGGCAATCCTCGATGAACCGCACCGAGCGGCCGGTCAGCTCGGTCAGCGGCTTGACGAACAGAGCGGTCGACATGTCGGGCCGCGACTGGCCCTTGGGCCGCCCGAAATGCGATAGCAAAAGCACGATCGCGCCCTTGTCGCTGAGCTCCAGCACCGTCGGCAACAGGCTCCGCAATCGCGTGTCGTCGGCCACCGACGCGCCGTTCATCGGCACGTTCAAGTCGACGCGCACGAGCACGCGCTTGCCGGTCAGGTCGACGGGCAAATCATTGAGGGTGTTGAATTTACTCAAACGAAGATACTCCGTTCGCCCCGAGCAAAGTCGAGGGGCCATGTGCGAGCGTGTCTCGACTTCGCCCGACACGAACGGAAGTTAGATGCGGGGTCAAAGCCCTACCCCAACTTCCCCATCGCTCCGGCGGTGTCGACCATGCGATTGGAAAAGCCCCATTCATTGTCGTACCAGCTGACGACCCGCACCAATTTGCCTTCGAGCACGGTGGTTTCGAGGCTGTCGACGGTCGAGCTGGCGGGATCGCCGTTGAGGTCGATCGAAACCAACGGTTCGTCGGTGTAGGCGAGGATGCCCTTGAGCGGCCCGCTTTGCGAAGCCGCCTTCAACACCGTGTTGACCTCCTCAACCGAAGTGTCGCGCTTGGGGGTGAAGGTCAGGTCGACCAGGCTGACATTGGGCGTCGGGACGCGGATCGCCGACCCGTCGAGCTTGCCCTTCAATTCGGGCAGCACCTCGCCGACGGCGCGCGCTGCTCCGGTGGTGGTCGGTATGATATTCATCGCCGCAGCCCGCGCGCGGCGCATGTCGGGATGGATCTGGTCGAGGATCTTCTGATCGTTGGTGTAAGCGTGGATGGTGGTCATCAGCCCGCGTTCGATGCCGATCGCGTCGTTGAGCACTTTCGCCACCGGCGCCAGGCAATTGGTGGTGCAGCTGGCGTTCGACACGATGACATGGTCGGCGGTCAATTTGTCGTGGTTGACGCCATAGACGACGGTCAGATCGGCGCCCTTGGCCGGGGCCGAAATCAGCACGCGTTTGGCGCCGGCGTCGAGATGCTTCTGCCCGCCCTCGCGGTCGGTGAAGAAGCCGGTGCATTCGAGCGCGATGTCGACGCCCAGCGCCTTGTGCGGCAGCTTGGCCGGGTCCCGCTCGGCGGTGACGCGGATGCGCTTGCCGTTGACGACCATGTAATCGCCGTCGGCGCTGACTTCGCCGGGGAACTTGCCGTGGACGCTGTCGCGCTTGAACAGCATGGCATTGGCCTTGGCATCGGCAAGGTCGTTGATCGCGACCAGTTCGAGGTCATGGTCGTCGCGCTCGAGGATGGCGCGGGCGACCAGGCGGCCGATCCGCCCGAAGCCGTTGATGGCGACTTTCGTCATGCAATGTCCCTTTGTTTCAGTTGGTCGAGCACGCGGCTCAAGATCTTGGGCACGGTCAGCCCGAACTTTTCGTAGAGGTCGGGCGCGGGGGCGGAGGCGCCGAAGCGGTCGATGCCGATCCGCAGGCCGTGGAGCCCGGTGTAGCGTTCCCAGCCGAAGGTCGTCCCGGCCTCGATCGACACGCGGAGAATCTCGCGGTTGGAGACGTCGGGCAGGATGTCCTCGCGGTAGGCCGCATCCGCCAGTTCAAACGCTTCGGTGCATGGCATCGAGACGACGTCGGCGCCGATCCCCTGCCCTTCGAGCTCCTTGGCGACGCCGATCGCGATCTCCACTTCGCTGCCGGTAGCGATGAGGATGACCTTGCGCGCGGCGCCGGCCGCCTTGAGCCTGTAGGCGCCCTTGGCGCTGAGGTTGTCCTTGGCAGCCTTGGTCCGTTGCGGCGACACGTTCTGGCGCGACAGAGCGATCAGGCTCGGCCCGTCCCCGGCCAGCGCCGCGGCCCAGCATTCGGCCGTCTCGACCGCGTCGGCCGGGCGATAGACGTGCAGGCCGGGCATGGCGCGCAAGGCCTGGAGATGCTCGATCGGCTGGTGGGTCGGGCCATCCTCACCAAGTCCGATCGAATCATGGGTCATGACATGGACGACCTTGGCGCCTTCGAGCGCGCCGAGGCGGATCGCCGGCCGACTATAGTCGGAAAACACCAGGAACGTCCCGCCGTAAGGCAGCACACCGCCGTGCATCGCCATGCCGTTCATTGCCGAGGCCATGCCGAATTCGCGGATACCGTAGTGGATGTAGCGCCCGCCGTAATTGCTCGCGTCGAGCAGCGACAAGCCCTTGGTCAGCGTGTTGTTAGACGGGGTCAGGTCGGCCGATCCGCCGATTGTCCCGGGAATCGCCGCGTTGATCGCGTCGAGCGCCAGTTCACTGGCCTTGCGCGTCGCAACCTTGGGCGGGTCGGCGAGTAGCGAATCGAGATGCGGCTTGAGCCATGCATCGGGCAGCTTGCCGCTCATCCGCGCGAGGAATTCGTCCTTCTTGCCGCTGGCGTTGAGGCGGCGGTGCCATTCGGCGCGCTCGGCGGAGCCACGCCCGCCGATGTCGCGCCAACCCTTGGCGACGTCGTCGGGGATAACGAACGGCGGGTCGGTCCAGCCAAGTTCCTTGCGGGCGCGGGCGATTTCCTCGGCGCCGAGCGGCGAGCCGTGGGTGGCGGCGGTACCCTGCTTGGTCGGCGCGCCATAACCGATGATGGTCTTGCACCGGATCAGGCTCGGCCGCGGGTCGGCGACGGCTTCATCGAGCGCCTTGGAGACCTTGCCACTGTCCATTCCGTCGCATTCGACGGTGTGCCAGCCCATCGCGGCATAGCGCGCGCAGACGTCC
>JANLQS010000159.1:0-6486 GCA_031367995.1 Sphingomonas sp.
CGAAGAACAGGCAAATGCGGTCCGGGACATTGAAATATTCCAAAGTTATACCAAAAAAAGTAAGTAAGCCGTTACAGGGTGAATCCGTGGGATTACAGTGACAGGATTACGGTGGGATTAGGGTGACGGGGATTACGGTGACAGTGCACTAATTGCGCCAAGTTCGATGGAAAAAAGAATGGCCTGTCACGGAGTGAGCCCGTGACGTCGAAGCTGTCGGCCGGCGCCGCAGCTCGGCCGTCCGGCTTCGACTGCGCTTCTCGCACTTCCTCGGGAAGCGCTGCGATGCTCGTTCTACGCCCAAGCCAAAGCGTCGGCTTCGCCGTCGGTTGGCTTAGGCTCGGGGCGCAGCCTCACTCCCCCGGCTCCCGCTTCCCCGTCACCGCCAGCCGCTCCGGGCCGGTCATGCCGTCGGGGCCGGGGACGACCGGGGGGTAGCGCATCCTTGGGAAATTCGGGAGCAGGCTTGGCGCGTCGCGGCGGAGGAGCAAGCAAGCCCTTCGACTTCGCTCAGGATGAACCCCATCCTCGTCGAGGGTGAAGCTGCGCTGGTTGGGCGCCGCTTCGACTGGCCCAGGACTGGCCCGGAGGCCGGCGGCGACGAGGGCTTCGGTCTCGAACTGCTGGCGGGACTTGGTGGCTCTGGTCACTGGGATCCCTCCCCTGCCGTCGCAGGGGCAGGCTCTTCGCTCGGGACGAGCGGGAGGGAGAAAGGGGACCGTTGTGCTCGGCGCGTCATTGGTCGTTCGCCGGCCCGACCCAGGCTCCGTCCGGCTGTTCGATCCAGCCTTCTTCCTCCAGCGCCGCGCGATGGTCGGCGATGGCGTCGGCTTCCTCGGGCGGGAGCTCGGCGAGCTGGGCGACGCGGAAATCGGCGAGCTGACGGCGGATGTCGTCGAGCGCGTCGGGCCCGCCGGTGAATTCGGCGAGGTAGCCATGTTCGGCGGTAAGCAGCATGTCGGGGGTGCGCATTCGCGGCATGCGGTTGTCGAAAACGCCCGACTGGACCTCGCCGAACGGCTCGTCGTCCTGCCCCTCCATCGCCGCCGCCCGCTGCCAGTCGGTCGGGCCGACCAGCACTTCCCACGCCGCGCGTTTGGCCGGATCATCGGCGATGGCGGACAGCAACAGGCGGCGGCCGCGGGTCAAGCGCATGCGGATCGCTTCGCGGGCCTCGGCAAAGACCGGGGAGTCGCCGAACTGGTTGCACATCACCGGATCGTCGGGGTCGGGGTCGGCAGCGGCGGGCCGCGGCGCGGCATCGAACCGTGCGCGGCCCTCGGCGGGGAGGATCGCCGAGCGGCGGCGGCCATTCTCCTCGACCTGCTCGGCGGCGAGCTCGGCGAGGCCCTCGTTGAGCGCGGCGAGCTCGCGTTCGCGGGCCAGCTCGAGCGCGGCGTCCCAGGCGGCGGCGAAGCTCGATCCGCCGCGGGCTTTCCGCAACTGCTGCGCGCCGAACGCATGCTTGCCGATGGCGCGGGCGGCGCGGGCGGGCGAGCCGGTGACGACCAAGGCGGCGATGAAGCCGCGCTGCTTCTCCTCATCCCAGCCATTGGCGTGGGGGCGGCGCGGGACCGGGGTGAAAGCGAGCAGATCGGCGAGGTCGGCGAACGGCGCCTCCCCCGCGTGACCGGCGGCGCGGCATTGATCGCACAGGACGGGAATCGGTGTCATTGACGAGCTTGAACCAGAATGGCTCGCTGTAGGACAGCGGTTTTTTCTAGTCGAGGTCGCTTGCTCTGTGGCGTTCGGCGACGAAATCGGGGTGGTCGTCGGTCGGCCTGCGGTTGACGCGGCGGCCGCGCTGGACGGCGGGGCGGGCGGCGACCTCGGCCACCCAGCGCTGGACGTGGGTGTAATCGGACAGGCCGAGGAAGGTCGCGGCGTCGCCATAGGCCTGGCCCAGCGCGACCGCGCCGTACCACGGCCAGATGGCGATGTCGGCGATCGAGTAGGCCTGTCCGGCCATGAACCGGTGATCGGCGAGATGACGATCGAGCACGTCATACTGGCGCTTCACCTCCATCGCGAAGCGGTCGATGGCATATTCGATCTTGAACGGGGCGTAGGCGTAGAAATGGCCGAAGCCGCCGCCGAGGAACGGGCCGCTGCCCATCTGCCAGAACAGCCACGACAGCGCGGCGGTGCGGGCGGCGGGATCGGCGGGGAGGAAGGCGCCGAACCTGTCGGCGAGGTAGAGCAGGATGGCGCCGCTTTCGAACACCGGCTGCGGGGCGGCGGGGTTCGAGCGATCGAGCAAGGCGGGGATCTTCGAATTGGGATTGAGCGCGACGAACCCCGAGCCGAACTGCTCGCCTTCGGAAATGTCGATCAGCCATGCGTCATAGTCGGCGCCTGCGTGGCCGGCGGCGAGCAATTCCTCGAGCATGATGGTGACCTTGACCCCGTTGGGCGTGCCCAGGCTGTAGAGTTGCAGCGGGCGATCGCCGACCGGCAGCGCCTTGTCGTGGGTGGCGCCGGCGACCGGGCGGTTGATGTTGGCGAAGGTGCCGCCGCTGGCCTTGTCCCAGCGCCACACCGGCGGCGGGACATAATCGGCGGGCTGGTTGGGCGGCGGGGGCGGCGGCTGGTCGGTCATATGCGTCCTTGGCATCGGCGGGGCCGACCGAGATAGGGCGCGTCGCGGCTTATGAAAGGGCTGGCCGGGCGACGAGGAAGCCGAGCGCGACGGCGGCGAGCGAGAGGAAGACGCTGGCGGCGACGTAGAGCGCGGCCTGGCCCGGCTGACCGCGGTGCCACAAGGCATAGCTGTCGAGGCCGAAGGCGGAGAAAGTGGTGAACCCGCCGAGCACGCCGGTGATGAAGAACAGACGGATGGCGACCATGTGAGCGGGCACCGCGGCGGCGATCAGGCCGATGGCGAAGCAGCCGGCGACGTTGACCGTCAGCGTGGCAAGCGTCCCGCCGACGGCGAGACCGGTGAGATAGCGCAGCACCGCACCGACGCCGCCGCCGAGGAACACCAGCACGGGGGCAAGCAATCCAGATGGCATGATGTGACGACCCCTGCCCCGCGGTTCAGCCGCGACGAAGATGAGGGGTAAGCGAAAGCGTCCGCGCCGCCAATGGCCGCGCGGTCGCTTTCAGCATTGCGGTTCGCCGATCCCGATTAGCGGCGCCGGCCGTATTGCCGATTGTATAGCGTCTGGCCGTCATAGCGGCGGTTGTAGCCGTCGTAATAATAACCGTCGCGATAGGTGTAGCCGGGGTAATAATAGACCGCGGTGCCGGGCGAATAGACGTATGGGTTGGACCCCGAATAGCCGCCATAGCCGCAGGTGTAATAAGCGCGGCCCCAATTGTCGTAAGCGACGCAGGACCCGCCGCCGTAGCCGTTATAGCCGTAGCCGGAATTGCCGTAGCCGTTGTAGCCATAGCCGCCCCCGCCATAACCGCCGTAGCCGTAGCCACCGTTGTCGTAGCCGCCGTAGCCCGAGCTGACGCCGACCGACACGCCAGAGCCGTAGCCGCCGTAACCGGCGCCGTAACCCATGCCGACGCAGCCCGACAGGCCGAGCATCGCGGCGGATGCGAGGATAAGCTTGTTCATAAACGATACTCCACTCGACGCCCCGTCGAATGGTAAACCCTTGTCCGGCGCTTTCGCTCCGCTCAGGCGTCGACGATGAGTTTTTCGGGGTGGGCGGTGAATTGGCGGACGACGACCACCAGCAGCAGGCCAACGCCGAAGCCGACGATGCCGGAGCCGATGGCGTTGGCGATCCATTCGACCGCGGCGCCGGCATTGCCCATCCCGCCGGAGATTTCGTCGGCGATGCCATGGACGGTGTGAGGCAGATGTTCGAGGCCGAGTTCCTCAAGCCCGTGGAGGAGGATGCCGCCGCCGACCCACAGCATCGCCGCGGTGCCGATGGTCGATAGCGATTTGAGCAATTTGGGCACGAGGTGGACCAAGGCGCGGCCGAGCGCGCGGGCGGCCGCGCCGCCGCGCGCGACGAGGTGGAGGCCGATGTCGTCGAGCTTCACGATTAGCGCGACAAAGCCGTAGACGCCGATGGTGATGGCGACGGCGACCAGCGCCAGCGCCGCCGCCTGGAGGCCGATCGCCATCGGCCCGAGGCTGGCCAGCGCGATGGCCATGATTTCGGCCGACAGGATGAAATCGGTGCGGATGGCGCCCTTGACCTGGCGCGCTTCGAGCTCGGCCGGGGTGTCGGCGGCGGCCAATTCGGCATCGGCATGATGGTCGCCGGTTGCGACCTCGACGATCTTCTCGGTCGCTTCGAACGCCAGATAGGCGCCGCCGAGCATCAGCAAAGGGGTGACCGCGAACGGCGCGAAGGCCGATAGCAGCAGCGCCGCGGGGAGCAGGATCAGCAGCTTGTTGCGCAGCGAGCCAAGAGTGATCTTCCAGATGATCGGCAGCTCGCGATCGGGGGACAGGCCGGTGACGTAGCGCGGGGTGACCGCGGTATCGTCGATCACCACCCCGGCGGCCTTGACGCCGGCCTTGCCGGCGGCGGCGGCGACATCGTCGATGCTGGCCGAGGCGAGCTTGGCGATCATCGCGACATCGTCAAGCAGGGCGATCAATCCGGACGGCATGCTAGGCTCCTTTTGTGTCGACATGCTGGTAGCGAAAGCCCCTGGCCCTGGCGAGGGGCGGCGTCCCTGGCGATGGATTGATGCGCTTCGCTGGCAATCCCGGACGCCGGTCAGCGTGGGGCAAGGTGGCCGCGGGCAAAGCAGGAGCATATGAGGGCTGCTGCAACAATGATCGGCACGGTGGTGAAATCGTTGGCGAGATCTAGCGCGGCGCTGGCCATTGCGGCGGCACCGGTGGCCGCCTTGGCGCAAGATATTCCCGCGCCGCCGCCGGTGCCGGTGGAAATCCTGCAAACGCCGGACCAGGCGCTGGCGCAGGACGCGGCGGCTTATGCGCGGCACTTCGCGGTGAGCCAGGACGAAGCGGTCGCGCGGCTGCGCGCGCTGCAGGCCAGCGCCGCTTTCACCGACCGGCTGCGCCAAGGCTTTGCCGAGCGGCTGGTGGGAATATCGATCGACCATGCGCCGCGCTTGCAGATCGTCGTGCTGCTGACCGGCAGCGGGCCGGTCGCCGACACCCGTTTTTTTGCCGCCGGATTGGCCGTGCCGGTGGTGTTCCGCACCGGCGCCAGCAGGACCGGCGACGATGTCATCCGGGCGATGCTCCAGCACCAGAGCGAACTCGACGCATTGCTGCCGCGGGCGCGCGGCATGGGGCTCGACGCGCGCACCGGCGAGCTGGTCATCCTGATCGCCGCGGCCGACGCGGCGCGACCCGATTTCGCGACGCTGCGGCGCGAGGCCGGGGCGCTGACCGGTGTCAAGGTGCGGTTCGACCTGGCCGACCGGCCGAGCGGCAATTTGTCGCTCGGCGGCGGCGGGCGGATCGTCGGGGTCAGTGCGGCCGACGGCAAGCGTTATGCCTGCACCACCGCGTTCGCCGTGACCGACGGGCCGCGGAGCGGAATCGCCACCGCCGCTCACTGCCCCGACGAGGTCGAATATCAGGACAATGACGGAACCCGCACCACGCTGCCTTTCGCCGGGCAATGGGGGTCGCGGGCGCAGGACGTGCAGATCAATCTGACGCCGGTCCGGCCCAAGCCGTTCTTCTATGCCGACCGCAGACAAGGCGTGCTGCGGGTGCTGAGCGGGGCGCGATCGCGGCTGAGCACGCGGGCGGGCGAGTGGCTGTGCCATTATGGCGAAAGCTCGGGCTATAGCTGCGCCGAGGTCGAGCTGACCCAGTTCGCGCCGCCGGGCGCCTTGTGCGCGGGCCCATGCGCGCCGAGCTGGGTGACGGTGCGCACGCCCGACTGCCGCAGCGGCGACAGCGGCGGGCCGGTGTTCAGCGGCGCGATCGCCTTCGGCATCACCAAGGGCGGCAGCGGCGGCCGGGGCACGCGCTGCAACTTCTATTTCTATATGTCGACGGATTTTCTGCCGGCGGGGTGGAAGCTGATGCGCTGAGTGCTACGCCCGCTTTGCAGACCAGGCCAACGGGAGACACCCCGGCAGGGCGTCTCCCCCTTTCGGCTCTTACTTGTCGTCGGCGGACTTCAGATTCGTTGCCTTCATCTTGCCGCGCTGATCTTCCTCGACATCGTAGGATACGCGATCGTTTTCGCGCAGCGTGCTCATTCCCGAACGTTCGACATCGGAGATGTGGACGAAGGCGTCCGATCCTCCGTCCTCAGGCTGGATGAAGCCGAAACCCTTGGACTCGTTGAAAAACTTGACTGTTCCTGTGGGCATTTTTCTATTCCTTCTCTCATGTAGTCCGAATGCCGGACCGTTGTAGCTAAGAGCAGCGAGAGAGATGGAAAAAGGAGCCGCACGGCGCCAGTGCCCGTCCTTTTGCGACCGGTAGCGCGGCCCTGTTAGCGGAATCGCGCGTGAATGTCCGCCTTTCAGTCCATTGCCGACTTGGCTGCGTGCGACGCTTGCCTCTACCGCTGG
>JANLQS010000009.1:0-9472 GCA_031367995.1 Sphingomonas sp.
ATCGGCAACAGCGCGGTCGCGTCCGACGTCGCCGCCGAGGTCGACAAGATGGTGTGGTCGATCCGCTGGGGCGCGGACACCGTCATGGACCTCTCGACCGGGCGCAACATCCACGACACCCGCGAATGGATCGTCCGCAACTCGCCCGTCCCGATCGGCACCGTCCCGATCTACCAGGCGCTCGAGAAGGTCGGCGGCGTCGCCGAGGAGCTGACCTGGGAGGTCTACCGCGACACGTTGATCGAGCAGGCCGAGCAGGGCGTCGATTACTTCACCATCCACGCCGGGGTGCGCCTGCCCTACGTGCCGATGACCGCCAAGCGCGTCACCGGCATCGTATCGCGCGGCGGCTCGATCATGGCCAAATGGTGCCTCGCCCACCACCAGGAGAGCTTCCTCTACGAGCGGTTCGACGAGATCAGCGAGATCATGAAGGCCTATGACATCGCCTACAGCCTCGGCGACGGCCTGCGCCCCGGCTCAATCGCCGACGCCAATGACGAAGCCCAGTTCGCCGAACTTTACACCTTGGGCGAGCTGACCAAGCGCGCCTGGGCGCACGACGTCCAGGTCATGATCGAGGGCCCCGGCCACGTGCCGATGCACAAGATCAAGGAGAATATGGAGAAACAGCTCGAAGTGTGCGGCGAGGCGCCCTTCTACACCTTGGGGCCGCTGACCACCGACATCGCCCCCGGCTACGACCATATCACCAGCGGCATCGGCGCGGCGATGATCGGTTGGTACGGCACCGCGATGCTTTGCTACGTCACCCCCAAGGAGCATCTCGGCCTGCCCGACCGCGACGACGTCAAGGTCGGGGTGGTGACCTACAAGCTCGCCGCCCACGCCGCCGACCTGGCCAAGGGCCACCCGTCGGCGAAACTGCGCGACGACGCGCTCAGCCGCGCCCGCTTCGACTTCCGCTGGCGCGACCAGTTCAACCTGTCGTTGGACCCCGACACCGCCGAGGAATTCCACGACCAGACGCTCCCCGCGGAAGGCGCCAAGACCGCCCACTTCTGCTCCATGTGCGGCCCGAAGTTCTGCAGCATGAAGATCAGCGCCGAGGTCCGCGAATTCGCCAAGCTGCAGGAGCAAGGCGCCGCCCCGCCTTCCCCTCTCCCGCCAGCAGGAGAGGGCGACCCGCCTTCGGCGAGCGGGGAGAGGGGAGTGGCGGAAGAGGCGCTAACCCCGGCCGAGGCGGAAGCCGGCATGGCCGAGATGAGCGCACGCTACCGCGATGGTGGAGATTTGTATGTGCGGGCGGGGGAATAGCCTTTTTTCCGGAGCGTTTTTGCTTGCTATGCCTTGCGCGTCACGCGACTCTTCCCATCGCTTCGGGGATTAGTGAAATGATGCACATGATGCTTGTTGGTCTGTTGATGGCTCAGGCAGCGCAAGCCCCGGCCATCGCAGTTCAGGCCGCCGATGCGCTGACCTTGATCACCGGCGATTGGCAGATCGTCGATACGCAGACCGGCAAAATTTCCCAGGATTGCAAGCAGGCGCAGCATTTTCAGCTGACGCCTGACCGTCGCAATGTGGTTCTGACCGAGCCCTGGGCTAATTTCACCGCCAATTATCTCGTTGTTCACAATGAAGAGAGCCGCGTGCTCATGTTCATCACAAACGAGGAACGGCTGACGGATCAGGGAGACCCGGTTCTCTGGTGGGCCGATTTCGAAGGGCGCGACAAGTTCCGCTGGCGCCGCTACGATTGGCCGTCAAGTAATGCCACCGACGGTGAATGGCAGCGCTGCCCCGTACCCGGGTCCGGTCTCAGTCGGTAATAGGCGATAATCGTCAGGCCGATAATCGCCGGAACGACGGCAAACTTGACAATGAACGAGGGGTCGCTGCCGCCTCCCAGCATTCCAAAAATTGCCAGCCCAGCGGCGAGCGCAGTGAGCACCCAACCGAAAATCTCGTCAACTAGCGATCGATGTCGTCCCAATTTAGCCGCGAGTCCTGACACACTTTCGGGATGATGCTGTAATGCAGCCTTAATCAGTTGGCCGACGACAACCGTCTCCAGTAACCGCAGGAAAGCCAGGATCAGAATTGTCATCATGACTAGGGCGGCCAAGGCCGCAAAATCGCCTGCCATTATTCCCTCCCTTTGACCGACTCGGGGCTATAGACGCTTCAAGTCGCGGCGCCATCCGACGCGTGGCTCATTCAACTAAGGTGACATCTCCCTCAGTAATGATACCGGCACTGCGCTACCTCCAACGCCTGCGCCTCACCCTTCCCCGTCACCCGATACACCAGCCGATGCTCGCGGTTGATCCGCCGCGACCACCAGCCCGACAGATTGCCGCCGAGCGGTTCGGGCTTGCCGGTTCCGCGAAATGGATCGCGCATGCACTCCTTGAGCAGCGCGTTGATCCGTTCGATGATTTTGGGTTCCTCGGCCTGAAGCGCGACATATTGCCCCCAGGCGCGCGACGAGAAAGCGATGTTCACGGCTCGATCAGCTCGTGAACCTCACCCTTGCCGGCATCGAGCTCGGCGATACTATCCATCAGGAAGCGCGCATTGGTGGGCGAGCTGAGCAGATACAGCGTTTCCTCAATCGACGACCATTCGCTTTCGGACACCATCACCACGCTTTCCTGACCGCGCGCGCGGGTGATCGTGACCGGCGCCTTGTCGGCGACGACGCGGTCCATCAACGCCTTGAGATTGGCGCGGCTCTCGGAGAAGCTGATCGAGTTCATATAGATGATGTACAAAATTTCGTACAAGACTTCAAGGTGCGGGCCTAGGCCCGCCCCAGCCTTACCAACGCTTCATCCAGCGCCTGCAGGAACCGCGACCGGTCGGCCTTGGCGAACGGCGCCGGCCCGCCGGTGATCCCGTCGGCGCCGACCCGCAAATCCGCCATGATCGCCCGCGTCGCCAGCGCTCCGCCAATGCTCGCCGCGGTGAACGGCTTGCCATTGTGGCCGATGACGGTCGCGCCGGCCTTGAGGCAGCTGTCGGCGAGCAAGATGTCGCCGGTCACCACCACGTCCTTCGCCCCCGCCGTTTCCGCAATCCAGTCGTCGGCGGCGTCGAACTTGTCGCTGACCACCACCCGCTCGATCAACGCATGATCGGGCACCCGCAGCGCCGAGTTGCTGACCACCGTGACCGCCACCCCGCGCCGCCATGCGACCTTGTACACCTCGTCCTTGACCGGGCAGGCGTCGGCGTCGACCAGGATGCGGATCTCGCTCATCGACCGGGCCATAGCGTCTCCCGCCGCGCGGCGGGAGAGCCAGGCAACGCCGCTGCCGCCGGCAAAAGACATGGACGTGCCGCCGTCCGGGGGAGGGACGACGGCGCGCAGGCGAACACAATCGGGCGGGCGCGATCAGGCGGGATGCAGGCGATAGCCGCCGCTGGTGCCGGTCACCGTCTGCCGCGGCGGGGCCGGGCGCGGCGCGGGCGCCGTCCTGATCATCGCACTGGGCAGGCCGGCCATCGGCGACACCGGCTTGGCGTTGCCCGCGGCGACCTGGCGGTCGCGCTGTTCGAAGAAGGCCGCGCGCTTGAGCCGCCGCTTGAGCGACAGTGACGGGTTGTCGGGCGTGGGGCCCGCCATCGCGGCGTCGAAATGGCTGCTGTCCGGCGCGGCCGACGGGGCCCGGCTCGGGGTCCAGGCGAAGGCCGGTTTGGGCGCGGCCACGGGGTCGGCGGCGCGCATCGGTATTGCTGCTGCCACCGGCAGCACCGGGGCGGTGGCGATCGACGGCTCGTGCCATTCGGCGCTTTCGACGTCATCCTCCTCGTCGTGACGTTTGCGGCGGCGCATGGCGAATCCGGCCCCGGCGAGCGCCAGCAGGCCAAGGCCCGCGGCCCCGGCGATCGGCGCGATCGGCAGGGTATCGCCGCTCAAGGTGGCCGGAGCCACGGTCGGGACGGGCGGCGCGGCGACGACCGGCGGCGGCGGCGCGGGCGCGGCCACGATCGGCGCGGCTACGGCGACCGGCGCGGCGACCGGCGAAACTGCTGCCGGCGGGGCGGCGCGGGTCACGGTGGCGCGCGGCGCGGCGGCCCGGGTGGTGGTGGTATGCCGGGTCACGGTCGTCCTGGTCGCCGGCTTGGGGGTCGCCGACGCGCCAGGCGCGAGCGGATCGGGGGTGGTGATCGTCTCGGTCGTCGTGCTCGTCGTCACGGCCGTGGTCGATGCCGGCGGCGCGGTTGCCGGCTGGGCGGATGGGACGGTCTGCGGCGTGGCCGCGGCGGGGGCCGCAACCTCCTGCGCCAGCAACGGGGTGGCGGACAGGGCAAGGACGGCGGCGATCGCGGTCAGGCCCGGGCGAAGCAGGGGGGTTGGCTTGGTCATGCCTGGTCTAACAAGCGCCGCCGCGCTTCCGCTGCGTCATTAGCGATGAGGCGAACCCTTGACCCGGACGAGACGACTTTTCGGCTCGAAAAATCGGAGTTTCCTGTTCTGGAACGCGTCAGCCTGGCGGCGCGGCTTGCGCCGGTCCGCTCAGCGGCGCGCGCTGGCCAGCGTAATCACCGGCGCGTGGCGGATGCCGTGAAGCCAGCTACCGCGCGTGCCCATCGAGAAAATCGGCACGAAATGACCATTGCCACGCGTGCTGGCATCGATCACCGTCGGCTCGGTCGCGTCGAGCATCGCATAATCGGCGCCGACCCGCGCGATCAGCACCGCGTGGGCGCCGAGCCGCGAGTGGCGGCCGACGCTGATGTACAAATCGTCGCGCGGGTAACCGGCGGCGGCCAGCGCCTGCATCTCGACGATGGCGATATCTTCGCCGTCGCCTTTGCCCCGTCGCAACGTGTCGCCGGCCGGCGCCCAATAATCGGACACGCCCATGCTCTCGAGGTCGGTGGCCAGGCGGACGCGGCGCTCGACGATGCCCTTGACCCGGGCCAGCTGCGCCTCGCGCGGCAGGCCGGCCAGCGCGTCCGCGATTGCCAGCACGGCCGGATCGGCGCGGTCGGCGGCGGAGACCCGGCGGAAACGCACATCGTACAGCGTCACTCCGGCGGCCAACGTCGCGGTACCCATCGCGTCGGGTCCGCCGGGCGGGGGAAGGCGGCGACCGATGACGACGACGGTGTCGAATGCGGCCGCATTGGCCGGCAGCGGCGACAGCGGGTCAACCGCGGCGGCGGCCGATGGCAATGCCGCACACGCCGCCGATATGGGCAGGATCAACAATCGAAGCGCCGTCCAGGTCATGTGTTTCCTTTTGGTCAAGACCACGAAAGAGAGGATGACGCGGCAAGGGAAGCGGTTAACGCCAGTAAACGAAAAGTAAACGGAGGGTCGTTGCTTCAACGACACAATCGTTCGGGCCTGGTTTTAGTTCCGAATTTGGCCGTGGCGCCGTGAGCAACGCCTGCCTTTACATCCGGCAACGGCATCGCGAATGGCGGGAAGGACGGACGGCGGCGGCGCGGGCGCTAGCGGACGCACCCGGTGTGCGGCACTGGGTTCGTGGTGCCGTCAGCTGGCAACCCGATGTCCTGCGCGTCGCGGCCGTCGGTGGCCGGAGCGCGATCAATTCTTGAAATTCTCGAGGCCCTGGACATTGCCCTTGGTCGACGGATTGGCGGCGATCGTCTTCTTCTTTTCCGACTTGGGCTTGCGCGCTTCCTTGTTCGATTTCTTCTGACCCTTGGCCATGTCCGCATCCTTTCGCAGGACGAGATGTCCCGCCGGGGACGCTACACCCAAGCGGACGCCGAAGGAAACCACCGCAGCGCGATGAGGCCGCCGTTATTGCTTCAGCGCGCGCACCGCCGCCAGCGACTTGGCGACATGATCCTTCCAGTCGAGGTCGGAGTGTACCATCACGATCCGCCCGTCGCTGGCGATGACATAACTGGTGCGATTGGTCATCGTGCTTGGCCCGCGGGCCGATGGCAACGCCACGTCATAGGCCTGGACCACGGCCTTGCTCGCCGTCGCCACCGGGAAGTCGCTGCGGCAGGCCTCGGTCGAGAAGCGCTTGAGCAATGGCAAGTCGTCGGCGCTCATGCCGATGACCTGGGCGCCGGCCTTGCGGAATTGGGGCATCGCCTCGCTGAAGGCATGGGCTTCGAGCGTGCAGCCCGAGGTAAAGGCCTTGGGATAGAAATAGAGCACTACCGGGCCGTGGCGCAGCTGGTCGGCCAGGTGAACCTTGAACGTTCTGCCGCCGAGCGCGCCGACGGCACGGAAATCGGGTGCCTTGGCACCGGTCGGAAGCGCGGCGAAGGCAGGCGTGGCGATGACGGCGGCGAAAGCGAAAAGGGCAGACAAGCGGCGCATGAGGCGACTCCTTCGCTGGCCATGCTAAGCCCGTGCGGGCACCGGCGCTACTGCGGTTCGTTGGTAGGCCGAAGGGAATGAGCGTGGCGGTGCGGCGAATACGGCTGATGGGGTTAGCGCTGGCCGGCTTGCTGGCCGCGTGCAAGCCCGGCGCGCCCGCCGATCCGTCGAATGAGGCTGCCGCCGCTGCGCCCGCGTCCCCGCTCCGCCCGGCGGCGCCTGGCGATCCAGTCTTACAGGGCAGCTGGAGTCTGCGAATCAGCAGCGAGGGACCCAGCCTGTCGTTCGCAACGAGCGGCCGTCAACCTGTGCTCTATGTGGCGTGCATCGCCCCGAGCCCCGACTTCCTGGTCACGCTGCCGGGAGTGACCCCGATCGGCAGCGAGGAGCGGCTGTCGTTTGGCGGTGGGGGTGAGGTCGTCGCGCTGGTCGTCAAGGTAAGCGGGCGATCGGGAGGTGGCGGAGTCACCGGCGCCGGCGACCGGCTACCGACGCTTGAGGCGATGCTCCGCGCCGGCCCCGGCGCAAGCTATGGCGCGACCGCGATCGGGCCGTTGCCGCCGGTGCCCGCCAGCGTCGCCCACGGCTTCGCTGCCGCTTGCCCCGCCGCCGCCGTGCCGCCCTCGCCGGTTTCGCCGTGCCATCAGCAGGACGGAAAGCCGATCGCCGGCCCGATGTTGCGCGCGGTCGGCACCGAGCCATTCTGGGGCGCGGACATCGACGGACGCTGCGTCACTTACTCATGGCCTGAACGGCAGTCTGGCGTCAGGCTGTGGACTCGCTTCAGTCAACACGGCGCCACGGTCAGCTATGCCGGGTCGCTCGACGGGGCGCCGTTCGGCATGGACGTGCGGCCGCAGGCCGGTTGCTCCGACGGCATGTCCAACCGGCGCTATTCGCTGGCAGTGATGCTGAAGGTCGGCAGCGAAACGCGCCACGGTTGCGCGGCGCCGCTTTAGGGGATGAAGCCGCGCTGCGGATGCCTGCCGCCGAGCGTCCGGAAGAAGGCGAAGGCCGGCGCCATGTCGCGGGCATAGTCGCCGGTGGGACGGATCACCGGACCGATCACCCCGCGCCGGCGCGGGTAATCGGGACCGGCGCAGACCAATGGGACGCCGGCCGCCAGGGCAATGCGGTAGAAGCCGGTGCGCCAGCGCGCCGCCCGTCCACGCGTTCCCTCGGGGGCGATGACCAGGATGAAGTCGTCGTGGCCCTCGAACTCGGCCGCCATCTGGGCGACCAGATCGACGCTGGCGCCGCGATCGACCGGCACGCCGCCGAGACCGCGCATCAGTGCGCCGAGCGGCCAGCGGAACAATGTGTGCTTGCCCATGAAGCGGACGTCGCGGCCGAGTGCGTCGATCGTCCCGACGAACACCGCGAAATCCCAGTTAGAGGTATGGGGCGCGCCGACCAGGACGAACTTGCGGTCGGGCGGCAATTGGCCTTCAGGCGCCCAGCCTTGCCCGCGGTACCAGGCGAGCATTGCCCAGCGGAGGATGCGCGCCAGTCCGCCGAGCCGGGCCATGCGGCGCTAAAGGATCGACCCGAGGATCCAGACCGCCGACATGGCGAGCACCACGAGCAACAGGGAGAAGCCGAGGACATAGCGCACGATGTGCGGCTTGACCGCTCCGCTCGCCTCGGTTTCGCTCAGATGGACCTCGTCGCCTTGTCGTTCCATCGCTTGTTCCTTCGCGCCTTAGGACGCGCCGACCTTAACGCGTTCGCCGGCTAACCGCCATGCCGGCTGATGCGCGAGATGGTGGTGACGATGAAGGCCGTCGACCAGCCGAGCAGGATAATGCCGTTGATCCCCTCGACCGCGGCGATGAGCTGGAAACTGCCGGCCAGATCGTTGTTGTCGTAGCCGATTGTGCCGTAGGTGATGGCCGAGAAATAGACCGCGCGGGCCACCGTCGCCAGGGCGCCGACGCCATAATAGAGTGCGGCGTAAAGCGAAATTTCAACCATGTGCAGGACGAAGATGGTCAGCACCAGACCGACCGTGATGAACAGGCCGCGGGTGGTAACGAGGTCGACGCACAGCTGGGTTTCGAGATTGCGTTCGATGCCGAGCATGCGCGAAATGCCGAACAGGCCGCCGCCGTGGATCAGGGTGGTAAGCATGACCATCAGGGTTGCCGCGCACAGTTGCACGAGCATGGACCAATTGCTGATGTCGGGGCCGTTCACGGCGCGCGCCCCGGGTTGCGGAGAGCGGTAGCGGCATCGAGGGCGGCAAGGCGGGGCATGATCATCGGCGGCAGTCTCGCCTGTTCAACGTCCGCCGGCAAGTCCGGGTCCGAATCCCCGGCTTGGCCCGCCGCGTCTAGCGGTCGGCGGCGAGCCAGCCGGTGAGGATGTAGAGCAGGATGGCGACTGGTCCGGCGAACAGCACGGACAGGACCAGGGCAAGGCGGACGATGAGGACATCGATGCCGACCCAGTCGGCGAGGCCCGCGCCGACGCCCATGATTTTGGCGTTGCTGCGGTTGAGGACGAAACGAGAGGTCATGGACAATCTCCGAAGCGAGGAGGTTAGACGAGCGACAGCGGGCCGACGGCGGCAGTGACGAACAGCATGGCGGTGATGAAGGCACCGGCAAGGCTGATGGCGGCCTGGCGGGCGGGGATGTAGGTGAGCAACATCGCGGCATTCCCTTTTTCAAACCGGCCCGTCAGTGGGCCTGTCACACTCATTGCAACGAGCGTGCCAATTTGAAAAAGTCCAATAAAAACAACAAAGCACCGCGAAAATGTGTGGGGTAATTCGCCAACGTCTGCCGAAAATGTGGGATATTACGCCAACAATGCGCCTGCGCTCAGCTGCGGCGGGCGATGGCCGGAATCGCGCGCGGGGTTTCGATCCGCTGGGCCGCTCGCGCTGCGCCATGGCGGCATTCAGCGAGCAGGCTGGGGAAGTCGAAATCATTGTTGTTGCTCAGCGCGGCGGCGGTTCTGGCGGCGCACTGGGCGCGGCTTTCGTAGCGGGTCGGCAGGGTCGCGACCTGAGTGCAGGCGGCGGAGCCGTCGGCGCAACCGAGGATAGCAATGACAAAGAAACCCGCGCCCATGATCCACTCCACTCGATCTACTGAGTGTTAAACGGCGCGAAAATTGCATTTGTTCCAAACGGTTCGTCGCATCCGTTGCCCTGAGCCGCGGGCCGCCCTACCTGTGCTGGCGATG
>JANLQS010000024.1:0-7212 GCA_031367995.1 Sphingomonas sp.
GCCGGTCGACCTGCGCATCGAGCCGGGGCTGACGGGGATCGTCGGCCCCAACGGCTGCGGCAAATCCAACCTGCTCGAGGCGATTCGCTGGGTGATGGGCGAGGCCAGTCCCAAGAGCCTGCGCGGCGGGGGCATGGAGGATGTCATCTTCGCCGGCACCGCTAGCCGCCCGGCGCGCGACTTCGCCGAAGTATCGCTGCTGATCGAGCGCGACGAAGATGACGACGAGGCCGGCGGCGAACGCGAGGTCACGCGGCGGATCGAGCGCGGCGCCGGCTCCGCCTATCGCATCGACGGGCGCGACGTGCGGCAGAAGGACGTCGCCCTGCTGTTCGCCGACGCCGCCACCGGCGCCCATTCGCCGGCGCTGGTCAGCCAGGGGCGGATCGGCGCGGTTATCGCCGCCAAGCCGGTCGAGCGGCGGATGATGCTGGAGGAAGCGGCGGGCATCGCCGGCCTCCACGCGCGGCGCAAGGACGCCGAACAGAAGTTGCGCGCCACCGAAGCCAATCTCGAGCGGTTGGACGAATTGATGGCCGAGCAGGAATTGCGCGCCGCCACATTGCGCCGCCAGGCCCGCGCCGCCGAACGCTATCGCGCGCTGACCGACAAGATCCGCCTCGGCGAGGCCAAATTGCTTTATGCCCGCTGGGCCGCCGCCGACCGCGCCGCCGCCGCAGCCGCTGAGGAAGCACAGGTAGCTGGCGGCTCGGTCGAGCGGCTGCAGGTGGCAGTTCGCGCGGGCGAGGCGCTGCAAAGCGAAGCGGCGGCGGCGCTGACCGAACGGCGCGAGGCGGCGGTCACCGCGCGCGATTCGGGGCGGAGCCTGGCGCACGCGCTGGCGACCGAGCGGGCGCGGCGCGACACGGTCGTTCGCCGCCTGGTCGAGCTGGAGCGGCAGGCCACCTCGCTGGCCGCCGAGCGCGCGCGCGAGCAAGCGCTGGGCGACGATGCGGCTGGCGCGATCGCGGCGCTGGAAGCGGAACGCGCGGCGATCGAGGCTAGGCTGGCCGATGCCGAGGCGATTGCCGCGCGGATTGCCGGCGAGCTGTCGCGGGCCGAGGAAGCGTCGCGCGAGGCCGAGGCGGCGCTTGCCGGATTGCTGGCGAGGGAAGCGGCGATGCGCGCCGAACGACGGGTGGCCGAGGCTGCGCTCGACAGCGCCAAGGCGCAGGCGGCGCGCGTGGCGGGCGAGGCGGAGCGGCTGCGCGGGCAGCAGGCGGCGCTTGGCGAAGGCGGGGCAGCGCGCTTGGCGCTGGCGGCGGCGGAAACGGCGGCGAAGGCCGCCGCCCAGGATCTTGAGCAGGCGGAGCGGCGGCTGGCGGCGGCCGAGACGGCGCGCGGGACGGCGGCGGAGGGGCGCGACAAGGCGGAAAGCGCGCTGGCCTCGGCGCGGGCGGCGCTGGCGGCGTCGGCGAGCGAGCGAGCGGCGCTGGCGCGGGCGCTCGATCAAGGCGCGGGCGGGGCGGCGCTGGCCAGCCTGAGCGCCTCGCCGGGCTATGAGCGGGCGCTAGCGGCGGCCTTGGGCGATGACATCGATGCGGCGCTCGGCGGGGAGTCGCCGCGGCGGTGGGAAGGCAGCGCACCGCTGCCAGGCGACCCGCCGCTCGCTGCCGGGCTCGAGCGCTTGCTCGACCACGTCGAGGCGCCCGCCGCGCTGGCGCGGCGGCTGGCGCAAGTTGGGGTGGCGGAGACGGATTCGGGGCAAACGCTCGCTGTCGGGCAGCGGCTGGTGACCCGCGAGGGGACGCTGCGGCGGTGGGACGGGTTCGTCGCGATCCGCGGCGGAGCGGCAGCGGCCGAGAGGCTGCTGCGCGCCAACCGGCTGGCCGAGATCGACGCGCAAATGCCGCCGCTGAAGCAAGGCGTGGCCGAGGCGTTGGCGGCGCGCGATGCGGCCCTTGCCGAAGTTGAGGCACAACGCACTGCCGCCGAGCAGGCGCGCGCCGCCGCCAGTGCAGCCGAGCGCGCCGGGCGCGAGGCAGCGCGGGCGGGTGACGCGGCCGCCGGGGCGATCGAACGGCTCGACGGACAGCGCGGCCAGCTGGCCGAACGGCTGGGCGACCTTGCGCCGTTGATTACGGCGTCAGACGAGGCGGCCGTGGTGGCCGGACAGGCACTTGGCGCCTTGCCCGACGCGTCGCTGCTGGCGGGCGAAGTTGAGGGGGCGCGGCGATCGGCGCAGGCGGCGGGCGAGTCGGTCGCCGACAAACGCGCCGAATCCGCTACCCGGGCGCGCGAAACCGCCGCCGACCGCGAGCGCCACGCCGCCGCGGGCAAGGAGCAAGGCGACTGGCGGACCCGGGCTCGCAACGCCGAAAAAAGAGTCGCCGAGACCGCCGAACGCGCCGCCGACCAGGCGGAGGAGCGCGACTCGCTGGCCGGGGAGCCCGAGCGGCTGGGGGCGGCGATCGGGTCGCTCGAACGCGAAGCCTCGGCGAGCGAGGCGGCGGTCAGCGCTGCGGCCTCGGCCGAGCGCGACGCCGAGCAAGCGGTGACCATCGCCGCCGCCGCGCTGGCCGAGGCGGGTGAGGCGTCTTCCCAGGCGCGCGAGGCGCGGGCCGGGGCGACCGCGAGGGCCGAGGCACAAGCGGCACGGCGGGCCGATTTTGCGGCGCAGTGCGGCGATTTGTTCGACTGCCCGCCGCCTTTGCTGCCCGAGCGGATCGGCTTCGACCCGGCCGAGCGCGCCGATCCCGAGGCGGAGAAAGCGATGCTCGACCGGCTGACCGGCGAGCGCGAACGGATCGGGCCGGTCAATCTGGTCGCCGAGAGCGAGCTCGCCGAGCTCGATGAGGGGCGGGGCCAGGCCGCGGCGGAGCGCGACGAATTGGGCCAGGCGATCCACCGCCTGCGCGGCTCGATCGGCAGTTTGAACCGCGAAGGCAGGGTGCGGCTGCTCGACGCGTTCGCCAAGGTCGACGGCCATTTCCGCAACCTGTTCCGGACATTGTTCGTCGGCGGCGAGGCGCATCTCGAGCTGGTTGAGAGCGACGATCCGTTGGAGGCGGGGCTTGAGATCATGGCCCAGCCGCCGGGCAAAAGGCTGTCGGCGCTGACCCTGCTGTCGGGCGGCGAGCAGGCGCTGACCGCGATCGCGTTGATCTTCGCTCTGTTCCTGACCAACCCGGCGCCGGTGTGCGTGCTCGACGAAGTCGATGCGCCATTGGACGACGCCAACGTCGAGCGCTTCTGCGAATTGCTCGAGCGGATGACGCAGGAAACCGACACGCGCTATTTGATCGTCACGCACAACGCCGTGACGATGGCGCGGATGCACCGGCTGTATGGCGTGACGATGATCGAGCAGGGGGTCAGCCGATTGGTCTCGGTCGATCTTGGCGGGGCCGAGGAATTGCTCGCCGCGGAGTAAGTCCATTCGACGTTGATGAAGTGGACGGCGCCGCTTAGGCTGTTTCGCATGACCATCCCCCGTATCGCGCGCTTCGCGCCGCTCTTCGCCCTCCTCGCCTCAACCGCCGCCTTCGCCCAGCCGGCGACGGTCACTCCGATGACGCCCGATATTGTCGCTTCCTATGACCAAATCCGCCCCGAGGCCGATTTCGTCCGGCGCGAGGTCATGGTGCCAATGCGCGACGGGGTGAAACTGTACACCGTCATCTTCTTCAAGAAGGGCGCGATGAACGGCCCCATCCTGCTGTCGCGCACGCCTTACGACGCCAAGGGATCGACTCACCGCTTGCCCAGCCAGCGGCTGGTCGACGTGCTTCCGGCGATGGACGAGGAGTTCGTCAACGACGGCTATGTCCGGGTTTATCAGGACATCCGCGGGATGCACAATTCGGAAGGCCAGTGGATCCTGACCAGGCCGATCGCCGGACCGCTCAACGCGACCGGGATCGACGAGGCGACCGACGCCTATGACACCATCGACTGGCTGGTGAAGAACGTGCCCGAAGGCAACGGCAAGGTCGGCGTGATCGGGTCGAGCTACCTAGGCTTCACCACGCTGATGGCCGAGATCAACCCGCACCCGGCGCTGAAAGCGGCGGTGCCCGAAAGCCCGATGGTCGACACGTGGATCGGCGACGACGACTTTCACAATGGCGCGTTTCGCAACCCGACCCTCGATTATGTCGTGGAAATGAGCACCGCCAAGGGCGACGGCGCCGGTCTCGCGTTCGGCAAGGGCGACGATTACACCCGCTACCTAGAGGCCGGATCGACCGGCGACCTCGCCCGCAAGCTGGGCATCGAGCATTATCCGTTCGTCCAGAAGCTGTTCCAGAACCCGGCCTACACCGACTTCTGGTCGTTGCAGGCGGTCGACAAATGGCTCGCCGCGCGGCCGCTGACGGTGCCGACGATGATCGAGGTCGGTCAATGGGACCAGGAGGACAGCTATGGCGGGCCGGCGGTCTACGCCGCGCTCAAGAGCAAATATGAAGGCACCGATTTGCTCCACCTGGTGATCGGCCCGTGGCGGCATTCGGGCGCCAACCATTATGGCTATGACCTCGGCGCGATCAATTTCACCGGCGACACCGCGCGCCAATGGCGGGTCGACTACGTCAAGCCGTTCCTCGACCATTGGCTGAAGGGCGCACCCGACCCGCACACCCCGCCAGTGTTGACCTATGCCACCGGCATCAACCGCTGGGAGCAGTCGCCGCGCTGGCCAATGGGGACGCCGACGCCGTTCTACCTGGGCGCGAGTGGCTCCGCCGGCTTCGACCGGCCGGCGGCGGCTGGGCATGACGATTATGTCTCTGACCCGGCCCATCCGGTGCCGTTCAGTCCGCGCCCGATCGATATCGCCGACGGCAATCAGTGGAAGAGCTGGCTGGTCCGCGACCAGCGCTTCGTGTCGGGGCGGCCCGACGTCGCCGAGTGGACCGGCGTCACGCTGAGCAAGGCCGTCCACATCATGGGCGCGCCGCAGGTCGACCTGTTCGCCGCCACCAGCGGCAGCGACAGCGACTGGGTGGTCAAGCTGATCGACGTCTATCCCAACGATGAACCCGAGGGCGCGGGGCAGGGATCGAAGCCGTCGATGGCGGGTTATCAATTGCCGATCGGGATCGAGATTTTCCGCGGGCGCTATGTCCACAGCCTGGCCAAGCCGGCGGCGCTGAAGCCGGGCAAGGTCGAGGAATATCGCTTCGGCCTGCCCAACGTCGACCATGTATTCCTGCCCGGGCACCGCATCATGGTCCAGGTCCAGTCGAGCCTGTTCCCGCTCTATGACCGCAATCCGCAAACCTACGTGCCGAATATCTTCTACGCCCGACCACGCGATTACCGGGCGACACGGCAGAGCGTCTATTTCAGCGGTGCTCAGGCCAGCGCGGTGATGCTGCCGGTGGTGCCTTAGCTCACCAGCGCGCGCGCTAGTGGTCGGTTGACGATCAGGACGATGATCGCCCCGGTTGCCGCGATGGCCGCGTCGAGCAGCCAGAAATTGGTCGGCCCAAGCCCTTCGTACAGGCCGCCGACCTGGCCCATGATCGAATTGCCGACGAACAGGGTAAGGAAGGCGGTGCCCATCATCGTCGAGACGATCGCCTCCGGCGATGCGCGCGATACCAAAGCGAGCAAGGTCGGCCAGTAATAAAGGAACGCCACGCCGCTCAGCGCGAAGGCGAAGAATGGCAGCATGACGCTGGTCTTGCCGTCCCCGGCGAGGTGGCCGGCGAGCGCCATCATGCCCGCCGCAACAGCCATCATCGCCGCGCCGATGCCGATCTTGGCGAGGTCGCCCGGTTCGCGCGCGCCCTGCCAGCGCCACAGCGCGATCAGCGGCGGGACCGAGATGATGCTGAAGAAGGCGTCGATCGAGTTGAACCACGGGATCGGGACATTGCCGAACGGGGTCGCGACGTCGGCGTGCGCCTGAAGCCACACCAGCCCGACATTGAACAATTGATAATAAGCGACCGACTGGAAAATGGTGATGGCCATGACCAATATGAGCAGCATGATGGTGCGGCGTTGAGCGGCGGTGAGCGGCTCTCGCGCCGGACGCGCCTGGCCGGCCGGCCGGGCGTCGGGCAGATGGCGGGTGCCGGCTAGGTAGGTTGCGACTGCGCACAGCATGAGGACGCCGGCAAAGCCGAAACCGACGTGCCAGCCATAGAGTTGGGCGAGCAGACCGCACGCCAACGGTCCGGCAACCGCGCCGACATTGATGCCCATCGAGAAAATGGCGTAGCCGCGCGTCCGCTGCGATTCTTCGCCAGCCGGATACAGCTGCCCAACCTGGGCCGAAATATTGCCCTTGAGCAGTCCCGAGCCGAGGATCAGCAGGAGAAGAGCGAGGAGGAAGCTGCCGTCGAACGCCATCGCGAAGTGGCCGGCCGACATCAGCAACGCGCCGGCGATGACCGCCCGCTTGACGCCGAAGAAACGGTCGGCGAGCCAACCGCCGATGACCGGGGTGAAATAGACCAGGCCGGAATAATAACCGAAAATCTGGGACGAAAGCGCCTGCGTCGACATTGGGCCGAAGACGCCTTCGAGAGCGGCGCGGAATGGCGCCATGCCGGCGACATGCTCGATGTGGCCTGGAAGCAGCAGCGCCTGGGTCATGTAGAGCACGACCAGCGAACTCATTCCGTAATACGAAAAGCGTTCCCACGCCTCGGTGAAGGCGAGGAAGTAGACGCCCTTCGGCTGGCCGAGGATGGATGCGTCGCGAGGTTCGCCAATCTCCAGATCGGCCGTGGCGTCGGTGGTCATGGCTTCAGGCTAGCAGCGATGGCCGCGCGCGATAGTCCCATTGTGCCGCTTACATCGCCGGCGCGGTGTCCGACGCATTCTGTTCCTTGCGCTCCTTGAACGCCTGCTTGATCATTTTCTCCGTGCAGCCGGTGAAGCCCGCCGGGCCGACCGGGGAGCAGCTGTTGATGCCGGTGCGGCCCCAGGTCTCGATCTGAGTGGCGCGGTTGGCCCACGCCTGGCGCGACTGGTATGAGCCGCCCTGACGCAGCTTCTCGGGGATGCGGAAGCGCTCGCTCTCGGGCTTGCGCGCGCACACCACAACCGAATCGTCGGTCGAGCGAGGGCATTTGTCGGTGCCGTAGACAATGATCTCGCTGACGCTGGAGCGCTGGGCCATGGCCGGAGCGGCCGGAAGCAGCGCGGCGGCGCCAACCAGCGCGGCGCCAGTGACGGCGATGATCGGGAGCTTGGACATTTACCTCATCCTTTCCTGACCCGGACAGCGAATAGCCGCCCGTCCGGGTTCCTTCA
>JANLQS010000050.1:0-23653 GCA_031367995.1 Sphingomonas sp.
CGGCGGTCAAAGACCGCCGAACGGCCGCCCGAAGCGCTACGCCCCACGCCCGGCCAGCGCGCCCTTGCCGATGCCCTCGCCCACGGTGAAGCGAGGCGCGACGACGCTCGCCGGGCTGTTGATCGCGCCACGCTGGGGAACGCTGGCGGTCGACATGCTGTACCTCCCGCCGGTGCTGGCCGCGGCGACCTTGTTCGGCCTGCGCCCGGCCCTGTTCGCCGCGGTTTCATCCGCGCTGGCCTATAATTTCTTTTTCACCGAGCCCATTCACACGTTCCGCATCAGCAGTCCGGACGACTTGCTGACGGTCGCCATCCTGCTGGTGGTCGGGCTGGTGACGAGCCAGCTGGCGGCGCGGATGCGAGAGCAAGCGAGGGCCGCGTCAAACCATGCCGCGCGCAACGCCACCATTGCCGGTTTTGCCAGGCAATTGCTGTCCTGCGCCAGCGAGGACGACATTGGCCGGGTCGCCTGCCGCGAGCTGGCGGCGTTATTCGAGTGCAACGCGACGCTGATGGCAGGGGAGGGCGAGCCGCGCATCCTGGCGATGGCGCCGCAAATCAGCCAACTGACACCGAGCGACCTGGCGGCGGCGGCCTATGTGCTGAAGGCGGGTGAACCGGCCGGGCGCGGCGCGGCGCGGATCGACCCCGCCGACTGGCTGTTCCTGCCGGTCAAGTCGGCGTCGCTGGTGTTGGCCGCGATCGGGCTGGCGCGCGACGACGGCGCCTTGCCGGTGGCGCCGGGCCAGGAGGCGCTGCTGGCCAACCTCACCGACCAGGTCGCGCTGGCGCTCGAGCGGGCGCGGCTTGAGGCCGAGACGCGCGGACTGGCGGCGTTGCGCGAGCGCGACCGGCTGCGCGGCGCCTTGCTGTCGTCGGTCGGCCACGATCTGCGGACCCCGCTGACGGCGATCATCGCCTCGGCCGGCGAATTGAAACCCGACGCGCCGGCCGACCAAGCGCTGGTGCGGACGATCGCGGCGGAGGCTTCGAAGCTCGAGCGCTATATCGCCAACCTGCTCGACATGGCGCGGGTCGAGGCCGGGGCGGTGCGGCTGAAGGTCGAGGCGGTCGACCTCGTCGATGCGGTGTCGGCGGCCCTGCGCGACCTCCATCATGCGCTCGACGGCCACGCGGTCGAGGTCGCGCTGCCCGACGATCTGCCGCTGGTCCGCGCCGATCCGTCGCTGCTCCACCACTGCCTGATCAACCTCCTCGACAATGCCGGGCGCCATTCGGGCGCGGGCGCGCCGATCCGGATCGGCGGGCACGAGGACGGCGGCGGAGTCGCGCTGGCGATCGAAGACAGCGGCCGCGGCCTGCCGGACGGCGCGACACCATTCGACGCGTTCGAACGGATCGAAGGCTCCGACCAGACCGGCGGCGCGGGCCTCGGGCTGGCGATTGTCAAGGCGTTCGCCGAGGCGATGGGGGTCGAGCCGACAGCGGGCAAGGGCGCAGGCGGCGGCGCGGCGTTCACTTTGCACTTCCCGGCGGCGCTGGTGATCGAACCGGCGGGCAGCGCCGATGCCGGGTAATGCGCCCAAGATATTGATAGTCGACGACGAACCGCAAATCCGCACCCTGCTGCGCGCGACCCTGATGCGCGGCGGCTATCGGGTGGTCGAGGCGGGCTCGGCGCGCGAGGCGCTCAACGCCAAGGCGATCGACAAGCCCGACCTGGTGCTGCTCGACCTCGGCCTGCCCGACCGCGACGGGCTGGAGCTGGTCCAGGCGCTCAAGGGCGACGACAATTTGCGGGTGATCGTGGTGTCGGCGCGCGACCAGACCGAGCAGAAAGTCGCCGCATTGGACCTTGGCGCCGACGATTATGTGACCAAGCCGTTCGATACCGAGGAGCTGCTCGCCCGGGTCCGCGCGACGCTCCGCCAGCGGCTGGCGTCGGAGGCCGAGCGGCAGCGGGTCGAGGCCGGCGAGCTGGTCATCGATCTGACCCGGCGGACGGTCGAGCGGGCGGGCGATGAAGTTCATCTCACCCCCAAGGAATGGATCGTGCTGGCAGAGCTATCCAAGCAGCCCGGCCGGGTGCTGACGCACGCGCACTTGCTGCGCGCGGCGTGGGGGCCGGCGCACGAAGGCCAGACCGAATATCTCCGCGTCGTCGTCCGCGCGCTGCGCCAGAAGGTCGAGCCGGTGCCGTCCGAACCGAAGCTGATCCTCAACGAACCCGGCGTGGGCTATCGGCTGATCGTGCCGAAGGACTGACCTTGACTCTGCATTAGTTATTACTAAATTAGTAGTAGCTTATGGAGAATCCAGTGCAACTTGCCGTTCCTGTCCAGTTCGCCGCCCAGGCCGGCGAGGCCGCCACGCTGTTGAAGACGCTGGCCAACGAGACCCGGCTGCTGGTGCTGTGCCACCTCGCGGCCGAGGGCGAGCTGTCGGTCGGCGGTCTGCTCGACCGGGTCGAACTCAGCCAATCCGCTTTGTCGCAGCATCTCGCTCGCCTGCGCGAGGAGGGACTGGTGGCGACCCGCAAGGAAGCGCAGACCGTGTTTTACCGGGTGTGCGATCCGCGTGCCGGTCCGTTGCTCACCCTCCTCCACGACCTGTTCTGCCCCGAGCTTGGGCAAGGAGAAGTACGATGACCGAAGATACCAACCTCGAGCGCGCCATCGTGCAAATCGAAGCGGTCGGCCGCGGCGAAATCCGCGCGCCGCTCGTCCACGGATTCTTCGACGAGAAGACCTTCACCGCCAGCTACCTGATCCACGACCCGGAGACGAAAAAGGCGGCGGTAATCGACAGCGTGCTCGACTTCGACCAGGCGGCGGGGCGCACCAGCTGCGGCTCGGCCGACCGCATCCTCGCCTTCGTCGAGGCCGAGGAACTGACCGTCGACTGGCTGATCGAGACCCATGTCCATGCCGACCATCTGTCGGCCGCGCCTTACCTGCAGGAGAAAGTCGGCGGCAAGATGGCGATCGGGGCCGAGATCATTCGCGTCCAGCATGTCTTCGGCAAGGTCTTTAACGAAGGCACCCGCTTCGCCCGTGACGGGTCGCAGTTCGACCGGCTGCTGGTCGACGGCGACACGTTGATGATCGGCAACGTGCCGCTGATCGCGCTCCACGTCCCCGGCCACACCCCGGCCGACATGGCCTATGTTGTCGGCGATGCCGCCTTCGTCGGCGATACGATGTTCATGCCCGATTACGGATCGGCCCGTGCCGATTTCCCCGGTGGTGACGCGCGCATGCTGTACCGCTCAGTGCGGCGGCTGATGAAGCTGCCTGACGCGACGCGCGTGTTCCTGTGCCACGATTACAAGGCGCCGGGCCGCGACGATTATGCGTGGGAAACGACCATGCTGGCGGAGCGGACCGCCAACGTCCATCTCCACGATGGCGTCACCGAGGACGAGTTCGCGGCGATGCGGACCGAGCGCGACAAGACGCTGGCGATGCCCAAACTGATCCTGCCGGCGATCCAGGTCAACATGCGCGGCGGGCGAATGCCGGAACCCGACGAGGATGGCGTCAGCTACCTCAAGCTGCCGATCAACAAGCTGTGATGGTCGCCGACCTCGCCCCCCTAGCGCCGGTTTACCCGATTGCCGGCGGCCTGCTGATCGGGCTCGCCGCCGCCACCTTGCTGTTGCTCACCGGGCGAATCGCGGGGGTCAGCGGTTTGGCCGCCACCGCGACCCGGATTGGCGGCGGCGGCACGCCATGGCCGATGGCCGCGGCGTTCATTATCGGGCTGCCGCTCGGCGCGTCGCTGATCGCCGCGCTGGTCCGCCGGCCCGACCTGGGTGTGACCGGATCGGTCCCGCTGATCATTGCCGGCGGGTTGCTTGTCGGCTTCGGCACCCGGCTCGGCAATGGCTGCACCAGCGGGCATGGCGTGTGCGGGGTCGCCCGGCTGTCGCCGCGCTCGATCGCCGCGACCGCTGTGTTCATGGCGACCGGCATCGCCATCGTCTTCATCGTCCGCCACCTGATCGGGGGCGGCAATGCGTAGCTGGCTTCCCGGCCTCGCCATCGGCATCATGTTCGGCGCCGGGCTGGCTTTGTCCGACATGGTCAATCCGGCGCGGGTCCAGGCGTTCCTCGACGTCGCCGGCCGGTGGGATCCGACTTTGCTGTGGGTCATGGCCGCCGCAATCCCGCCGTCGGCCGCCGCATATTTTTTTAGCCGGCGCATGAAGCGGCCGCTGCTGGGACAGGAATTCGCCATTCCCGCCAGCCGCACGGTCGATCCGCGGCTAATGGCCGGCGCGGCGCTGTTCGGCGCCGGTTGGGGGCTGGTCGGCTATTGCCCCGGCCCGGCCATCGCCGGCCTCGCACTCGGCGGCTGGCAGCCCTGGCTGTTCGTCGCGGCGATGCTCGGCGGGATGCTCATTCACCGACTCGCCGCCGGCGGGACCTTTTCAACCGATCAACGGGAGTAGATGATGACTGTCGAACACCTCACCCCTGGCTATGCGGTCAGGCCGCAGATCGCGCTCTCCGAGATCGCGGAGATTGCCGCCGCGGGATATAAGGGGATCGTCAATGCGCGCCCCGACGGCGAAGAGCCGGGCCAGCCGACGTCGAGCGAGATCGAGGCGGAGGCCAAACGCCATGGGCTCGCTTATTGGTACATCCCGGTAATTCCTGGAACGCTCACCGAGGATCAGGCGCGAGCGCTTGAGCAGGCGCTGGCCGAGGCGGGCGGCCCGGTGGTCGGCTTTTGCAAGTCGGGCAACCGCGCCGGCAATTTGTGGAAGCTCGCCCGGACGCTCGACGGATCGTCATGCTGACCACGCTGCAATATGTGCTCGGCGCCGCGTCGGGGGTGCTGGTCGGGTTCGTCCTTGGGCTGGTCGGCGGCGGCGGGTCGATCCTGGCGGTGCCGCTGATGGTCTATCTGGTCGGCGTACGCGATCCCCACGTGGCAATCGGCACCAGTGCCCTGGCGGTGGCGATCAACGCTGCCACGGGGCTTGCCAACCATGCCCGCAAGGGAACCGTCAAATGGCGTTGCGCCCTGGTGTTCGCCGCCGCCGGAATCGCTGGGGCACTCGGCGGATCGACGCTCGGAAAGCTGGTCGACGGACACAAATTGCTGTTCCTGTTCGCCATTGTCATGGTCGTGGTCGGCGTGCTGATGCTGCGCCGCCGCGACCAGGCTGGCGACGCTTCCGTCAAGCTCGGCCGTGACAATGCGCCCAAGCTGCTCGCCTTCGGGCTCGGCACCGGAGCGTTTTCGGGATTCTTCGGGATCGGCGGCGGGTTCCTCATCGTCCCCGGGCTGATCGCCGCGACCGGCATGCCGATGATCAATGCGGTCGGCTCCTCGCTGGTCGCGGTGACCGCGTTCGGACTGACCACCGCCGCCAATTACGCCTGGTCGGGGCTGGTCGACTGGCCGCTGGCGCTGGCGTTCATCGTTGGCGGGTTCGGCGGAAGTTACCTCGGCACGCGGCTGGCCGGGCAACTGGCGGAAACCAAGGGCCGCCTGACGATCGTGTTCGCGGGACTGATCTTCGTCGTTGCTGCCTACATGCTGTGGAAGAGCTGGGCGGCGTTCTAGGGCATTATTTCTTCGTCGCCTCGAACACGCCGTCCCACTCGGCCGGCGGCGGGTCGGCGGCGAAGGCGGCGATGCGGTCGCGGTAGAGCATGAGGAGGGTGGTCAGGCCGAACCCCGATGCCGCCAGCTCATTGGCCTCGGCCAGGCGCGCGGCCTCGTCCCAACGGCGTTCGTGATAGGCGTCGAGCATCGCCTGATGGGCGCGGGCGAAGGCCTGGAACCGCTCGTCCGCGCCGAGCTTTTCATCGCCGAGCAGGGCATGAATGGTCTCCGGTGCGGCGCGCCCGACGACGCGCATGCGGTCGATCGTCACCGACGCGAAGCCGGGCAGGTTGCGCTGCAAGTCCGAACCCATGATGATCCCGACGCCGTAATATTTGGTCATGCCTTCAAGCCGCGAGGCGAGGTTCACCGAATCGCCGATCAGCGAATAAGACAGCCGCTTTGCCGAGCCCATATTGCCGACGCAGCACGGGCCCGAATTGAGGCCGACGCCGACCTTGACGTTGCCCGGCCAGCTGCCGTCGCCTCGCGCCTCCATCTCGGCGTTCAGCGTGGTCAGCCGCGCCTGCATCGCAAGGCCGGCGCGGGCCGCGTTCCGGTGATGGTCGGGGTCGTCGAGCGGGGCATTCCAGAAGGCCAGCACCGCATCGCCGATATATTTGTCGATGGTCGCCTGGTGGGACAGCAGCAGGCCGGTCATTGGCGTAAGGAAGCGGACGAGGAAGCTGATCGTCTGGTTCGGCGTCATCCGCTCCGAAATGCGCGAGAAGGAGCGGATGTCGCAGAATAAAACGCTCATGTCGCGTTCCTCGCCGCCGAGCTCCAATCGGCTCGGGTCGTCGGCGATGCGCTTGACCAGTTCGGGCGACAGATAGCGGTCGAAGGCGTGGTGGATGTAGGCGCGCTGGCGCTCCTCACGCCAGAAGGTCAGCACGGTCGAGACGAGGTAGCCCGCGGCGACCCCGAGCATCGGCCACGCCGGGTCGAGCAGAAAATGCCGGGCGCTGAACGCATACCAGCTGCCGCCGACGAACAAGGCCATGGCGAGCGCCCCGACGATTGCGCCGCGGACCGCGCCGATGCGCGGCAGCGCCAGCACCAGCCCGGTGCCGACGATCAGCAGCAGCACCACTTCCAGCCCCTTGGCCCAGTCTGGGCGAACAAGGAAATGGCCGAGGATCATCTGCTCGACCGCCTGGGCGTGGATCATGACGCCGAGCTCGCGGTCCTGGACCGGGGTCGAGACGAGATCGCGCAGGCCGATCGCGCCGGCCCCGACGAACACGATCTGACCGCCGAACAATTTGGCCATTTCGGCCGGCGGCAGGCTGCCGTCGAGGATTTTCCACGCCGGTATGACGCGGGCCGGGACCGGCGCGGTGTAATGCATCCACAATTCGCCGGCGGGTGTCGTCGGTACCTCGAACTGGCCGACTTTGACCGACACCACGTCGCCCGATCCGCCGAACTCGCCGCTGCTGTCGCTGGTCTTGATGACCACCGAGCCGGCGCCCTGAGCGACGCGCAGCGCGTCGAGCGACAGCGACGGCAAGATGGTATCGCCGTCGCGCGCTAGCAACGGCGCCTTGCGGATGATCGCGTCGCTGTCCCCAGTAATGCTGACGAAGCCGTTGCCGGTCGCGGCCTGCTCGAGCGCCGGCAGCGGCGCGATGACGTCGCTGAAGCGGGTCAGCCGGGTCGGCGGGGTACCGGCGACGGCGAAGCCGGCCTTGGGCTCGATCGCGCGATGCCCGTCGCCGTGGGTAAGGAAGAAGCCGTCGACGACCGGCGCATGGGCGAAGGCGGCGGCGAGCAACGCGTCATTGTCGGGCAATCGCGCCAGCATCGCCCGCGTCGCCGGGTCGAGCGCGAGCCGCTGGGCGAGCCGTGGCGGCGACGTCCGGTCGGGCTCGGAAAAGACAATGTCGAACGCGATCGCCGAGGCGCCGGCATGGCTCAGCGCATCGGTCAGCCGGGCGATGTCGGTGCGCGGCCACGGCCATTGGCCGAAGCGGCGAATGGTTTCGTCGTCGATATCGACGACCCGCACCGGCGCCTCCTGATAGGTCCGCGGTGCCATCCTTTGATAGGCGTCGAAGGTCAGCAGCCCGGCCCGCTCCATCGCCGGGCCGACGATCGGCAGCGGAACCAGCGACAGCAAGGCGACCAGGACGATCGCGATGATACCGGGCAATGCGGCGAAGCGCGTCGCCCGGCCTTGCCTGTTGCTCGTCGCCAAACCCGCCGCCCCTCATTGCCAATGCCGCCATAACCTCTAGCATTGATCCATCCGGCAATCGACGTGAACCATCGGGAGGTTCGAGTCGGGTTTGAGGGGGGAATAGATGGTGGGGCGATACCGCATCGATCTGATGCTGGCGGCAGCGTGTCTCGGGACCGGGTTGGCCGCTCCGGCGCTCGCGCAGCAGGACAACGAACAAGCGATCGACGCGCTGATCGACGAATCCTCGCCCGCCAACGCCGTCCCGACCGCCCGGGCGCAGACCGCCGCCGGCGATTTGATGGGCGCGGCGGCGACGCTCGAGCGGGCGTTGCTGGCCGATCCCAACTTCAATGATGCGCGGCTGATGTATGCCGCGACGCTGTGCCGGCTGGGCGATTCGCAGGGCGCGCGGATCGAGATCGCCAAGCTCAATCGCCAGGATTTTTCCGAAGCGGCCTGGGGCGAAACCCAGACTGCCTGCGGCGGCGACCTCGCCCATCCGGCGCCGCCGCCCGACGCGGCCGACCGGCGGCTGACCGGGGAGGCCTATGCCGGGCTGGCCTATGACAGCGACGCAGCGGGCGCGATCGCGTTGCAGATCGATTATGGCGGAACCCCGATCAGCCATGCCGACGGGCTGTCGCTGATCACCGGGCTGCGGCTCGCCGCGCGTTCCGCCGGCTATGGCCGCGGCAGCGGGTTTTACGGCTCGCTCAACGTCTCCACCAAGGATGACATCAGCGGGCCGAGCCTCGATTATCAGATCGGCGAGCTGCGCGCCGGCTTCGGCGGCGACCACGGCCATTTCGGCTTCGGCATCGGCGGCGTCGCGAGGCACATCATGCTGTCCGGCGATCCCTATGTGACCGAGCTCGGCGGCCAGGGCGAGCTGGTGTTCGGCAACGCCGACGCGACGCGCTTCAGGGTTCGCGGCGAGGCGGTCCACCAGAATTACCAACGCGGCTACCCCGGCGACCTCGCCGACGGCATGCGCTACGATTTGTCGGCGGCGATCGAGACGCGGCTGGCCGGGCGCGGCTGGGCGTCGCTCGGCATCGGCGGGGAGATCAAGGACGCCGACCGGCGCGACTTCGGCTATCGCGGCGGGCGGATCTTCGCGGTGGTCCAGATGCCGGTCGGCGGGCGCGGCCAATATGCCAATCTGTCGGGCACGCTCAGACGCGTCAACTACCTCGACAATCCGCCGTTCGCCGACCGCAAGGACAGCCGCGCCTTCGCACGCGCCGCTTATGGCGTGCCGCTGCTGCGCCGTCTCATACTGGAGGGCGCGGCAAGCTATACTTTGCGCTCGGCAAAATTGCGGAGCACCTTGCCTTATCCGCTGTACGGCAACCTCGCGACCTATCGCAGTGTCGGCGGCGAAATGCGGCTGTTGTGGAAATTCTAGGCCGGTCCGGCCCCGGGAGGAACGTGATGGGAAATCTTTTCAAGGCGGCACTCGGCGCAGGCCTGCTCATGACCGGCGGGCTGGCATGCGCCCAGGCGATCGGCATCAATGCCGCCATCCGCAACACGGTGACGATGAAGACCCGCGCCGACATTGCCCCGCGCCCGGCGGTGCTCAAGGAGCGGGTGTCGCTCGGGGACCAGATCCGCACCGCCAACGCGTCGGTCCTGCAGGTCGTGCTGCTCGACCGCACCAACTTCACCGTCGGCGCCAACGCCCGGGTGACCATCGACCGCTTCGTCTATGATCCGTCGCGCAGCGCCAGCGCGGTCGGCGCCTCGGTCGCGCGCGGTGCCTTCCGCTTCATCTCGGCCAAGTCGCTGCACAACATGCCGGGCCAGACCGCGGTCACCACCCCGGTCGCCTCGATCGGCGTGCGCGGCACCATCTTCGAAGGGGTCGTCGGCCCCGACGCGGTGCGCATTGCGCTGGGCGAGGCGGGTGCCGGCGGCAAGGCTGGCGACAGCGACAGCGCCACGTTGGTTGTGCTGCGCGGGCCCGGCGCGGGCGTCCCCGGCGAGACCCCCGGCGCGATCGACGTCACGGCGAATGGCGAGACGGTCGCGGTCGAACATCCCGGCCTGGCGGTTTACATTCCCGGGCCCCACCAGCCGCCGGTCGGCCCGTTCCAGCTGTCCGACAAGGGCCAGCTGGCGCTCGACGAAATGCTGCGCACGACGCCGGACGCAAAGGCCGGCGGCAGCGGCATCGACCCCGAGGGCAACCCGATCGTCGACACCACCCTGGAAACCGCCCCGCCGGTCAACAACCGCGGGCAATAACTTTCGAGGCCGAAGATCCCTTTTTAGGGCACACCCTTACTTGACGCGTTCGACCTGCTCGAACTCGAGCTCGACCGGGGTCGCGCGGCCGAAGATGGAGACGCTGACCTTGACCCGGCTGCGGTCGAAATCGAGTTCCTCGACGATGCCGTTGAAGCTGGCGAACGGGCCGTCGAGCACCTTGACCGCGTCGCCGATCTCATAATCGACCTTGATCTTGGCCTTGGGCTGGGCGGCGGCGGCCTCTTCCTTGGTGTTGAGGATACGCGCGGCCTCGACCTCGCTGATCGCCTGCGGCCGGCCGTTGGGGCCAAGGAAGCCGGTCACCTTGGGGGTGTTCTTGACGAGGTGATAGACGTCGTCCGTCATGCCCAATTTGGCCAGCACATAGCCGGGGAAGAATTTGCGGTCGCTGGTGACCTTCTTGCCGCGGCGGATCTCGGTGACCTTTTCGGTCGGCACCTCGACCGCCTCGACCAGGCTTTCGAGCCCGAGGCGCCGAGCCTCCGACTGGATCGATTCGCGGACCTTGTTCTCGAAGCCCGAGTAAGCGTGGATGATATACCAGCGGGACATTGTGTGACCTCGATTAGCCGAGCAGGCCGAGCAGGGATTTGACGATCGCGCTGAAGCTCGAATCGACGGCGAAGAAGAAAATTGCGAGCAGGGTCGTCATGATCAGCACCATGATCGCGGTGGTCACGGTTTCCTTGCGCGTCGGCCACACGACCTTGGCCGTTTCGGCGCGGACCTGCCGGATGAATTCGCCTGGGGAAACCTTTGCCACGTGTCGCGTCGTCCTGTCTTCAGCTTGCGGCCGGTCCTGGAGATAGACCCCTGACCCCGCCCCGGCGGGGAGCCGGGCGGGGAGTGGCTTCGCTCCATGTCCGCATGGGGCCGCGACTTAGCGAGCGGGGGGCGGCTTTGCAATGGGGGGTATGCGGGTGCGCGACCGTCACGCGCCTCGCTTAGGCTTGGCAGGGGCAGGGGGACTCGAACCCACGACCCTCGGTTTTGGAGACCGATGCTCTACCAACTGAGCTATACCCCTTCGCCGCCGCGCCAATTAGCCGGGCTAAGGGGAGTTCGCAAGGCTTGGGACCGTGCGACCCGGCGGGGCGCCACCCTTGGCTTAGGCGGCGATGTCGTAGGGTTGGATTTCGCCGCTGAGATAGAGGTTGCGGGCCTTGGTGCGGCTCAATTTGCCCGACGAGGTGCGCGGCAAGGATCGCGGCGGGATCAGTTCGACCACGGGCGAGATGCCGGTGATCGCGCGGACCCGTTCCTTGATGTCGTCGCGCAGGCGGCTGCGCTCGCCGGCGTCGCTGATGCGGCAATGGACCAGCACGGCCGGGGTCTCCTCGCCCGACGGGCCGGTAATGGCGAAGGCGGCGATGTCGCCCGACTTGAAGCCGGGCAATTGCTCGACCGCCCATTCGATGTCCTGCGGCCAGTGGTTGCGGCCGTTAATGATGATCATGTCCTTGGTGCGGCCGACGATGAAGATGTAGCCGCCCGACAGATAGCCCATGTCGCCGGTGTCGAGCCAGCCGTCCTTCAAGCAGGCGGCGGTCGATACCGGATCGCGGAAATAGCCGACCATGATCGACTTGCCGCGCACCCACACCGTGCCGATCGAGCGGTCGGCGAGCGAGTTGCCGTCGGGGCCGCGGATTTCGATCTCCATCCCCTCGACCGCCTTGCCGCAATTGACGATGGCGCGGTAGCGGCGGGGACGCTCCTGGGCGTCGGTGCCGGCGCCGGACAATTCGCTTTCCTCGACCAGCTCGAGCCGGATGCCCTCGCCCGGCGGCATCAGCGACACAGCGAGGGTGGCTTCAGCCAGGCCGTAGCTCGGGCAGAACGCGCTGGCCTTGAACCCGGCGTCGGCGAAGCTGTCGACGAACGCCTGCATAACGTCGGGCCGGATCATGTCGGCGCCGTTGCCGGCGATGCGCCAGCGAGCGAGGTCGAAGCGGTTGGCGGCGCGGGTCTGCGAACTCATCCGCCGCGAGCAGATGTCGTAACCGAACGTCGGCGAATAGGACAAAGTCGTGCCGGGGTTGCGGCTGATCATGTCGAGCCACGCCAGCGGGCGCCGGGCGAAATCCTCGGTCTTGAGATAATCGACGCTGAGCTGATTGGCGAGCGGCGAGAGCATGCAGCCGACCAGGCCCATGTCATGGTACCACGGCAGCCAGCTGACCACCCGGTCGCTATCCAGCACTTGCAGGCCGAGGCCGTGGGCGCGCAAATTGTCGAGCAGCGCTCGGTGGGTCACCGCGACGCCGTGCGGGAAACGGGTCGAACCGCTCGAATATTGCAGATAGCCGATCTCGTCCGGGTTCTGCGGCGGCAGCGGCGCTTCCGACGGTGCGAAGCCGGCCAGGCTGTCCCAATCGCGCGCCTCGACCCCGCGCTGCGCCGCGGCGGTAGCAGCGAACTCGGCCAGCTCGGGCGGGTAGAGGAACAGTTTGGGATCGCTGCTGGCGAGCATGACGACGAGCTGTTCGACATAGGCCTCGCGCCCGCCGAAACTGGTCGGCAACGGCAAAGGAACCGGCCACAGCCCGGCATAAATGGCGCCGAAGAAGCAGGCGGCGAATTCGGGTCCGGTTTCGGCGATCAAAGCCAGGCGGTCGCCCTTGGCGAGGCCGAGCGCGGCGAAGCGGCGCGCATGGTCCAGCGCGTCGCTGCGGAGCTCGGCATAGGGATAGGCGCGAACGAGAGCGCCGCGGGCATCGTGGAAATTCAGTCCGCGCATGCCCTTGGCGGCATAATCGAGCGCGTCGCCAAGCGTGGCGAAATCCGCGATACGGCGGGGAAGGCGATCGGTCGTCGGCGTACCACCGGCGGGCGCAAGCTTGGTGTCGATCGTTGAATTGCGGTCGAGCACGCGTCCATCCCGGGTTGTTGATACGGTCACCGAGCGCCCGCGCGCCGGCCGGGCCGCCGTGGGGCGCCCACTAGCTTGATGGTGGGGGAGTGTGGCACAAACATGGCGCAATGGCGTCTCGAACTGCCCGTCAAAGACGAACCCGGCCACCCCTCGACAAGGGCCGGCTGGACGAATTGGCGCTGGCCTATGTCGGGCGCTTCGCGACCAGCCGCGCGAAGCTCCGCAGCTACCTTCAGCGCAAGGTGCGCGAGCGCGGGTGGAACGGCGACCAGCCGGCCGATCCCGGCGCCGTCGCCGAGCGCCTGGCCGGCCTTGGCTATGTCGACGATCGTGCGTTCGCCGCGATGAAGGGCCGGGCGCTGACGGCGAGGGGCTATGGCGCCGGGCGGGTCGGAGCGGCGCTGCGGGCGGCCGGCATCGCCGAGGACGACGGCGCCGAAGCGCGCAAGGCCGCCGAAGCCGCTGCCGATGCGTCGGCCCTGCGCTTCGCCAAGCGCCGCAGGATCGGTCCGTATGCCGCGGTCGCCGCCAGCGACCGGGCCGTGCGCGATAAAGCGGTCGCGGCGATGCTGCGCGCCGGGCATCGGCTCGACATCGCCCGACGCATCATCGCCATGCGGCCCGGCGAGGGCCCGGACACAAGCGACGGCGAGGTCGACGATCAATAGTTGCTATGTCGGTTTCACGACACAGCCGGTCGTGATATGCTACTCACGTGACGCGTGCGGGGATGATCGATGGGGCCGGGCAGGCCGAGGGCGGCGACGCCGAGGGCGAAACCGACTCCGCCGCAGCCGCGGCCTTTCCGTTCGCGGGGCAAGTCAAATGGTTCGATGTGACGCGCGGCTTCGGCTTCGTCGTCTCCGATCAGGTTGACGGTGACATTCTGATTCATTTCTCGCTGCTCAAGGACCATGGCCGGCGCAGCTTGCCCGAGGGCGCCGGAATTACCGGCACCGCGGCGCGCCACGATCGCGGTCTCCAGGCCGTGTCGATCGACGAGATCGACCTGACGACGGCCTTGCCGATGCCGGTCAGACCGTCCAATGCTGGAATCGTTCGGGCCGACCGCCAGGCGTTGGCGGAGGACGCCGGCCCGTTCGAGACGGTGGAGGTCAAATGGTTCAACCGAGTCAAGGGCTATGGCTTTCTCAATCGCGTCGACGGCAATCGCGACGAGGGCGTTCAGCCGGAGGATATTTTCCTGCACATGGAAACGGTGCGCCAGGCGGACATCGCCGACCTTCAGCCGGGTCAGCAGATCGAAGCGCGGATTGCCGCCGGCAACAAGGGCCTGACCGCGGTCGAGGTCCGCATCGGCTAATCGCCGTGCTGGCCGCCGCCGCCAGCCTTGCCGTGCCGCTGGCCGCCTGCCAGCCGGCGGGATCGGCCTCCGTCACGTTGGACCGCTCCCCGGCCGGCCTTGAGCAACTCCCCTTGACGATCACCACCGTCGCCCATCGCACCCACAAATTCGTCGTCGAGGTGGCGCGCAGCCCGGCCGAGCAGCAGCGCGGACTGATGTTCCGCGAAGTCCTGGCCCCCGACCGCGGCATGATTTTCCCCTATTCGCCGCCGGAAAGCGTCGCGTTCTGGATGAAGAACACGATGATCCCGCTCGACATGGTGTTCATTCGCACCAACGGCACGATCGCGCGGATCGAGGCCAATGCCGTGCCGCTGTCGGAAGAACCGGTGCCGGCCGGCGAGCCGGTCGCGGCGGTGCTCGAACTGGCCGGCGGGCGCGCGGCAGAGCTTGGCATCGCGGCCGGCGACACGGTCGCCTGGTAGAGCGAGGCGGCTTGCCTCGGCGGGCCAGTGCGGGCAAAGGCGGCACCTTATGGGACACTTCGCCAATGCCTTCACCTGGTGGAACGGGGCTTCGTGGAGCACCGCGCTCTTTTCGCGCCGCAACGGCAAGGAAGTCGGCCGCGACGAGGCCGGCAACGTCTATTTCGAGCATAAGGACGACAAGGCCCGGCGATGGGTGATCTACGCTGGCGCCAATGACAGCAGCCGCGTTCCGCCGGGGTGGAATGCGTGGCTGCGAGGAACGATCGAGGGCTTACCCGAGGCCTCTCTGCCAGCGCGGCGCAAGTTCGAGCAGCCGCCGGTCCCCAACCTTACCGGGACGGCCGAGGCCTACAGGCCGGGCGGATCGCTCGAGGGGCGCGGCGTGCGCGCGCCGGCGACCGGCGACTATCAGGCATGGACTCCGGAATAAGCATGGCCAGCGCCCGCGCCTTGAGCGGTTTCGCCATTGCCGCCGCGTTCCTCCTCGTGGGCGGATGCAATCGCCGACCGCCCGATGCCAACGCCGACAATGGCACGACCATGACCATCGACGTGCCGCGCGCGGCCGCGGGGAGCGAGGCGGGCGTGACGCCGATGGCCCAACGAGTCGCGGTCCTCGGCTTCCTCAACAAGCGCAACGGCATCGTCCGCGACCTTGTTCTGCGGCCGGGCCAGGCGGTGCGTATCAAGGACGCGACGGTGCGCCTGCGGGCGTGCGAGACGGCGCCGCCGTGGGAGAATTCGCCGCTGACCGGGGCCTTCGTTCAGCTCGACGTGGAACGGTCCGACGGCAAGTGGGTGCGGGCTTTTTCGGGCTGGCTTTACAAGGAAAGTCCGTCACTGAACGTCGTCGAACACCCGGTTTACGACGTCTGGCCCAAGAGTTGCGCGATGAATTTTCCCGCCGGTCCCGCGGCGCCGGCCAGCCCGCGGTCGTCAAGCAATGCGTCGAGCGCGAAGAAATCCGCGCCAGGGCCGGGGGCCAGCGCGACCGCCCCGCCGTCCGAACCGCTTGCGCCCGAGCCGATCGTGCCGGTGCCGAGCGCTTCCCCGAGCAACGCGACATAACCCAGGCGGCTGAGGGTCTGCGCCCCGAGTGAGGCCAAGTGGGCGGTAATGAACTGGCAATCGAGCAACGTGAAGCCGCCGACCTTGAGCCGCGCCACGAGCCAGGCCAGGGCAACCTTCGACGCGTCTGCTTCGACACTGAACATCGATTCGCCGAAAAAGGCGCGGCCCAGCTTGACCCCATATAGCCCGCCGACCAGCACGCGCTCCCCGTCCTGATCGGTGTGCCAGCACTCGATCGAATGGGCGTGGCCGGCGGCATGAAGGCCGAGAGTGGCCCGTTCGATTTCGCTGTTGATCCAGGTCTCCTCGCGGTCGGCGCAGGCGAGCATCACGGCATGAAAGGCGCGGTCGCGGGTCACTTCGAGGCGGCCCGAGCGAATCCGGCGACCCAGCGAACGCGAGACGTGAAAGCCATCGAGCGGAAGAATGGCACGAGTCCGCGGCTCGACCCAGAACACATCCTCGGCCTTGCGACTGTCGGCCATCGGGAAAATCCCGGCGGCGTAGCCGCGCAGTAGCAGCCGGGGATCAAGCGGGCCGCTCACAGCAAGGCGCGCACTTCATCCTGCGGGCGGCACAGCTTCACGCCCTTGTCGGTTTCGACCAGCGGCCGGTCGATCAGGATCGGGTGGGCGACCATCGCGTCGAGGATGACGTCGTCGCTGACTCCCTCGCCGGTGAGGCCGAGTTCGGTCGCGAGCGGCTCCTTGGCCCGAAGCCCGTCGCGCGGGCGCATCCCCGCCCGGGCATAAAGCCGCTTCAGCTCGTCACGCGATGGCGGCGTCTTCAAATATTCGACCACCGTTACCTTCGCCCCCGACTCGTGGAGGATCTCAAGCGTCTTGCGCGACGTGCCGCACGCCGGGTTATGAAAAATTCTGGCCGTCATGCTCGCTTCTCCGAGTCCCGGTACGGGCCGATTGTCGCTTTAGCGCGATCAAAAGGAAAGCCTGGAAATCCGAAGTTCCAGTCTTTCCGGCAGAGCAAAGTTCCCGGTAATTGCCTTGCCGCACAACCATTTGTCGATTTGGTTCCAAAATTTTTGTTCGCACCTGCGGCGGAACAGCGCCGGGTTTTTGGTCGTTAGCGCTTCGTTAGGAAATCTGGGGAGCGTGAAATGATCAAGTCGACGGCACAGTCCAGGCGCACGGCTTTCGCCGCCACGCTGGCGATCGCGGCTGGCGTTTCACTGGGCGCTCTGGCGAGCCCGGCGATGGCCGCTCCGCGCCATGCGATAACGGTTTCCGCAGGAAGCGACATCGATCAATTCTATGCCGCGCGAGCGGGCCGGCCTTTGTGGTTCGCCCAAGGCAATTCGGCCGCGGTGTCCGGCCTGATGGACCTGTTCGCGACCGCTTCGCTCGATCGCGTCGACAGCGACCAGCTCCGCCTAAGCGAACTGCAGAAAGCCGTTTCCGCGGCGAAGACCGGCGATCGCGACGCGCAATTGCGCGCCGATGCGATGCTGAGCCGCGCCTTCGTTACTTATGTGAGCGCGATGCGGGCGGTCGACCCGATCACGACCGGGTGGGAAATCAACGATGCCGAACTGATGCCGCGGGCGCCGTCAGCATCGGCGATCCTCGCCCAGGCCGCCGCCGCGCCGTCGCTGAACGGCTACGTCGGGCAGATGGGCTGGATGCACCCGATCTACGCCGAACTGCGCCAGGCCCTGGCCACCGCGCGCAAGAACGGCGAAGGCAAACAGGGCCAGATGCTGCGCGCCAATCTGCAGCGGGCGCGGCTCCTGCCGGGTGTCGGCGCCGGCCGCTACGTCATCGTCAACACCGCCAGCCAGCGGCTCGAGATGTACGACAATGGCAAGGTCGTCGATTCGATGCGCGTCGTTGTCGGCAAACCGGAAATGCCGACCCCGATGATGGCGGCGATGATCCGCTACACCGCGCTCAACCCTTATTGGAACCTGCCGCCCGACCTGGTGACGGAGCGGGTTGCCCCGAACGTCCTCAAGGAGGGCCAGAGCTATCTGGTCAGGAAGGGCTATGTGATCCTGTCCGACTGGACCGACAAGGCCAGCCGGGTCAATCCGACCACGGTCGACTGGAACCAGGTCGCGGCCGGCAAGGTCGGCCTGCGGATGCGCCAGGATCCGGGCGATGCCAATGCCATGGGGCAGATGAAGTTCATGTTCCCCAACCCCGAGGGCGTCTACCTTCACGACACGCCGCAAAAGGCGCTATTGACCGAAAAGTCGCGGCTATTCAGCGCGGGCTGCGTGCGGCTCGAAAATGCGCCGAAGCTGGCGCGCTGGCTGTATGGCCGGACGCTGACCGCGAAGGACGGGTCGATCGAGCAAAGGGTCGATCTCGACCGCCCGGTGCCGGTCTATCTCGGCTACTTCACGGCGATGCCGCAGGGCAGCCAGATCGTCTATTACAACGACGTCTATAAGCGCGACGCGACGGCGCTGGCACTGCGTTAGGCGCCCGCTGGCTAGGTGAAATCGAGCTGCCGCACGCGCGGCATCACGACCAACCAGATGAGCGCGCCTACCAGTGAGATGGCGGCCGCTACCGCAAAGGCGTTGAAATAGGATCCGGTGGAATCGATGATCATGCCGGTAATGATCGGCCCGACGATCCCGGACACGTTGCCGATCGAATTCTGGATACCGACCCAGCTTCCCGCAACGCGCGGGCCGGCGAACATCTGGGCGATCGCGAACAGATTTGTGGAAATGACGCCAGTGGCCATGCCCGCTGGCACTAGCCACCAGCCGAGCGTGACGTTGCTGCCGGCGGTGGCGGCGCCCATGATGCTGACCGCGGCGACGGCTTGCGAGGCGGCCATCAGTCCCTTGCGAAGCCGGCCCTCGTTGGCCCCGCCGCGCACCAGCCTGTCCGACAGCCACCCGAACACGAGCGCGGCGGCACCCTGAAGGATGTAGATTCCAGTCATCAGCTCGGTCATGTCGAGGATCGACATGCCGCGCGTCTTGACCAGGTAGAGCGGCAACCAGGCGATGAGGAAATAAAACGAGTAGTTCGTGCAGAAATGGGCGACGCCGCTGATCCATAGGGCCGGCGCGCGCAGCAGACGGGGCATGCTGACGGTCGCGGCCTCGCCGGCCAGCCTGTGCCCGCGGAAGGGGCGAGAGACGAGGTGCCACGGCGCCAGCCACAGCAAGGTCGCAAGGCCAAAGAACAGGAACACCGCGCGCCATCCGTGCAAGTCGAGAATGAGGCCACCGGCGAAGGTGCCGACCGCTGGACCGAAAGCGATTGCGGCGGCGATCATGGCGTTGGCCATGCCGCGTCGGGCGGCGGGGACTTCGGCGGCAATGATTTTCGACGAGCCGGGAAAGACGATGCTCTCGCCAAGGCCAAGCGCCATGCGCAGGACGATGAGCATGGCAAGCCCGCCAATCAGGGATGTCAGGGCCGTGCTCAGTGCCCACAGCAATACCCCGGCAGCGAACAATCGATAGGTGCAGAATCGGTCGCACAGCCAGCCGATCAGCAGCATCACCGGGGTGTAGACCCAGAAGAAAGCGGAGACGGCGATGCCGAACTGGGTCGCGGAAAGCGCCAGATCCTCCTTCATCAGCGGGGCGGCGATGCCGACCGCGCCGCGATCGACATAGGTCAGCAGCACCGCCGCGGCGAGCATCGGCACCAGCCAGCTGGCGGACGGGCGAGCGGATGCGATGGTGGCCATGATTTCCCCCGATGAACCCCGAACCGGCATGACGCGCCACGGCGGTATAAGCGCGCCCCGAGCGGCGCGCCAGCGGGGCGTCCTAGGGTAAGGCGGCGGCGGGCTTTCCCCAACTGGGCGCTGCCGCTGTGCCCCGCCGGCGTCGCTGAGTCAGGCGTCGATCGGGTTGGCGTCGAGCCACTGCTCGAGCCACTTGATCGTATAGTCGCCCTTGATGAAGGCCTCGTCGCGGATGATCCGCTGATGCAGCGGAACGGTGGTCTTCATCCCCTCGACGACGAACTCTTCGAGCGCGCGCTTCAGCCGCATGATGCAGTCCTGGCGGGTCACGCCATAGACGATCAGTTTGCCGATCATGCTGTCGTAATAGGGCGGCACCCGGTAGCCGGCATAAAGCCCGCTATCGACCCGCACATGCATGCCGCCGGGCGCGACGTAATTTTTCACCAGGCCGGGCGACGGGACGAAGGTCACCGGATCCTCGGCGCTGATGCGGCATTCGATCGCATGGCCGTGGAGAACGACCTGGTCCTGGGTCACCGACAGGCCCTGGCCGCTGGCGACGCGGAGCTGTTCGCGGACCAGGTCGATGTCGGAAATCATCTCGGTGACCGGATGCTCGACCTGGAGCCGGGTATTCATCTCGATGAAGTAAAATTCGCCGTTTTCGTAGAGAAACTCGATCGTGCCGGCGCCGCGATAGCCCATGTCGGCCATCGCCCTGGCGACGATCCCGCCCATGTGCGCGCGCTGCTCGGCCGAAATGACCGGGGAGGGCGCTTCCTCGATGACCTTCTGATGGCGGCGCTGGATCGAGCAATCACGCTCGCCGAGGTGGATGGCCTTGCCGTCGCCGTCGCCGAATATCTGGAACTCGATGTGGCGCGGATCGCCGAGGTATTTTTCCATGTAGACGGTGGGATCGCCGAAGGCGGCATTGGCCTCCGACGAGGCCTGGCCCATCAGGCTTTCGAGGTCGTCCTCGCGCTCGACCACTTTCATGCCGCGGCCGCCGCCGCCGCTGGCCGCCTTGATCAGCACCGGATAGCCGATCTCGGCGGCAATCTTGAGCGCTTCCTCGATGCTGTCGAGTGGGCCGGGCGAGCCGGGGACGAGCGGCAGGCCGAGCGCCGCGGCGGTGCGCTTGGCCTCGATCTTGTCGCCCATGATGCGGATATGCTCGGGCTTCGGCCCGACCCAAATCAGTGAGTGACTTTCGACGATCTCGGCGAACTGGGCGTTTTCGCTGAGAAAGCCGTAGCCCGGATGAACCGCGTCGGCGTGGGTGATTTCCGCGGCCGAGATGATGTTGGCGATATTGAGATAGCTGTCTTTCGCCGCCGGCGGGCCGATGCACACCGCTTCGTCGGCAAGGCGGACGTGCATCGCGTCATTGTCGGCGGTCGAATGGACGGCGACGGTCTCGATGCCCAGCTCATGGCAGGCGCGGTGGATGCGAAGCGCGATCTCGCCGCGGTTGGCGATCAGCAGTTTCTTGATCGGCACTATGCGGCCTCAGTCGATGACGACGAGAGGCTGGTCGAACTCGACCGGCTGCGAATCGCCGACCAGAATCTGGCGCACCGTCCCGGCCTTGGGGGCGAGGATCGGGTTCATCACCTTCATCGCCTCAATGATCATCAACGTGTCGCCCAGCTTGACCGGCTCGCCGACCGTGATGAACGGTTTCGCGCCCGGCTCGGCCGACATGAAGCAGGTGCCGACCATCGGCGACTTGACCGCGTCGACCGGCGCCGCGGCGGCCGGAGCGGCCTCGGCGGTGGGTGCTGCGGCTGAAGGAGCAGCCAGGGCAGGGACGGCGGCATAACCGACGACCGTCGCAGCCTCGCGCCGGACCTTGATCTTGCGGTCGCCGTCCGCGACTTCGATTTCGGTCAAATCATTGGTCGCGAGGAGTTGGGCGAGCTCGCGCAGCAAGGCGCCATCGACGCGCATCGGGTGCTGGGAGCTCTTAGGCTCCTTGGGGTCGGCCATACTCAACTTCCTACCATTTCGTAGCGGCGCTCCCTGTCAGAGCCGGGCCGCCGCGTCCAGTGCCAGAAGGTAGCCCGCGCTCCCTTTCCCCTTGATCTGGCGGGTCGCGACGAGGCCGACAAGGTCGACATGGCGGAAGCCTTCGCGGGTGGCGGGATCGCTCAAATGCACTTCGATGACCGGCGTCGCGATCGCTTTCACCGCATCATGCAGCGCGACCGATGTGTGGCCGTAGCCGCCCGGATTGAGGATCACGGCCTTGGCGCCGCTTGCCTGCGCCTCGTGCAGCCAGTCGATGAGGTGGCCGTCGTGATTGGACTGGCGGATGTCGAGCACGACGCCGAGCGTGGCCGCGCGGTCGCTCAGCTGCGCGGCGATGTCGTCGAGCGTATCTGTCCCGTAAATCTCGGGCTCGCGGCTGCCCAGCAGGTTGAGGTTGGGTCCGTTGAGCACGTAGATCAGTTTTGGGATCAGCGGTGGCGTTGCCATGGCGAGACCCTATATGGGCGCCAGTCCCATCCGTGAAGCGGAAGCGTATCGCATGAGTCTCGACGGCAGCGCAGGCGTGGTCATCAACGGCGAGCATCGGCGGATGCCGGCGGGTTCGAGCCTGGCCCAGTTGATCGCCGACATCGGGCTCGACCCGCTGCGGGTCGCGGTCGAGCGCAACCTCGAAATCGTGCCGCGCTCGACGTTCGAGACGCTGATCGTCGAGGATGGCGACGATTACGAGATCGTCCATTTCGTCGGGGGCGGTTGAGTGGCCGATAGCTGGAGCGTTGCCGGCCGGACCTTCACCTCACGGCTGATCGTCGGCACCGGCAAGTATAAGGATTTCGCGCAGAATGCGGCGGCGGTCGAGGCTTCGGGTGCGGACATCGTCACGGTCGCGGTGCGGCGGGTCAACATTTCCGATCCCAAGCAGCCAATGCTGATGGATTTCATCGACCCCAAGAAGATTACCTACCTCCCCAACACCGCGGGCTGTTTTACCGCCGAGGATGCCATCCGCACGCTCCGGCTGGCGCGCGAGGCGGGCGGGTGGGACCTGGTCAAGCTCGAGGTGCTGGGCGAGGCGCGGACGCTGTATCCGAACATGCGCGAGACGTTGCGCGCAACCGAGGTCTTGGCCAAGGAGGGCTTCCTGCCGATGGTCTATTGCGTCGACGACCCGATCGCCGCGAAGCAGCTCGAAGAGGCCGGAGCAGTGGCCATCATGCCCTTGGGCGCGCCGATCGGATCGGGCCTGGGCCTGCAGAACCGGGTGACCATCCGGCTGATCGTCGAGGGCGCCAGCGTGCCCGTGCTGGTCGACGCCGGGGTCGGCACCGCGAGCGACGCCGCGGTGGCGATGGAGCTGGGCTGCGACGGGGTGCTGATGAACACCGCCATCGCCGAAGCCAAGGAGCCGGTGATGATGGCCCGGGCGATGAAGCTGGCGGTCGAGGCCGGACGCCTCGCTTACCTCGCCGGGCGGATGGCCAAGCGGCGCTACGCCGACCCCAGTTCGCCGCTCGCCGGGCTGATCTGACGGAGCGAACCCGCACCGGAACGGACGCGGTTGTAAGCAGCAAAGCGGGCTGCGGCTCGTTGTCGTGGTATGAGTAAATACAACAACTTAGGTGGCAAAGGGACGACGGAGGGCGGCAGCTTTACCGACATTCGCGACCTGCTGAAAACGCTGTTCGCGGATCCCGCTTGCCGTGGTGAACGATGCTGGATCGAAGTGCTGGACGAGATGGCCCGGCCCTCCCGAATCGAGTACGACTCCTACCTCGCGAAGGCGATCCGGCGAGTTCCGCCGTACGACCGCTGACGCGCCGGCCGCGCTGCGCAGTTTCCCGAATGCCCCCGCGCTGTAACCCGAGCGAGCGCGGGGGCTAACCCAAGCGCCTAACGCTTGTGCAGGGCGGAAATCGTCGTCGCGTTGGTGATGACTTCTACGTCGGTGACGCAGTGAATCAGGCGGATGCCCTTGCGCGTCATCGCCTCGGCGAGGGCCGGGGCGAAGGCGGCGGTCTCCTCGACCCGGGACGCCCAGCCACCATAAGCTTCCGCCAGTTTGACGAAATCCGGGTTGGCGAGGTTCGTGGCGCTGATGCGGTTGGGGTAATCGCGCTCCTGATGCATGCGGATGGTGCCATAGGCGCCGTTGTCGACGAGGATGACGAGTAGGTCGGCGCCATATTGGGCGGCGGT